>NZ_JAYLAA010000039.1:0-324917 GCF_035819015.1 Chryseobacterium salviniae | reverse complement strand
ATTTTAAAGTTTCGGCGGGAGCCTTTGGCTCCGCCGAAACTGCTTTTTGAAACAAAAAAATCCGGAACATTATTCCGGATTTTCAAAATTATTGTAAACAATGATTACTTGTTTTCGTCATCATATTTATTAATTACTTTCTGCGTGACACCAGAACTGCTGAATCCACCGTCATGGAAAAGATTCTGCATTGTTACCTTCTTCGTAAGATCAGAGAATAAGGTAACACAGTAGTTGGCACAGTCGAGAGCGGTAGCATTTCCCAGCGGAGACATATCTTCAGCATATCCCAGGAATCCTCCGAAGCCTTTTACGCCGCTTCCTGCGGTTGTTGGAGTAGGTGACTGCGAAACCGTATTTACACGGACTTTTCTTTCACCCCAATAGTTTCCGAATGTTCTGGCAATGCTTTCAAGGTACGCCTTGTTGTCAGACATATCGTTGTAATCCGGGAAAGTACGCTGAGCCGCAATGTACGTAAGGGCAAGAATGCTTCCCCACTCATTCATACAGTCTTTTTCCCATGCTACACGCATTACTTTATGGAAAGAAACGGCAGATACATCCCAGCCTTTTTCCAACCAGTCGTAATTCATTTCCGTATAATGTTTCCCTTTTCTCACGTTTACGGACATTCCGATAGAGTGAAGGATAAAATCGATTTTACCAAATTTTGCAACAGCGGCATCAAAAAGTTTTTCCAAGTCTTCAATGGAAGTAGCGTCTGCTCCTATTACATCAGATCCTGTTTTCTCTGCTAACGCATTCAGCTCTCCCATTCTCATGGCGATAGGAGCATTAGATAAGATAAATTCAGCACCTTCTTCATGACATCTTTCTGCAACTTTCCAAGCGATCGATTGTTCATTAAGGGCTCCGAATATTATTCCCTTTTTGCCTTTAAGTAAACCGTATGACATATTTTTTAATGTTTATTAGTTTACAAATGTAGCAATATTTGTGTTGATTACATAATAAAAAACGGAGCCTCTTATAAAAAGACTCCGTTTTTCTTGAAAATATTTATATGACTGAAATTAATTTGTTTTTTTATTCCATTCTGCTTTTACATCTTCTGCAGCATCTTTTGTTTTTTCCCAAGCATCATTAGCCTTATCTTTTACATTCTCCCATGCGTCAGAAACATTGTTTTTCGCTCTGTCCAGCCAGTCTTCATGCCTTGCTTCTTCATCGTTTGCTCTTTTTTCGTTGATGTAATCTTTCGCTCTGTCCGCAAGCTCTTCTACTTTCCATTTCGTATTGTCCGCAGCATTTTTTAAAGAGTTTTCTGTGTTGTCTACTGCGTTTTCCGCTTTGTTATATTCTGAATTGTTCATAATAAAATATTTTAGTGATATTAGTTTTTAAACAATAACTATTCCCAAAATCATGGTATACTGTTAAACTTTTCATAAAAAAAAATTAATTACTCGAAGATAATTTTATGCAACTGATTTATAATTTAGTAAGAATATTTATATTTGTCTTAACACAAACACGAAAAGATGAAAAAATGTATTTATTGCAGAAAAATATCAGCCTGCATATTATTATTTAAGTTCATTTATGGATTTACACAAGTGGGAATAGGGACAACCACACCTGCCGTTTCTTCAGTCCTTGACATTAATTCCGGTAACAAAGGAGTTCTTATGCCAAGAATCACTCTCTTATCTGTAACAGATATCACTACAATACCTTCGCCTGCAGAAGGTTTACTAATATGGAACAATGGTCTTGGCGGTGTTTCTCCTTCCGGATTTTACTTCTGGAGCAATTCAAAGTGGAATCAGATTGCTACAGTTTCTACAGTTTTACCCAGTTCGGGAAATTGGAGTTCATCTGGAAACAATGCGGGAAATTACGGTGGCAATGCCACCAATCTTTCTTTTGGAACATCCACCTATGATGATCTTATTTTTAAGGTAAATGGTGTTAATGTTGGGAAATTAGGGGTAGATGGATCAATAAGTTTTGGAAATTCCTCCAGTTCGAAATATCAGGCTATAGCGATCGGCTATAATGCAATCGCAGATAATAACGAATCTGCTGCTTTCGGTAAAAATGCGTTTTCGGGAGGGCACAAATCGATCGCTTTGGGTTTTGGCGCCAAAACAAATAATAATAATGAAACGGCTGTGGGGTACAATACGCTTACATCAGGGCAAAATTCTACGGCATTGGGTTCCGGAGCTTCTGCAAGCGGACAAAACTCTACGGCAATAGGCTATAATGCTTCAACATCCCAATATAATGCAATTGTTTTAGGAGACAGCAATGCCAATGTGGGTATTGGAACAGGTACGCCAAATACTACAACGAAACTTGACGTTAACGGACAATATAAGCTTGGAAATAACGGAACAGTGCAAAAAAATCAGATTAGTTTTGAAGTATGGCCTGCAGTTTCAATAACCAATCTTCCTTCAGGAAAATCTACCACAATGAATATTCCTGTTCCCCCAGCTTTGATACTATCTTCTACAAGAGCAACTATTGTCGTCACTCCGGCAAGTGATTTTGCGGGAAATTCTACTTTCTCTATATCAAATCCAAGGCTAACTTCTGTTTCAAATATTACCATTAATCTTACCAATATTGCTGGTAATGCTGAAAGCCTGTATTCAGCACATTTTTATGTTACCATTAATGAGTTTTAAACCGCTTTAACGGATTTTACATAATCAAATTATGAAATTTCATATTATTCTGGATAAAGCTTTAGAAATCATCATTGTCATAAAATCAAAGGATTGCGTTTCTGCAATCCTTTTTTAATTTATTTGATAATTCTTTCTAAAACCCATTCAATAAGGTTCTTTTCAGAAGCATGATGATCCGACGAAAACTCGCCGCGTCTCCTGTTGGCAATAACATTATTTACTGTAACCGCCTGATGTCCTAATAATTTTGAAAACGCATAAATGGCAGAAGTTTCCATTTCAAAATTGGTAATGCCCAGATCATTCAACGTTTCAAGGAATTGATCATCCAGGGCATTTAAACGAAGCTGTCTTCCCTGTGGCGCATAAAAACCGGGAAAAGTAGCCGTATTTCCATGATATTTTGCATCCTTATATAATTCACCAAGTTCTTCCGACCATTCAGAAAAATAAAGCATTGGCTTTATCTTCTCGTATGGAAATTTTTCATAAAACTTTCTGGAAAATTCATTTTCAAAATGATAATCCGGGTAAAAATTCATCAATCCGTCTAATCCAACCACATTTTGGGTCACCAGCATATTATCAACCTGAACATCAGGGTTTACACTTCCGCAGGTTCCCATCCTGAAAAGCTTTAGCGAAGTATGTTCAGTTTTGAATTCTTTACGTTTCAGGTCAATATTCACCAAAGCATCAAGCTCATTCATCACGATATCAATATTCTCCGTCCCGATTCCTGTAGACATTACCGTGATTCTCTCGCCGCGAAGCGTTCCGGTGTGGGTGTAGAATTCCCTTTTATTTTTACGGATTTCCACCGTGTCGAAATATTTTGAAACCTTGGCAACACGATCGGGATCACCAACAAGAATAATTTTTTCAGCAATATCTTCCGGTAAAAGATTCAGGTGGTAGACACTTCCGTCCTCGTTCAGAACAAGTTCTGAAGCAGCAAGTTTATTGAGCATACTCTGTTTTTATTTGAATTAAAGTTTGTATTAAATCTTCCTCAAATATCCTCTTCATCGTTAAATATCAGTATAGAAACCGATTGTTTAGTTCTGAATGTGATTTCGGGGTTTAAAATTAATAAAAATTCCATTACGGAAATGTAAACAATTATTTAATTGAAATTTAAGGTTACGGTAACCTGTAACGCTTTTGCTATCGATAGTTTTGCGGAAAAAAATTAATGAAGTTTTATCCTTTGGCTGTTCTTTTTGTGATGTTGGGATTTGCGGTAATGTCTTTCAATCCTTCCCATAAAGGTTTTAAAAATGAAAACTCTGTTATCCATCAGGGATTAACAAATTTTAAAACCAGACTCAGTCAATTGAAATCCAATGCTTATGCTTTTTCCGAAGGCAAAATAACGCTTGAAGATTTACGTAAAACATTAAAGGAAACAAGAAATTCTTTCAAGGAAATAGAGTTTTACGTTGCCTATCACTATCCTGAATTTACAAAAACGCACCTTAATGCCGCTCCGTTGTTTCATATCGAGGCGGCCGGAACAACTTCCTATACCCTTCCTCCGGAAGGGCTTCAGGTTCTGGATGAAATGGTATTTTCTGATGAAGCCGAAGAAAAAAAAGAAGAAATTAAAACAATCACCGATTTCCTGTTCAACAGCTATGCAAGCTTCTATTTAAGCTCCATTAAAAACGGTTTAAGCAAGGGAAACAATAAAACATTGCCGTTGAGAATTGAACTCATCAGAATATACAGCCTGGGCGTAACAGGTTTTGATACACCCGGCTCTTTAAATAGTTCCGAAGAAGCCCTGCATGCTTTTTCAGGAATGAAAAAATATATTCAGGATGATCCCTATTTTAAAAATTATAACACGGAAAAAGCACATCAGTTATTTACCGCTGGAATTAAATATCTTTCTGAAAATACAGATTTTGAAAAGCTCGACAGGATTGAATTTTACAAAAAATACATTCAGCCTTTATACGAGGAATTGGGAAGCTGGGACGGAACAACGGACGACCTGAAAGAATTTTCCGGCTGGAACCCGGGAAGTAAGAATCTTTTCAGCAGTGATTTCCTTAATCCGTATTTTTATACTTTGCTCAAGAAAGATGAAGATAATGAAGCATTAAGAAATCTGGGTAAACAAATTTTTTATGATCAGAATGTAAGCGGCAACGGTAAAATGAGCTGCGCAACCTGCCATCTTCCCGAAAACGCATTCACGGATCTGAAATCTAAATCCCAAAGCAATGTAGATGGAAAAACCGTACTGAGAAATTCTCCCACCTTGTACAATGCTGTTTTTGCCAAAAGATTTTTCTATGATTTGAGGGCTTTTTACCTCGAACAGCAAGCCGAACACGTTATTTACAACAAAGATGAATTCAACACCAGCTACGACAATATCATTAAAAAAATAAACGCAGACCCTGAATATAAGAAAGCCTTTAAAAAAGCCTTCAAAAAGGGAACCATCAACCGCGAAAATTTCTCTAAAGCATTAAGCTCATATGTTGCTTCTCTATATTCGTACGAAAGTGATTTTGATCAATTCATGAGGAATGAAAAAGAAATTTCTGACGATGCAAAAAAGGGCTTTAACCTGTTTATGGGAAAAGCCAACTGCGCAACCTGCCACTTTGCTCCCAACTTTTCAGGGCTCGTTCCGCCGTTCTTTAATGAAAATGAATCTGAGGTATTGGGAGTAACTATCAAACCAATTGATCAAAAGCCGCTTGCGCTTGACGAGGATAAAGGGAGAATAAACAGCCCGGTAAAAAAGGAAAATTCGTGGATTTATGAAAATTCATTTAAAACGGTAACGGTAAGAAATGTTGCGCTTACCAAACCCTATTTTCATAACGGCGCTTTCAGCACCCTGGAAGAAGTCATGGAATTTTATAATGAAGGCGGAGGAGAAGGACTGGGATTAAAAATGAAAAACCAGACACTTGCTGCCGATAAATTAAACCTTTCGTCAACGGAAATTCAACAGATTATTGCTTTTCTTAATTCTTTAACGGATATCAGCAAAACTAAGGTTAAATAAAAATGCATCATATTGTCATTCTGTAAGAATCTCAATGCAATCATAATTAGGTGAAATATTTGCTTCAGTTTTTTGTGGCTAAAATAATTCTCCAGTGGATTTTATGGATTTCACAGATTTTGAATTTAAAATTGATATTCTAAAAACGTTCTATTTGTCGTTCCGGAAAAACTAAGCACAATTTATACCATGTTTTGCTGGCTTTTAGCTCTCAACATTTAGCTTAAATACATTCCTTTTGTTTCTTTTGCGGTTAATTTTCTCCCGCAGATTTCACAGATTTCGCGGATTTTTTTTGAAATTTAAAACGTTCTATTTGTCGTTCCGGGAAAAACTCAGCAGAATTAATACAATATTTTTCTGGCTTTTGGCTCTCGAAATTTAGCTTAAATACATTCCTTTTGTTTCTTTTGCAGTTAATTTTCCCCCACGGATTTCACAAATTTCGAATATTTTTTTTGAAATTTAAAATGTTTATCATCCGGAAGAAATACTTTAGTTAAATTTTAAATTTATTGCGATTAATGTAACATATTCTTAATCTGATTAACATTAAATTTTCTATAAATTAATATTACTACAGAATTATTTAAACTCCTATTAATAGGGGCTTCATCACAATAAAATAGATTTGCAGAGTCTAATAAATTGAAATTTAAAATGAAAAGAAAACTACTTACAGTTGCAGCTCTTGCAATGGTTTCGGGTACTTTGTTGAATGCCCAGACTTTTATCTTCAACAAAAATTCTTCATGGAAGTATAATGATACCAACACAGCATTGGCACCCCAATGGAAAAATGCAAACTACGATGTTACGGCATGGCCTCAGGGGAACGGTCCGTTAGGATATGGAGATCCTGTAACCACACAAACCAGTACAGACTTAATCACCGCTTATTTTACCAAAGATTTTACGGTTAATTTAAATGACCTTTCCTCAACGATGGAATTGGGTGTAATGAGAGACGACGGAATCGTAGTCTACCTGAACGGAGAGGAAGTGGTAAGAGACAACATGCCTACCGGAACAATCGATTTTAACACCTTATCCTCAACAACCATAGACGGATCTGCTGAAAGCGTTTATAACGTATTTTCTATTCCGAAAGCTAAATTCGTAAACGGAAACAACAGAATTTCCATCGAATTGCACAACAGAGGCGCTTCAAGTTCAGATTTAAGAATTGATGCCTATCTGAAAACAACCACTACGGTAACTCCGGTTACTTGTAACGCCAATCATATCAGCTGCTTTACATCAATTGTCCCGACAGCTCAGACAAACAAAATAATCATTCCTGCTGAACACAAATATCAGTTGATCCTGAAAGAAGGAGACAGCTATACAGAAGGTGGCGGATTAGTAGGAGGTTTAAATGACTTCACTGCTTATGTGGCTAAAAATTCAAGCAGCACAAACGGTTACCTTTCCGTAAACCATGAAACAAACCCGGGAGGTGTTACAATGGCGGAAATCAACTATAACCCGACGACAAAATTGTGGCAGCTTACAAGATCAAGAGCCGTAAGTTTCTCTGCTCCGAGCCTGGTTCAGACGATCAGAAACTGTTCCGGTGGTATTACACCTTGGGGAACAATTGTTACAGCAGAAGAACAGACCACTTCCAACGATGTCAATTCAGACGGAATGAAAGATTACGGATGGCTGGTAGAAATTGATCCTGTAACCGCTCAGGTAATTTCTCAGAATACAGATGGTTCTAAAGGAAAACTTTGGCAGATGGGAATCATGAATCACGAAAATGTAGTGATCAACAATGCAGGAACAATTGCTTATTATGGTGAAGACGGAGGAACAAACAAAGTGTATAAATATGTAATGGATACACCAAATAACCTTTCTTCAGGAAACCTTTATGTATTGAAGTTAGATCAGGGATTGAGCGGAGGAGATCCTATAACAACTACTGCAACATGGGTTCAGGTTCCTAATAAAACAAAAGCAGATCAGAACAACACGGCTTCATTAGCAAATTCTGTTGGAGGAACTTCTTTCAATGGTGTGGAAGATGTGGAAATCAGTCCGCTGGATGGTAAAATTTATTTTACAGCAAAAGGATTAAATAAAGTATACCGATTCAAAGACGACGGAACAACTGTTTCTCAGGTTGAAACTTTCGCAGGAGGCCTTACTACCAATTATTCTTTCGATACAGCGCAGGGAACAAAAACAGAAGCTTGGGGAGACGGAAACGACAACCTTACTTTTGACGAGCTTGGAAACCTTTGGGTTCTTCAGGACGGTGGTAAAAACTATATCTGGGTAATAGCTCCGGATCATACTCAGGCAAATCCTAAAGTGAAATTATTTGCTTCTATGCCTGCAGGTTCAGAACCTACCGGACTTACCTTTACGCCGGATCACAAATTCGGGTTCTTCTCTATTCAGCATCCGGATTCTACGATCTCTACAGATGTAGATGCTACCGGAAATACCATTGATTACAGAGGGAAATCTGCAACAATAGTAATGGCATTGAAAAACAACCTCGGAACTGCCGGTTCTTTAGGAACTATAGAAGCGCAGCCGGAAAATACGGTAACTGTTGCCCCGAATCCTACTTCCGGAGTAGTAAAAATCAACTCTCCAAAAGGATTGAAAAACATTTCGGTAACAGCCTACAGCATAGATGGTAAAATTGTATTCACCCAGAAATATTCAGGATTGAATAAAGTGTTAGATTTAGATTTCACCAATCAGCTTAACACTTCAAGAGTTTTAATTCTGAACATTGAAGCAGAAGGAGGATTCCAGCAGACCGTAAAATTGCTGAAGAAATAATTATTAATATTTTACATTACTGCCGGTAATCCATGGATTGCCGGTAGTTTTTTTAGTTATGAAAAAGATATTTTTTTCTGCTCTGTTATTGATTTTTTTGCAGGCAAAAGCACAGATCGATCCTGTAAAATATCCCACATACACCAGCATAGACGATGCGCTGAAAAGCGGGAAAACAGTGTACAGTATGAGTTTCAGAGGTAAAACCATGTTCAATCTTCCGGCAGAAATTCAAAAATTCAATTCTATTTTCTTTCTGAATTTGATGGAAAATAAATTTGAAAAGATGGATGAATCTATTTTTAAGCTGAAAGAACTTACGATTCTGAATCTGAATGAAAACAGCATCAAATACATTCCCGATGAAATTGCAGAGCTTCAGAAACTGGAAAGTTTTTCAATCAATTTAAATAATTTGACCGGCATTAATCCGAATGTAGGAAAGCTTAAAAAATTAAAAAGTATTTATCTCGATGCCAATAATCTGAACGTTTTTCCGGAAGCATTATTAGAAATTCCAACCCTTGAAGAAATTAATTTGCAGGGAAACCAGATCAGTTTTATCGCCAAAGATTTAGATAAAATTAAAAACCTGAAGTCACTGAACCTTTCTGCCAATCAGATCAATGATTTAGGACAATTGGAATTTCCTAAACAGCTTAAATACCTGGAATTACAGCAAAATTCGATTGCTCAATTACCAGAAGGCTTATTCAAATCAAAACAGCTGGAATTTTTGAATGTAAGCCAGAACAACATCAAAGAGATTTCTCCTAAAGTAAAAGGCTTAAACAATGTCGTAAGCATGAATCTGGCAGATAACCGGCTTACGGATCTTCCTGCAGAATTTTCCCAATTGAAAAATCTTAAAACCTTAATATTAACAGGGAACCCTATAGAAAAATCAACCCTTGAAAAACTAAAAGCAATTATGCCACAAACGCAGATTTACTTTTAAAATGAAACTTAAAATACATTTGCGATATTCACAAAGTTCTTCGCTGAGTAAAACACCATTACGAAAAAAATGTTTTTAGTTTTAATAAAAAACTTTTGCGGTCATAGCGTTTGAAGAATTTAAAAATTATAATAAACTATCCGCCGACCCTTTTGGTCTTATATCCCATTTCTTTAAGGATATCCATTATTTTATCACGGTTATCCCCCTGAATGATAATCGTTCCATCCTTTTCAGAACCACCGATTCCCAAGGTGGTTTTTATTTTTTTTGAAATTTTCTTAAGCTCTTCCTCGCTTCCTTCCCAACCTTCAACAATCGTTACGGGCTTACCTTTTCTGCCTTTCTTCTCAAATTTACAGACTAAAGGTTCTTTCTGCCTGAATTGTTCTTCTGGCATTTCAAAATCCTGCTCTTCGTGTTCAGGAAAAAGGTTCTTTAATTGATCTCTTAAATCCATACCGCAAAATTAATAAAATATTTAGTCAAAAAATAGATAACATCTCCAAACCTTCAAGGTTTTGAAAACCTTGAAGGTTTACGATCGAAAAGCAATTTTAAATAAATTTTAAGCCCTCCAATTCTTCAATTCATTTCAAAATAAATAAATTTGTAATACTAAAGTTTATACAAGATGTCTAAAAAAGCAATATTAGCAATCCTCGACGGATGGGGATTGGGAATGAATCCTGATGTTTCAGCCATTGATAAAGCCAACACACCATTTATAGATAACTGCCTTAAAAACTTTCCGCATACAACCCTTGAAGCAAGTGGTCTTGCGGTAGGATTACCCGCAGGACAAATGGGGAATTCAGAAGTAGGACACATGAACCTGGGTGCCGGAAGAGTAGTCTATCAAAATCTGGTAAAGCTGAACATGGCGGTGGAAAACGGTTCTTTGGGTCAGCAGAAAGTTATTCAGGATGCATTTGAATATGCAAAAAGAGAAAACAAAAAAGTACATTTCATCGGCTTGGTTTCCGATGGAGGCGTGCATTCCCATATCAACCACCTGAAAGGCCTTCTTACCGCAGCTCATGAATTCGGATTGCATGAAAACGTATTTGTTCATGCTTTCACAGATGGCCGCGATTGTGATCCCCATTCCGGGAAAGGCTTTATTGAAGACCTCCAGGAACACATGATAAAAACCGTTGGCAAGCTCGCTTCTGTTGTAGGAAGATATTACGCAATGGACCGGGATAAAAGATGGGAGCGTGTAAAAATAGCGTACGATGCCATGGTAGAAGGAGTGGGAGCGCAGACCACCAATGCCTTGCTTGAAATTCAGAAATCGTACGATGAAAATATTACGGATGAATTCATGAAACCAATTATCATGATCGATTCTACAGCCATTGGAAATGTAGTTCCTGTTGCTAAAATTACGGATCATGATGTTGTAATTTGTTTCAACTTCCGTACAGACAGAGGCCGTGAAATTACCGAAGTACTCACGCAGCACGACAAACCGGAATATTTCATGAGAAAACTTCCGTTGCATTATGTAACGCTTACAAATTACGATAAAACTTTTCGGGACGTGCATGTTGTTTTTGATGAAGAAGTGCTTCAGGAAACGATGGGCGAAATACTGGAAAGAAACCATAAAACACAGATCAGAATTGCAGAAACGGAGAAATATCCTCACGTAACGTTCTTTTTTTCAGGAGGAAGGGAAGAACCTTTTAATGGAGAAAAAAGATTGCTTTGCCCAAGTCCGAAAGATGTTCCTACTTACGATCTTAAACCGGAAATGTCGGCATACGATATCACCAATGCCATCCTTCCGGAACTGGAAAATGAAACGGCGGATTTTGTCTGTTTAAATTTTGCCAATACCGATATGGTGGGACATACAGGTGTTTTTGAAGCTGCCGTAAAAGCTGCCGAAACAGTAGATCAGTGTATTGAAAAAGTAGCGACAACAGCGTATGAGCATGGGTATGCGGTTTTCATTCTTGCTGACCACGGAAATTCGGATGTGATGATTAACCCAGACGGATCGCCGAACACGCAGCATTCAACCAATCTGGTTCCTTTTATCGTGATGGATAAAGACAACACCTGGAATCTGAAACCGGGAAAACTTGGTGACGTGGCTCCTACGATTTTAAAAGTAATGGGTGTGGATATACCGGAGATAATGACCGGAGATATATTGGTAAGCTAAAATTAATAATATCAAGTATAAATTGCCGTTATGATTGTATATAACGGCATTTTTTATGATTAATATCAGAAGAATTAACAGTTTATTATGTGTTAAATAATAAATAAAACTCTAAATTTGCAAATTAAACCTAAATTTATAAAATGTATCAACAGCTTGTTAGGAAAGAAGTAATGGGAATTTTGGAAAAGGAAGTAGGCTCTTTTCTGGATAAATTTTTAACGCCAATTGAAAAGATATGGCAGCCTTCTGATTATCTTCCGGATCCTTCAAGCTCAGAATTTAAATACGATCTTGAAGAAATTCAGACGTTTGCGCAGGAAATGCCGTACGATCTTTTCGTAACCCTTATCGGAGACTGTATCACAGAAGAAGCATTGCCTTCCTACGAATCATGGTTAATGGGCGTAGACGGGGTAGATCAGGAACAGAGAGAAGTAGGATGGGCGCACTGGGTAAGAGCATGGACGGCTGAAGAAAACAGACACGGGGATCTTCTTAGCAAATACCTTTATCTGTGCGGAAGAGTAAACATGAGAGAAGTGGAAGTTACCACTCAGTACTTAATCAACGATGGCTTCGATTTAGGGACAAGCATGGACCCTTACAGAAACTTTATCTATACAAGCTTCCAGGAAACAGCTACCAATATTTCCCACAGAAGAGTAGGGACGCTCGCAAAACAATCCGGAAATGGGAAGCTGGCCAAAATGTGCGGTGTAATTGCAGCCGATGAAGCAAGACATGCCAAAGCATACAAACATTTTGTAGCTAAAATTTTAGAAATCGATCCTTCCGAAATGATTCTTGCATTTGAAGACATGATGCGAAAGAAAATCGTAATGCCGGCTCACATGATGAGACAATCCGGGCAAAAAGCAGGAGAGCTTTGGGGACATTTTTCAGATGCTGCACAAAGATGTATGGTGTATACCGGACAGGATTACATCAACATCCTGAAAGACCTTCTTGACGAATGGAAAATAGAACACGTTAAAGGCCTTAACGAAAAAGCCGAAAAAGCGCAGGAATACCTGATGAAACTCCCGGGAAGACTTCAGAAAATCACAGACAGGATCTCAACTCCTGATCTGCAGTTCCAGTTCAGCTGGGTTAAGAGATAAACTATCCTGTTAAATGATAAAAGTAAGAGCGCCGGTTATATTTGGCGCTCTTTTATTTGTATCTTTGCATTTCTTAAAATAAATTCACAGAATGAATAATAAAAAAATTGCAGTTGATTTTGACGGAACTATTGTTGATGATGCCTATCCCGCGATTGGCAAACCGAAAATTTTCGCTTTTGAGACATTAAAAAAGCTTCAGTCGGAAGGATACAGATTGATTCTCTGGACGTACCGCCATGGAAGAGCATTAGATGAAGCCGTAGAATTCTGTTTGAAAAACGGTGTTGAATTTTATGCCGTGAATTCAAGTTTTGAAGGAGAAGTTTTCGATCCTGAAAACCAGTCGAGAAAAATTGATGCAGATTGGTTTATAGACGACAGAAATTTAGGGGGATTTCCGGGTTGGGGCGAAATCTACAATATCATTCAGGAAAGAATAGAATTCCGGGTTGAAGGAAAAGAAGTTCTGGCCTATTCAAAGCTTAAAAAAGAAAAAAAGAAAGGACTATTCTGGTAGGATATCCAATGTAGCAATTGATCAATATAACAATTTAACAATAAGAAACGTAAAAATATTCTTACCCTGCTACCCTGTTATATTGTTACATTTATAATTAAATAATGATTCAGTTAAAAACAATAGACGAGCTTCGTCTTATGAAAGAAAGTGCCCGATTGGTTTCCAGAACTTTGGGAATGCTGGCAAAAGAAATCAAACCGGGAATTACCACTTTATATTTAGATAAACTGGCACATGATTTTATCAAAGATCATGGGGCACAGCCTGCATTTTTAGGATATGGCGGATTTCCGTATTCCCTTTGCATTTCACCGAACGAGCAGGTGGTTCACGGTTTTCCAAGCAAAGAGGAAATCAAAGAAGGCGATGTACTTTCTGTAGATTGCGGCGCTATTTTAAATGGTTTTGTAGGCGATCATGCCTATACCTTTGAAATCGGTGAAGTAAAGCCTGAAACCAAAAAGCTTCTGAAAGTTGCCAAAGAATCTCTTTACAAAGGCATTGAGCAGTGTGTCAGAGGAAAAAGAATCGGGGATATTTCCCATGCGATTCAGTCGCACTGTGAAAAAGAAGGATATGGTGTAGTAAGAGAACTTGTTGGCCACGGTGTAGGAAGACAGATGCATGAAGATCCGCAGGTTCCCAATTACGGAAGACAGGGAAGCGGTAAAGTAATTAAAGATGGTCTTACGATTGCCATTGAACCCATGATCAATCTGGGTACTGAAAAAGTGAAATTCCATAATGATGGCTGGACGGTAACCACTCTTGATAATCAGCCTTCCGCACATTTCGAGCATGATGTTGCCGTGATTAACGGGAAACCTGTATTGCTGTCAACATTCCAATATATTTACGAGGCGTTAGGTATTGAAAGTGACGAAGAAAAAGCTTTCCAACTTGATTTTTAATGAAAAAGGCAGCCAAATTTTTATTAAACAAAATTCCACGCCCTATGCTGATCAGATTAAGCATTTGGGCGAGACCGCTCATTTATCAGCTTTTTAAAGGAGACCGGTTTGTAGATCCTATCGACGGGAGATCCTACAGGAAATTTCTTCCGTACGGATATGGCAAACAGCGGGAAAATGCTTTATCTCCGGGAACTCTAAGTCTCGAAAGACATCGTCAGATGTGGCTGTATCTTCAGAATGAAACGGATTTTTTTATTAAAAACCACAAAGTTCTCCACATCGCTCCCGAACAGGAATTTCTCAGAAAGTTCAAAATGATGAGAAATCTGGATTATATTTCGGCAGACCTCTATTCTCCTATTGTTGACGTGAAAGCAGATATTCTCGATCTTCCTTTTGCGGATGAAAGCTTCGATATTATTTTCTGTAATCATGTGCTGGAACATATCGTAGATGATGCCAAAGCGATGAGTGAATTATATCGGGTATTGCGGCCTGGAGGATGGGGCATATTGCAGGTTCCGATGAAAAATTCCCTTGAAAAAACCTATGAAGATTTCACCATTACAGATCCGAAAGAACGCCAGAAGCATTTTGGTCAGTATGACCATGTTCGCTGGTACGGGATGGATTATTTTGAAAGGCTTCAGAATGCAGGTTTTGAAACGGAAGCTAACTTCTATTCGCTGCAGTTTTCTGATGAAGAAATTGAGAAATACGGACTGCGGAAAAATGAAATTCTCCCTATCGTTTATAAAAAATAAAACGTCTCCAAAACCGGAGACGTTTTTTTGTGAATATTTTCTTTAATAAATTTTATGGTAAACCTTTGATTAATATATTGTCCTTGACAAAATCCTGAGCATCAATTTTGAATCATTGATATACGGCTTTCCTGGTGAACAAGTTTTCGTGTTGTATTAAAATCTGAAAAATAAATTTAATGAGAGGAAACGACTTTTAATCCAATAATAGAAGCTACTAATGTTACGATAAAAAATATTCTCCAAAAGCTTACCGGATCTTTAAAAAAGAAAATTCCCATTAATACCGTACCAACTGCACCAATACCTGTCCATACGGCATATGCTGTTCCGATCGGGAGCGTTTGTGTTGCTTTGATGAGCAAAAGCATGCTTATCGTAAGTGAGATGATGAAACCTCCGAACCAAAGATACATGGTTGTCCCGCTTGTTTCTTTTACTTTTCCCAGGCAGGATGCAAAGGCAACCTCAAATAGCCCCGCAATAATTAAGATAATCCAATTCATTTTCTAAGTTTCTACTGCAAAGTTCGGTATTTAAAACCAATTTTCCTTTTTAAACAAATATTTTCCTGTTGATGATTTTCAGAAAGCCCTCCCTTTCCAGTTTTTTAATGGTTCGAATCACGGTTTCTACGCGTAGGGCAGTTATTGATGCAATATCTTTTCTGGTCAGCGGAACTTCAAACGAAAATTGCTGCTGATTGTCACTGAAACTTTTCTGGTAATTCAAAGCACCCTTTATTCGGACATCAGGTCTCAGGGAAGTATTATTTTCCAGCATAATATATTTGAAGTACAGACGTTCCGATAAAAATTTATTGATATCCCTGGAAACCTGAACATTTTCATCCAGAAGCCTGATAAAATCACTTTTCGGAAGTTTCAGTACAGTAGTTTCTTCAAAAGTGATGGCGTTTACGGGATATTTTTCGTCTATAAACAGGAGAAGCTCACATACACTCAATCCCTTATTTAAGATTGCAAGGATAAGCTCTTTTCCATCTTCATCGTAATGGTTGAGTTTGATTCTTCCTTTTACAATCTGGTAATAAAATTTAGGTGTGCTGCCTTCTTCGAAAATGACATGCGAAGAATCCAGGTCTTCGGTTTCTGCGCCGTAAGACAGCAAGAGTTGTTCTTCAATTAACATAATAGTTTGGTTTAATTGGTATTGAGATCACCACAATTTTAAATTTATTAAAATAGAAAAAGCTTCATTATGATCCTGATCATAAATATACAGCTATATTTTGATAAATCTATAGTAAATATCCATTATCAGATTGTGATTACCATCATAAAAAACTTATCGATTAATCAATAAGTTTGAGAACACCAAAATTTAAGATATGAAAAAGCTAATTTTAACAACGTTTATTTTCGCACTTATTACAAGCTGTACAAAATCAGAAACACAGTATACCGATCAGGAAAACAAAAGAGAAACGGTAAACAACCGTGAATCTGATACGATTAATACCCTCGAACAGCGTTCAGACACAATCCAGAATCAGGATAATCTTAATAATGTACCGACAGATAATGAGTAAATCAATTTTAAAATTTTGATATGACTCCTCAAAAACAGCAAAATGATGACAATTCTCTTCCAGGCTGAGGCATACCAATTGGTAATAGCAGCCCGAACCCATCTATGCTAAAATTTTAAAATCCATATCTTATACGGCTGCGGTATGTTTGATTTTAATGAGAAAATTTTTAAAAGATTAAAATTAATTTATCATACATAAATATTTATGGTTAAACAATTGTAATATCAGCTTTAAAACAATAAACCCCTGTTTTTCCAGGGGTTTACAATTTGAAAGTATATATTTAAGTGAAAAAGTGTTGCGAGTCATTATTCAAACACTGTGCCGTGAATTACACTTTTCAGGGAAAAATTTCTAAGTCTGTTTAATTTTTAATTAAAAATATTTCTAAAATATTGATTCAGTGGAATAAATATTGCTGCGTCTTTTACGATTTTTTTTAATGTTGCAAATATTCATAATGTGGTATCAGGTGGATAATCGTGAAAACATTAGCGTTTTCCGAATATTGTGAGTATTTTTGATGTTAAACTAAATATAATTAATTATTGATTTAATTTCTATGATCTTAATTGTTGATGATAACCAGAGCAACCTTTATTCCCTGAAAAAATTGCTTGAATCAAAGGATTTTCAGGTGGATACGGCTGACTCCGGCGAAGTAGCGTTGGGAAAGGCACTGAAGAATGATTATGCATTGATTATTTTAGATGTACAGATGCCCGATATGGATGGCTTTGAAGTTGCCGAAACACTCGCAGGTTACAGCAAGACCAAAGAAGTCCCCATTATCTTCCTTTCTGCAGTCAATACCGAAAAAAAATTTATTACAAAAGGATATGCCTCCGGAGGAAAAGACTATGTTACAAAACCCGTAGACCCCGAAATTCTTCTGCTGAAAGTAAAAACGTTCTACAGCCTTCAGGAACAGAATCTCGCTTTGAAAAAGACGCAACAGAGCCTGGAGCTTGAAGTAAAAGGCAGAAGGGAATCACAGGTTACGATGAAGTCGCAGATTGATCATTTTCACCTGATGCTGGAGTCGCTTCCGCAGATTGCTTTTACACTCAACGAAGAAGGAATCATAGATTTTGTGAACGGCAAATGGTACGAATACTCCACATCTGAAAAACAATTTCCCGTAACACATCCTGATGATTTCAGCATCAAAGAAGAACTGATTCGTTGCCGAAAAAAAGGAACAGCCTTAGAACTCGAAGTAAGGATTAAAAAAGCACAGTCGGAAAAATACCGCTATCACCTCCTTCGTGTAACTCCGGTTTATGATGGAAATACAATTAAGAACTGGGTAGGGACTTTTACCGATATCGACGATCAGAAAAAAGTAGAAAAGGAAAAGGATGAATTCCTGAGTATTGCGAGCCACGAACTCAAAACTCCTTTAACGAGTATCAAAGCATACGTTCAGCTTCTGGAAAGGAAACTGAAGCTTGATAAAGAAAGTGCCGAGGCCGGTTTTGTCACTAAAGTTCAGGACCAGATCGAAAAACTCAATACCCTCATTACCGACCTGCTTGATGTTTCCAAAATAGAAAACGGCAAACTTAAAATCAATAAAAAACCGACCAATCTGGAAAATGTGATCAGCAACGCCATCGATACCATTATTCAGACCCATGATGAAAATCGGGTAAAAATAAAACGCGACGGTGTACGGCCGGACATTCTTATTCCGCTTGATGAAATTCGCATTGAGCAGGTTTTAATCAATTTTTTAACAAACGCTATTAAATATTCTCCCAAAAACAATCAGGTAATCGTTACCACTTTTGTTGATGAAGAAGAGCAGGAAGTAAAGGTAAATGTTACCGATTTCGGAATCGGGATACCGGATTTTAAGCAGGAAGCTGTTTTCCGTAAATTTTACCGTGTTGAAGAATCGTCCCTCCAGTTTCAGGGAATGGGGATCGGGTTGTTCATCTGCTCCGAAATCATAAAACAGCATCACGGAAGTATTGGGGTTTCCAGTAAAGTAGACGAAGGCTCTACGTTTTATTTCACATTACCATTAAATTAATTTTCAATGCCGAAAAAAATTATAAGAAATCTTCAGTTTGGAGTTGGCCTCTCACTATTAATCCTTATAGCAAGTTCCGTTGCATCTTATATAAGCATACAGAAACAGATGGACAACCGCGAAAGCCTTTCAAAAAGCCGAAGATCCATCACTGCCGTTAAAGATGTCCTTATTTCCCTGCTGGATGCCGAAACCGGAAGCCGGGGATATCAGCTTACAGGCAGGGAAAACCTGCTTGAACCCTTCAATCGAAGCCTCATAGAATTTCCTAAAGCCATAGAAAGAGCAAAAAACCTTGATATTACCGATGAAAACCAGGTAAAACTGATAAACGAGCTTGAAAGAAATGTTAATACCAATATTTCAAACCTGAAGTATTTTGTAGACAACAGAAAAAAGGGTATCGTTATGAGCCAGCAGCAGATCCTTATGAGTAAATCGTACATGGACAGATGCCGGAAAATTGTGCAGGAATTTGTACAGTACGAAGAAACACAGCTCGGTATCAAAAATAAAGACCTTACCAGATCGTCTAACACTACCGTTTTATTTATTATACTTTCTGCCATTGCCGCAATTGTGGTAACGACATTCTTTTACCTGAAACTAAGAGCAGACCTTATCCGGAGAGACAAGCTGGAAAAAGCGCTTCAGTCCAAAGATATTGAGATCAGCAAAAGGGTAAGTGCCATCCGTGAAATTGCCAACAGGGTTGCCAACGGAGATTACAGCCAACGTGCAACAGATAATTCCCAGGACGATCTTGGTGATCTTGCAGAATCGCTGAACCACATGACCGAATCACTGAAAAATTCTTTTGATAAAATCAATGCCAGCGACTGGCGCCAGAAAGGTCTTGCTTTGCTTAACGAATCTCTTATGGGGAACAAATCGGTACAGGAAGTTTCCGATAATGCCCTAAAGCAGATCATCGAATATGGAAAATGCATCAACGGATCCGTTTATCTTTATGATGAAGGAATGCTGAAACTGAAAGCAGCTTTCGGCCTGGAAAATAACATGAAAAGGACTTTTGAACCCGGTGAAGGAATGGTGGGGCAAACATTTATCAGTGAGAAAACACAGGTTTATAATAATCTCCACGAAGATGATTTTGTAGTGACCTTTGCCAGCAGCACCATAAAAATTTATGGAATATTATTGCTCCCGGTTTTTGCAGACGGCAATGTTATCGGTGTATTGGAATTGGGATCAACCCATAATTTTGATGAAAGCAGGATTGATTATTTCATTGAATGTACAAGAAATATCGGGGTTGCGCTGAATGCTGCCAAAAGCCGTGAAAAAGAACAGCAGCTTCTGGAAGAAACACAGGCGCAGTCTGAAGAGCTTCAGGTACAGCATTCCGAATTGGAAAACCTGAATACCGAGCTGGAAGCACAGACCCAAAAACTCCAGGCTTCTGAAGAAGAACTGAAAGTGCAGCAGGAAGAGCTGATGCAGGCCAATGCAGAATTGGAAGAGAGATCAAGATTACTGGAAGAAAAAAATCATCTCATTGCAGAACGCAATAGTGAGATCCAGAAGAAAGTGGAAGAGCTGGCTTTAAGCACGAAATACAAATCCGAGTTCCTGGCGAATATGTCCCATGAATTGAGGACTCCGCTTAATTCAATCCTTCTTTTATCCCGTCTGATGGCGGAAAATCCGGAAGAAAACCTTAATGAAGATCAGATTGAATCGGCAAAAGTAATCCAAAGCTCCGGAAGCAGCCTTCTGACATTAATTGACGAAATTCTTGATCTTGCCAAAATAGAATCCGGAAAGATGACATTGGAATATCAGGATGTGGAAATCAATGAGATTGTTAAAGACTTAAAAAATCTCTTTAATCCGGTATTTCAGGAGAAAAAACTTCAGTTTAATGTAAAGATTGACAATGAGCTGAATAAGACAATTGAAACAGATCGTTTAAGAGTAGATCAGGTGTTAAGAAACTTATTGTCAAACGCCCTGAAATTTACTACGGAAGGAAGCATTAATTTGCATATTAAAAAAGACGAAAAGAAGAAAGATTTTATCATATTTTCTGTAAAAGATACCGGAATCGGTATTGCAGAAGACAAGCAGAAAATTATCTTTGAAGCCTTCCAGCAGGCAGACGGGTCTACCAGAAGAAAATTCGGCGGAACTGGTCTCGGACTGTCCATCAGCAGGGAAATTGCAAGACTTTTAGGAGGAGAGCTTACCCTGGAAAGCAAAGTAAATGAAGGAAGTGAATTCTGTCTGAGTATTCCTGTAAAAGCAGTTACAGAAATCGAACATATTGAGACCGACCAAGACCTGGTAGAAATTATCCGTGAAGATGTGGTAGAAATAAAAAATATTCTGGATGACGGTGAAGAAGAGTATTATAATACCATTAATTCTCTCGAAATTCCTGAAGATGTTGCAGATGACAGGGAAAGTATTCAGGATGGAGATAAAGTAATTCTCATTATTGAAGATGATACCAATTTCGCCAAAGCGCTTCTTAAATATGCCCGAATGCAGAACTACAAAGCTGTGGTAGCGGTAAGAGGTGATCACGGCATTTCTGCAGCCTTAAAATATCGTCCGCATGCAATTCTACTTGATGTTCAGCTGCCTGTAAAAGACGGATGGCAGGTGATGGATGAACTGAAATCCAATCCTGAAACAAAACACATTCCGGTACACATGATGTCTGTATTGCATGTAAAAAAAGAAAGTCTGATGAAAGGAGCTATTGATTTCATCAACAAGCCGGTAGCTCTGGATCAGATGACCGAAGTCTTCAGAAAAATTGAACAAGTACTCAGCCAGTCTCCGCAGAAAGTGCTTATTGTGGAAGAAAATGCCAAACATGCAAGTGCACTTTCCTATTTTTTAAGTAATTTCAACATCTCGTTATCCGTGCAGACCAATGTAGAAGACAGTGTGAAAGCACTTACCACTGATCATGTAGATTGTGTAATTTTAGATATCGGATCTTCGAAAGGAGATGAATACCAGATTATTGAATCCATCAAGAGTTATGAAGGACTGGAAAACTTACCGATCATCATATTTACGGAACGGAATTTGTCTAAGTCAGAAGAACTGAAAATTAAGCAATATGCAGATTCTATCGTTGTCAAAACAGCACATTCTTACCAGAGAATCCTGGATGAAGTAGGATTGTTCCTGCATCTGGTAGAAGAAAAAAATAACTCTGTTGAAACGGTTAGAAATAAAACGCTGGGATCTTTAACCGAAGTATTAAGCGGTAAAAAAATACTGATTACTGATGATGACGTAAGAAATATTTTCTCATTAACAAAAGCACTTGAAAAATACAAAGTGGAAGTAGTGGTAGCAATGGACGGAAAACACGCCTTGCAGCAGATAAAAGAACATCCCGATGTAGACGTTATTCTCATGGATATGATGATGCCGGAAATGGATGGCTACGAATCGATAAAACAGATCAGGAAAATGCCGATGTATACCAGGCTTCCGATTATTGCCATTACCGCAAAATCAATGATCGGCGAACGCGAAAAATGCATCACGGCCGGAGCTTCAGATTATATCTCGAAACCGGTGGATATCGATCAGCTATTATCCTTGCTTAGAGTTTGGTTATATGAAATGTAAACAGCTAAAATTCTGATGAATAAAAAAGTTTTAATTGTGGACGATGATCCGCGGAATATATTTGCCCTGAAACTGACCCTGAAATCCCGGGGATATCAGATAGAAAGCTGCACAATGGCTCAGGAAGCGATTGAAATTCTTCAAAGAGACAACCAGTTTGATGCTGTCCTTATGGATATGATGATGCCGGAAATGGATGGCTATGAAGCTACCAGAATCATCAGGAGCACCCCTTCAACCAGTAAAATACCGGTGATTGCCGTTACCGCACAGGCAATGCCGGAAGATCGACAGAAATGCCTGGATGCAGGAGCCAACAATTATATATCAAAACCAATTGATGTGGATCAGTTAATACAAGCCATTGAAAAATTACCGTAAATGCTCGAACCCAGTATCATAAAAGATGAAGAGGTAGAATACTTGATTAAAGATGTTTATGATATGTATGGCTACGATTTTTCAGAATACAGCAGGGCGTCTTTTAAACGCAGGGTAAACCGGATCTGCTTAATAGACCGTTTTACCAGCTTTGCCGAACTGCGCTACACCATTTTGAATGATCCGGAATACCTGAAGCGTTTCATAGAGGAAATTACCGTAAACGTTACGGAAATGTTCCGCGATCCGTTATTTTTTAAAGCATTAAGAGAAAAAATATTGCCGCAGCTTGGAACGTATCCGCTGATAAGAATTTGGGTAGCGGGTTGCTCTACGGGAGAAGAAGCCTATTCCATCGCTATTCTTTTAAAGGAAGCCAATCTCTACCACAAATCGCTCATTTACGGGACAGATCTGAACCCTTCGGTGCTGGAAACAGCAAGATCAGGAGTTTTCCCATTGCAGCAAATGAAATTGTATTCGGAAAATTATATTTTATCAGGAGGAAAGAAAGATTTTTCAGATTATTATACTGCGAATTACGACAGTGTAAAATTTGATAAAAGCTTACAGGAAAAACTGATCCTGTCTACCCACAATCTCGTTTCTGACAGCTCTTTCAACAGTTTTCAATTGATTGTCTGCAGAAACGTACTGATCTATTTTGACCGTGGCTTGCAGGAAAGGGTTTTCCGTTTATTTGATAATAGTTTGGAAAATTTAGGTTTTTTGGCTTTAGGTGCGAAAGAAACCCTAAGATTTTCTAAATTAGATGAAAATTACCATCAGGTAGATGATCAGAGGATCTGGAAAAAATTAGATCATAATTAATGATACTGAATAACGAAAATATAAAGACAGAATTGGTAATTATAGGAGGTTCCGCAGGAAGCCTCAAGGTTATTCTTGAAATGATTAAAAAGCTGAATGAACAGATAACAGTGCCCGTTTTGCTGGTGCTGCACCGCAAGGCACATTCTACCAATATTCTTCAGGCATTGCTTCAGCAGCTGTCTCCTGTGGAAGTCGTGGAAATTGATGATAAAACAGAGATTGAAAATAATAAAATTTACATTACTCCTGCAGATTATCATGTGCTTTTTGAGGATAAAAAAACAATGTCGCTGGACAGTTCGGAAAAAATGAATTATTCCCGTCCGTCTATTGATGTAACCTTTAAATCCGCTGCTGAAATATACGGCGAAAATCTTATCGGTGTCCTTTTATCGGGAGCCAATGCCGATGGAGTGGAAGGACTGTCATACATTAAAAAAAACGGGGGAAAAGTTTGGATTCAGGACCCGGAAACCGCAGAGGTAGATTATATGCCGAGACATGCAATAGAAGCTGTACAACACGACAAGATTATACAACCCGAAAATCTATCCGAATATATCAATCAATTATAATTAAAATAAAGAGTAATCCCTAACAACTAACGTAAGAATATGAACAAAAAGAAAATCCTGATTTTTGATGACGACACCACAATACTTGAGGTGATCAGCATCATTTTTGAAGAAAATGGTTATCAGGTGGAAATTTCCGAAACTTCGCACGACATTCTGGAAAGAGTGGCGCAATATAAGCCGGATGTTATTCTTATGGATAACTGGATTCCGAAAATCGGCGGAGTGGAAGCTACAAGACTTCTGAAAAATCATGAGGAATTTAAACACATTCCGGTCATTTATGTAACGGCAAACAACGATATCGTGGCGCTCGCCAAACAGGCGCAGGCAGATGATTATGTTGCAAAGCCATTCAATCTTGAAGATCTCGAAGAAAAGGTCGCCAATTTTTTACAGTAAAGAAATGACAAAAAATTTACGCTATTTACACATAAATAATCCCGGTCCAGTACCGGGATGTTATTTTAAATGATCTGCATTTGTTGGGAGTCATTTCCTCGCAGAGATTTCATCTTTTCCAGAATGTATTCCAGACTGCATTTTTCATTATTGATTTCGGTAATCAGCGACGTAAGAAACAATTTTAGTCCGGGCCTTGATAATATTTTTTTGGTGAAAGTAGGAGCAATAATTGTTTTTTTTGAAACTAAATTTTCCGTTAAGGCATATTCTTTTTCAAGATTTATATCAAGATCGAATTGTGATTTAACTGATATCGTTAAATATTTTCTAATCATCCTTCTTATTTCTGAGCTTGGTGTCATCTTAAGTATTTTTTTTAATATCTATAAAATATCCGTGCCATAATTAATCAAAATGAGACATTTAGCATTTTTTTATGATAATTATCTTATGCTAAAAAAGCGGACGACGAGCAATACAGCTTCATCACCCGCACTAAAATAAGGATGGTATCTTTTATTTACCGCCGCCGCCGTTTTTCTCAACATCGGTTTTGGTATTTTCTTTCACTTTCTGGTTCCCGAAACGTTTCACAAAAGATAGGGAAGCACCGTACCAGTCCCATTTTGAAGAGCTTCTTACAAACCCCTGCTGGTTGTAGGTTGTGGCATCATAATTCGGTCTCTGGAAAATATTCATCAGCTGAATGCTGACCTCCATCTGGGTTTTAGGGAATATTTTTGTCGCAGAAATATTATGGAATACGTTCGCCCTGTTGGTGGTAGAATTTCCGTTGTTTTGGTTAGAAACCTCTACCCACGCGCTCAGGTTGATATTTTTATTAAAAAGATTGGTATAGGAAAAATTAGTGGAAGCAGTGAGGTAACTGATGTAGGCATTGCTTCTTATCCCGTTTTTAGCATTGAAATCACTATTGTCGATATAGTACCATCCGAGCCCAAGATTCACGGTAAATTTATTCTTAAAAAACGTTTGGTTGGTATTGGCAAAGATATAATATTTATGAACCTTACCTACAAAATTTGATTGTTGGGTAATATTGATTGTTTCTGTTTGTCCGTCTACCAAAATATCTTCTTTAACATAATCTGTCCAGTAATCCTGATCGGTATACATATACCTTGCAGAGATAAAATACTTTTTCAGGATTCCGAGCTTCATATAAAGCCTGTCGCTCGGGTTGGGGTTCAGCTCAACATTTCCGCGGCTGTAAATTCCGTCGGTATTCGGGGTTAAAAACGGATTAAATTCTGCATACCACGGCCTCCAGATATTTCTGTTGTAGGTTAAGCTTAAATCATATTTGTCTGAGAAGGTATATTTCAGCAAAATATTGGGAAGAAAACTGCCATAGCCGTCTTTTCGGTAAGCACCG
The DNA here is from genome assembly GCF_035819015.1 of Chryseobacterium salviniae. Lineage (NCBI taxonomy): Bacteria > Pseudomonadati > Bacteroidota > Flavobacteriia > Flavobacteriales > Weeksellaceae > Chryseobacterium > Chryseobacterium salviniae. The sequence goes on along the minus strand of NZ_JAYLAA010000039.1, from coordinate 299,157 downwards.
CCTATATCCTGATGAATTTTATAATCAATGTATTCATAACGAAGCCCGATTCTGGTTTCCAGCTTTTTGAAGAAAGTCCTGCTGTAATTGGCGTACAATGAAGTAAGCTGGTCTTCATAATGAAAGACATCTTTGGCACTGAGTCCGCCCAGCATATTCCCATACAGGTTATTGGGGATGACATTATTGTTGAAGGTTAATTTACCGCCCACTTCAAAATTGGCACCTTCTTTTCCGATGGGTTGTGTATAATCAATTTTTGCATAATAATTTCTGTTTTCCGTATCCGTGATAACGCCCAAATCCCTCGTGGAAGATCCGTCTGCAGCAGAAAAGATGTTATTAATAAAATAGCTGTCCTCAGATTGCCCGTAATAATTGGTTCCAAAGTTTACATCCAGAATTTTATTTTTTTCTTTATCGTACCATTTATAAAAAATATTGGTTCCTAAATTACGGTTGAGTCCCGTTGAATTCTGGTTTTGCTCATAAGAGCTGTCGAAAACGGAGTTAATAAAATCTTTTCTGTCGGCCTCAGAATTAGAAGCAGAGTTGCTCTGATAATATTCCAGGATAACACCTACGGTATTTTTATTGTCGATTTCAAATTCAGACGTTGAAGAAACCGAAGGGCTTTTGCTTCTGCCGATAATATAGCTGTCGATCTGGTTGGTAGAATTATCTTCATACCACGTATAAAAACTCGAATTTCTCTGAACATAGGTGTTGTCGCTATAGCTTCCTATAAGGGTCTGCGTAAACTTTTTCTTATGATAATTCAGGTTAAAATTAGTGTACTGTGAATTTTTTGTATTCTGCCTGTTATTGAGCGTTATGCTTCCTTTCAATCCTTCATCATCCCTTTTTTTCAGGACAATATTAATAACAGTTCCGGTGGCTTCGTAACGGGAGGAAGGGCTTGTAATCACTTCAATTTTCATAAGATTATCTGCCGGAATGGTTTTTAGGTACTCCTTCAGCTCCTTTCCGGTGAATACGGATTTCCTGTCATTGATGTATACGGTTACAGATTCTCCCTCCGCCTTTATCGCATCGTTATTGTCAATGCTTACCAGCGGTGTCATTCTCAGAATATCCCAGGTAGTATTTCCTGCAAGGATCGAACTGTTGGAAACATTAAAAACAGTACGGTCTACTTTAGATTCTACTGTAGGCTTCTTCGCTGTTAGCGTTACCCCTTCAATTTCTTTTTCTTTGGTTTTTATACTGTCCTTTTCGGTTTGTGCAAAAGTGAATATCCCTGCCAATAAGGCGATCGGTGTTAAAATGGTTTTCATTTAAACTAAGTTTTAGTTATAAGACACCTTATTGTGGGTTATTGTTACATCATCAGAATTAATTATTCTTAAATCTTTCAAATCTTTTTGGTTAAATGACTGCGATTAACCTGTAATTTGTAAAAGTAAAATTAAATCTTTGTTTTATATAGTTGCTTTCAACATTAGAACGTATCAACTGCATCATTAAAAAATCTTATTTTTGCTGAAATTAAAATGGTCATGAAGAATGCGATCAGCTGGATTCTCGTTTTATTTCTTCTCATATCAGCTTTAAACAATTGCCTGAGTAGTTCCGTTAAGAAGGAAATCAGGGAACAGTCTGCATTTATGGATAATCTGAGAAGTTTGTATTCTTCCGGTGATCCTTCCAAATGGCCCAAACCCATTCTTGATCCGGAATCTGTTGCTACTTTCTCTGAAATCGGACATTTACCCGAAGTGTCTTTTCCTCCCGAAAATCCATATTCTCCCGAAAAACAGCTGCTGGGAAAAACATTGTTTTTTGATCCGCGCCTTTCAAAATCGGAGCAGATTGCCTGTGCATCCTGCCACGATCCGGAATTGGGATGGTGTGACAACAGAACGTTTTCTTTCGGCCACGATCGACAGGTTGGAATACGCAATGCCATGAGCATCATCAATACAGCATATGCTAAAAACCCGTTTTGGGACGGGCGTGTCAGTTCCCTGGAAGAGCAATCTCAAAAACCGATTGAAGATCTGCGGGAAATGAGCGGCCACATGGATCTGGCAGCCGGCAAAATTGCATCCGTAAAAGGCTATCAGGTTTTGTTTGAAAAAGCATTTGGCGATAAAAAAGTTACTAAAGAACGTATTTCAAAAGCAATTGCAACTTTCGAAAGAACGGTTAAAAGTTCGTCCAGCAAATTTGATCAGTTTATTGACGGGAAAGCAGATATTTATACAGATGACGAATTAATGGGGCTTCATCTTTTCAGAACGAAAGCACAGTGTATGAATTGTCATAATTCGGGATATTTTTCCAACAATACATTTGAAAATATCGGCACCTCATTATTAGGAGAAAAAGGAGAAGATCTGGGAAGATACCTTGTCACAAAAAAAGGGGAGGATGCCGGAAGATTCCGGGTTCCGGGACTTAGGGAAGTTTCCCGGACGGCGCCATATTTCCATAATGGATCGATGAGTACATTATAGGAAGTGATAGAATTTTACAGCAAAGGAAATCCCGAACATGCCCAAAAGCGTGAAACTGTACACGAAGGTATTTTATTGAAATCAGAAAAATCCGGGATGGTAAGAATGCTGGAATTATCCGATAAAGAAATCATGCAGCTTGAAGCTTTCCTCAGAACGTTATCTTCCAAACCGGAAAAAGTAACAATCCCGGAACTACCAAAATAAAAAAAGCAGTTGTACAAATAATGTAAAACTGCCTCCCCTAAGATTAATTTACTAATTGTAATTTTTAACTATATATATTTTGTTTCTTTCTAAAAAAGAGAGCACTCCAAAAAAGGAGCGTCTCTCACATAAAATATTCCCTTTACTTTTTATTGAAACTATTCAGCAAAATATGCTAATGCGTTTTGTCTTCAGTAAAAATAAATAAAAAGAATAATATCATCTGTATTCATAATTTATTAAGCAAAAAATCCTTTTTATTTTACATAATAAAGAATATAATTCTTTATATTTGACGCTGTCTCAATATATAAAGAATATTATTCTATGGGAAATCTCGACGACAAGGATTTACAGCTGCTAAGATTGCTTCAAAATGATTCAAAACTGACGGTAAAAGAACTCGCAAAAGAAGTAAACCTTTCACCTTCACCGGTTTTTGAAAGAGTGAAAAGGCTGGAGCAGGAGGGTTATATAAAAAAATATGCCGCTATTCTGGATGCGGAAAAACTTAATCTCGGCTTTACCGTTTACTGCCAGCTGAAATTAAAAAGCAACGACAGTTATCTTGCGATAGAATTTGAACGTGAAATTCTGGAAATCGAAGAAGTGGCAGAATGTTACAGCATTTCCGGTGATTTTGATTTTCTCCTGAAAGTATATGTAAAAGATATGAAGCAATACCAGAACTTTGTTTTCAATATACTTGGAGCAGTTCCTTCCATCGGCAGCACTCACAGTACTTTTGTGATGGCTCAGGTAAAAAATACCCATGGATTGACTATTTAACAATTGAATTTAAACTATTAAAGAGACTCCGGTAAACCGAAACCTCTTTAATTGAATCATAAAAACTAACTATCTGAAATAAGGACTAATAATAAATTTTCCTGTTTTCTATTTTCACAATATTATTGTGGTGCATTTTCTTGATGGTTCTTATAACAGTTTCTACACGGAGACCTGTAAGATTCGCAAGCTGCTGTCTCGTGAGCGGAATTTCATATGAATATTGATGTGTATTACTGCCTTTAAGAGAATCCATTACCGTTTTGATTTTGGATATCGGATCCGAAGATGAAATATTGAAAAGCATAATATATTTATTGTAAAGAATATCTGCAAGGCATTGAAACATTTTTGAGGAAACTTCAGGATTTTTATTCAGCAGGCTAATAAAATCGTTTTTAGGAAGCTTTAGGATTTTGCATGTGGTTCTGGCGGTTGCATTGGTGGGATAAAGCTTGTCATCAAACAAAAAAGATTCTCCCAGGCTTTGGCCTTTTGTAAGAATATTCTGAGTAAATTCTTTTCCATCTTCATGGTAATTATTCAATTCTACAATACCACTGGCAATCTGAAAATAAAATTTAGGTACATTTCCTTCATAAAATATCGTTTCACCGGTTTCGTACTTTTCGTAAAATGCACCGTATCCAAGTAATAAATCTTCACTAATTATCATATATTAAATTTTATCGTTCAACAATGAATTTTAGTTGAATTGTATTTAGATAAAATCAAATAACAAACCATGTGGTAGCATTATTGATAAAAAAAATACCACATTTAGACGATTTTTATAATGTTTTCGGATGATAACATAAAAAAAGAGGCCTTTTAAAAGACCTCCTTCTTAATATGGTTAAAATTTGCGTTTACATCGCTTTGCTGTTAAGGTTGGTGTCGGCTACTTTAGTTAACAGTTCATCACATTTTTTTTCTTCATCCAAAGTTTCAAGAAGATATTTAAGACAATCTTCTTCATTTAAAACCTTGGCAAATGCGGCAAGTGTTCCGTATGTTGCAATTTCATAATGCTCCACTTTTTGTGCTGCGGCAATAATTCCGGCATCTCTTACAGTTCCCGGTTCAGTTTCTTCGATGATGCTTTTTGCCTCATCAAGAAGCCCCTGCATCGCATCGCATTTTTTAGCCTGTGCTTTTTTACCTAACGCTTTAAAACATTCCTCAAGTCTTTGCACCTGATTCTCTGTTTCAGCAAGATGGTTTTCAATGGATATTTTCAGTTTTTCATCCGTAGCGTTTTTCATCATTGTAGGTAATGCCTTTACCAATGCTTTCTCTGCCCAATAAATATCTTTTAAAGAATCTTCAAAAAGATCTTTCAGCTCTTTCGCTGCACTTTTTTTAGCCGGAGTTTTCGCTGCTGATTTAGATGATGATTTTGAAGTTGCAGTTTTTGCCGCTGTAGCTTTAGACGCAGTCTTTTTAGCTGGTGTTTTAGTTTCCATAATAAATTATATTTAGTGATTATTGATTGGTGATGAATCTGCAACTATAAGACCATCTTTGCATAAAATGTTTATATGTGGTATCTAAAGATGAGTTAGATAAGGTTATCGATAGAAAATACAAGGAGATTAAAAATCAAGAAGCCCTTCCGTAAGCATTTTCCACTGGATCTTACCCATACCCATCATTCCGCCTGCAGCGATCATAAAATTTCTTATTTTATCGATAAACCGGGCATTAAAATTTGGCTTTTCATTTCTGCCGTATACACCTGCCTTCAGAATATTTCCTTCTTTGGCAATCATCATATTTGATGTCGCCGAACGGCTGTAGAAATGAGCAATATGCCCTTTTGGTTTCGAAGGGTCTTTTGCAGGCCTGCACGAAATAAGGTAAGACTCATAATTATCGATTTGCCGATGGGCAATATTAATAATTTCCACCCAGTCGTAGCCTCCGGCTTCTTCCGTGCCCGGACCGGGAATGCCGATTCTTATGAAATCTCCTCTTTGAGGAACTCTCGCAACACGCTCGCCGGATTCATTAAAATGGTTAAATTCTGAAGAGGCATTTCCGCAATAGTCTTTCCATTCATTAATAGAAAAAAAACGTTTTTTGAGAATTTCAAATTGGGCATCAATTTCAATATCTTTATATTGCCTGGTACTTTCGGTATCATGAAATCCCCCGCTTTTCTGCATGGGGACTCCCGGAATATGTTTTGCTTTCATACAATTATGTTTACTGGTGTTAAGCAAAGATAGCTTCTCTGTTTTGAAACTAATATGAGCAGAATCACAATAGCTGATCTGAGTGGAATCATAATTTTTAATAATTTAATTTAAGATATTCGTTTTTAGATCAAAAGAATAAGCGAAGAAAATTAAAAGAATGAACGGAGTTATTATACAATATTTCCATTGGTATTACAAGGGTAAGCTTTGGAATGAATTTGCAGAAAATACAGAATATTTAAAAAGCCTGGGAATTACCGCAGCATGGCTTCCACCGGCTACAAAATGCAATTTGGGGCTCGAAGGGAGAGGATATGATATTTATGACCCTTACGACCTGGGAGAATTCGATCAGAAAGGAGGGATTGCTACCCGATACGGAACGAAAGAAGAATATATAAATGCTATTGAAAAAGCCCATCAACAAGGAATTGCAGTGTATGCCGACATCGTGCTCAATCACAGGATGGGTGCAGATGAAACCGAGAAAATACAGGTTCACCAGGTAGATGAAGAAGACCGCAACAAAGTTATTTCAGATCCCTTTAAAGCAACTGCACAGACAAAATTCACTTTTCCTGCAAGACAAGGAAAATATTCTGATTTTATATGGGATTACCAATGTTTCAGCGGGATTGATATTGTTCAGAAAGACGGAAAAGAGCTAACCGGAATTTTTAAAATTCATAATGAATACGGTACGGAATGGACGGATGACGTAAGCCATCAGCTGGGAAATTACGATTATCTGATGGGAGCCGACATAGAGTATCGCAATCCTTACGTTGTTCAGGAGATGAAAAACTGGATTAAGTGGTATCTGGAAACCACTAAAGCGGACGGGGTGCGGCTGGATGCGCTGAAGCATCTGTCTTCCGGCTTCCTTAAAGAATGGATTACGTACATCAAGACAGAATTAAACCCGAGCTGTTATATTTTAGGGGAATTCTGGAAAGATGATGTTAAAAAAATAACTGATTTTTTAGATAAAATGGATGATCTGATTTCCTGTTTCGATGCGCCATTACATTATAATTTTTTCAAAGCATCAGAAGACGGGAAAGCGTATGATCTCCGCCGTATTTTAGAAGGAACTTTATTAGAGCAGAAACCTCTCTTTTCAGTTTCATTTGTTGAAAATCACGACACCCAGAAACTTCAGGCTTTGGAATCTACTGTACTCGATTGGTTCAAGCCTATTGCGTATGCCATTATTTTGCTTTCTGAAGATGCATACCCTTGCATATTTTATCCGGATCTTTTCGGCGCAGAATATACCGATCTCGTGGATGGAAAAGAGGTAAGTGTGACCATGCCTAAAATTGAAACGTTGCCAAAACTGCTGATCGCCAGACAGAAATTTGCAGCAGGTGAGCAGATTAAATACTTTGATGATCCTGATTGTATTGCATGGGTAAGAAAAGGTACCGACGAAAAATCCGGCTGTATAACGATTGTTTCTAATGGCGATGAAGGTTTCAAGGAAATAGATCTTGGAGAGGAAAATGCACATTCGAAATTTATAGATTTCCTGGAACATAGAAAAGAAGAAATAACAGCAGATAAAGACGGAAAAGCTGTATTTGCAGTAGATGCATGTTCGGTAAGTGTCTGGGTAAAAGCAGATGAAACTTAAAATTAAAATAAGTTAAAAAGTTTTTATTCATAAATGCATTTGAATTAATTATTACAAATTCATAACAAATATTCAATTAAGCTTAAAATTTACATTAAAAATTTAATAATATCTTTGTTATAATTTTTACACTGAAAAATATTTTTATGGATGATATAAGGATGATTGTAACGGATATGGACGGCACTTTTCTCAATTCCGAACATGAGGTAAGCCCCGAATTTCCGGAAATTTATGAAGAACTTAAAAAAAGAAATATCTTATTTGTTCCGGCCAGCGGAAGACAGATGCTCGGCATTACCAAATATTTCGGGAATCTTGAAAATGAAATGGCCTTTATCGCAGAAAACGGCGGTTACGTCATTTACAGAAACCAGGAACTTTTTGCCGATAAAATGGAGCAGGGCCACATTGTTGAAATTATAAAGTCCGTAAGAAATATTCCAGGAGCGAGAATGGTTTTATCCGGAAAGAAAAAAGCATATATAGAATCCGATGAAGAAGATTTTATCAACTATATTTCACAATTTTATACTGATAATGAAATCGTATCAGATCTTACTTCAGAAAACGACGACAGTGTCTTTAAAATTGCGATATATCATCCTGAAGGCTCTGAATTAAACGTTTATCCTTATGTAAAAGATTTTGAAAAGTACAACCTGGAAATTGTAGTTTCGGGAAAGAACTGGCTTGATATTATGAACAAGAATATCAATAAAGGAAATGCTCTGGAAAAACTTCAGGCTGCCCTTAATATTTCTCCCCAGCAGACAATGGCTTTCGGAGATTATATGAATGATATTGAAATGCTGAAAAACTCGAAATATTCTTACGCCATGAAAAATGCACATCCTTCGGTAAAGGAAGCGGCAAGTTTTGAAGCATGCTCGAATGATAATTTTGGCGTTTTGGAAATCATAAAGAATTATCTCAATCAAAACTAAAAAAGAAGCTGTTTCAATATTGAAACAGCTTCTTTTCTGAATTAGAAAATATATTATAATTAAGATTCGGTGCCTACTAATCTGTAGCTCGTCGCTGCCGGTTCTTTCCCGAACAAACACGAGAATATATTCTGAAACTCGTGAATATATTTACATCTGATTGAATTTCCATAGATTTTCAATCCTTCTACGATTTTTCTTGAGCTCAGGTCAATATCGTATTTAATAAATGATTCCGGCCTTTCATATCTGATTCTTTGTTCAGAAATATACGTTCTTGAAAAACCGAATTTTTCCAGCCATTCTTCAGTTATATGTATTGGCTTTATGGATGCAGCCGGTACAGAAAAACTGTGAATGTCGTTTTCAATTTTCACAAAATAATCTTTTTCATTATCCTGAAATATTTCAGTGATATTATAAATCTGATTTTTGTATTCTACTAAATTATTGATTTTTAAATCCGCAACGTTCATGATATTTTGTGTGTTTGAGTTATTATTCAAAATTAGGTGAATGTGTTGTTTATAATGTTTACAAATACTATGCCTTATGTTTTGAATAATATTTTAGGCAACTATAAATTTTATATTTTTTTCTTATTCAAACAATCATTTACCCCTTTAAATACGCAGATTATCAGCAAAAAGGACAAATCTCTAAAGTTAAAAATGTGGTATATGTGTGGTAGTAAAAAATTAAAAACTTTTTAAGTTTATCAAAATTTGGTGATATAAAAATTACAATATCTGAAATTATTTAAATTAATCTGGAGGAACAAAGAATTTATTGGTTCATTAAAAACATCAGAACCTTCTGTAGATACTCGTCTTCTTTCAGCACTTTATTATACGATTGCCTTGCGTATACCGGCGAAAGTTCATAATTATCTGGTTTGGAGCTGATATCTTCATTCTCAATATAATTAAGGTGACGGGTATAGTCTCTAATAAGTTTGTTGATCGTCTTTCTTTTCATTTTGCATAAGGTATTGTTCTTTATTTTCTGTAGAGAATTAAGAATAAAAGATGTATCACCTTGGAAATTTACAACGTTTTTCACAAACGAAAGGTTGTGATTATCCTGCATTACAGAATGTTCATCTTCAAAAATCATGATCGTAAAAGTTATTAATGGGTTAAATGGGTTCAAAGTACTTACAGTCGAATGATGATATCAATTGACGGGGATGGAAAAAGACTTCCAAAGTAACTTGGTAAGATAGTCTTTAAAGTCAGTAAAGTGAGTTGACATCTTATTAATTTTAATGTTGGTGTATAAAATACTTTTCCTGTAAAATTTCATATTCAAATATCTAACCAAAAAAAGTAATTTATTTTAAAAATATTAAATATTTACAATAAAACCATGCAGAATTGCAACAATTAACATTAAATAATAAAAATGTGGTATCCTTTACTCCGTTTTTTTGAATATCATTACTTTTTAATTTCATAAAAAATATAAATTGAAAGTAAACATATTCATTTTTAAACCATTGAAATAATTTTCATTTTTATTGTTTTCATTGTATTTCACCCAAAAAAATAAGAATTAACATGCTTATTATGAATTTTTAGTAAAAATTTATCTCTTCTTGTCCAAAAAAACTCACCAGATTTTGATTTTTCACTCAATAAAAATCTTATATTTGTTATGATAACCACTAATACTAAAAGGATGAAAATTAATTTTTCTACAGCAACATTCAAAGATTTTGAAAATATTCCGGGAATGAATATGATGGAACGTGCTGATATTTATTATGACTTTCTGGAATTTATGAAAAATAACGGCCACAGATACAGATTGCAGAATAAAACAGGATGCGGATCTGTAATGAAAGTCGGAACAGAAGATACAACCAAAGAGTTCATAAGTTTTGTAACCAGTGACTATTTGGGATTCACCCAGCATCCAAAAGTAAAACAGGCTGCTATAGAAGGGATAGAAAAATATGGCACAGGAACCGCCGCAACACCGCTTATTGGAGGGTATTATTCTTACCATAGGGACTTAGAAGCAAAAATATCTTCATTTTTCGGGAGAACACAGGAAGAAGCCGTGATTTTTACCACAGGATATACAACCAACAGCGCAACGCTTCAAATCCTGCTTCAGAAAGAAGATATCGCTATAATAGATATGGCAGTACACGCCAGTGTGTATGAAGGATGTATTCTTACCAATAGGAAAACATTTCCGCATAACAATCTTGAAGCGCTTGAGCATATCCTGAAAAGCTCAGAGAACCAATTCCGTACAAAACTCGTAGTTATTGATGGTGTCTATTCTCAGGATGGAGACATCGCTCCTATAGAAGAAATTTATAAATTAGTAAAAAAATACAATGCTTATCTTATGGTGGATGATGTACATGGCGTAGGAATTTTAGGCAAAACAGGAAGAGGAACAATTGAAAATACAGGATTGTTGAATAAGATAGACATTATTACAGGTACATTCAGTAAAACATTCGGTAATCTTGGAGGATATGTTATTACCAATAGAACACTGGCCAACTATATTAGGTTCCAGTCGCGGCAGCAGATATTCTCCGCCACAACACCGCCTTCCACCGCAACGGGAATTATAAAAGCAATAGAGCTTATAGATGAAGAACCACATTGGCGCACAAAACTTTGGGAAAATATCAATTATTTTAAAAAAGGGCTTGACGATCTGGGACTTAATACAGGAACGACATGCTCGGCGGTGATCCCGGTAAAAATAGGGGATCCTCATATTACTGGGGATGCCGGGAAAATGCTGTTGGATCGCGGAATCTATACAAATCCTATTATCTACCCGGCCGTAGCAAGAAAAGATGCAAGAATAAGAATGAGTATGACGGCAACACATGAGAGAGATCATCTCGATAAAACACTCAATGCATTTGAAGATATCAATAAAAAATTGCATATTGCGAAAAAATAAATAACAAATGGCTAGAAAAGTTGTACAAGGCCCTATTAGGGATAAAGAAAAGACCAAACAGAAGCTGCTGGGAGCAGTTGGGAAAATCTTAAGAACAAAAGGTTATGCAGGTTTAAAAGTAAGCAAAATAGCAGCTGTAGCTGGTTTTGACAAAAAATTGATTTATGAATATTTCGGAAGTACCGAAAAACTGATTGATGAATATATCAGAACTCAGGATTACTGGGGCAAAATGAACCAGGACAATATCGAAGTAGATATTTCAGACGGTGGAAGAGAGCTTTCTAAAATGGCAATTCTTAACCAGTATGAACAAATTAAGAAAAATAAAGAGCTTCAGAAAATTATTCTTTGGGGGCTGTCGGAGAGCAAACCTATCCTTAAGAAAATAGCCGATGAAAGGGAAGAAATGGGAGAATTGCTTTTTAAAAATATTGTAGACCCTTATTTTCAGGAGAAATCTACAAGATACCGTGCCATTGCCGCAGTTCTTGTATCAGGAGCATATTATCTGAATCTTTATACAGCACACAATGCAAGCACGTTTTGTGGCATCGACCTGAAATCTGAAGAAGGCAGAAAAGAGATTGAAAAAGCAATCACTGAAATTATCGATTACGCATACGATCAAAAATAATGATGAGAAAAAATTTTCCTATTGACCAATAATAAGTTTTGTGGATAACTTGAAATTGAAAATTTTCAAATTACAACTATATTTCTTACTTTTGGCCAATGGAAAATTTTATCGTATCTGCACGAAAGTATCGTCCGCAACAATTTGACACTGTTGTAGGGCAATCACATATTACGGATACTTTAGAACATGCGATTGAAGAAAATCAGCTTGCTCAGGCTTTATTATTTTGCGGTCCCAGAGGGGTAGGAAAAACTACCTGCGCAAGAATTCTGGCCAGAAAAATCAACGAAAAAGACGGTTCCGTTTCAGAAGATGGTTTTGCATACAATATTTATGAGCTTGATGCTGCCTCAAACAACTCGGTAGACGACATCCGGGAACTCATAGACCAGGTGCGTTTTGCTCCTCAGGTGGGAAAATACAAAGTCTATATTATTGACGAGGTGCATATGCTGTCTTCAGCAGCTTTCAACGCTTTCCTTAAAACGCTTGAAGAGCCGCCTGCCCATGCGATTTTTATCCTGGCAACCACCGAAAAGCACAAGATTATTCCTACCATCTTGTCACGCTGTCAGATTTACGATTTCAAAAGAATTACCATTGAAGATATTCAGGGACATCTCAGGAATATTGCTCACAAAGAGAATATTCAGTACGAAGACGATGCCCTCTACCTTATCGCACAGAAAGCTGATGGCGCATTAAGAGATGCACTTTCTATCTTCGACAGGCTTTCAACTTTTTCACAGAAAAATATTACGCTGGCAAAAGCTGCCGAAGTTCTCAATATTCTGGATTACGATCAATATCTTAAAATTGTGGATCTTGCCAAAGAAGGCAAAATTCCGGATGTACTTTCAGCATTCAACGAAATTGTAAAAAAAGGTTTTGATCCTCACATCTTTATTGCAGGACTTGGAAATCATTTCAGAGACCTTATGATGGCTCAGAACGCTTCAACAATTGACCTGATCGAAGTTGGCGAACAAACAAAATCCAAATTTGTTCAGCAGGCCCAAAACTGGAATCCACAACAGCTGATTGATGCCATAGAAATATGCAACCATGCAGATATCAACTATAAAAATTCTAAAAATCCGAGGCTTACGGTAGAAATTGCCCTTATGCAGCTGGCTTCTCTCACAGCAGGTGCAGACATTTCAAAAAAAAAAAGTTTATAATATTAGCCCCTTTCCTCAATGAAAAACAGGAAGTACAAATTTCTCCAAAACTTATTGAGAAAAAAGAGCCGGCATTAGCTCAGGTACATGAAGTTATTAAACCACAGGAAGCTGAAATTAAAAAAACAACAAAACCTTTATCCAGGCAGGTTATCTCTTCAGGATTCAGCATTAATGCACTTTTAAATAAAGAAGATAAAGCTGAGGAAGAGGAAACCGTTGCGGTAAAAACAGAAACACTTCCCCAAAACCATTTTACGGAAACAGATCTGCAGGCAGAATGGAATCTTTTGCTGAAACAATTACAAAAGAAAGATACATTTGTTTTTAACGCCATTAAATCATTTAAGCTTGTAAAATCAGGCGAAAACCAGATTACCGTTTTCTTCCCTTCCGATTCTGCAAAGGTAGAATTTGATAAGGTAAGCAGGGAATTTTTTAATCATTTCAAAACAAAGGTTCATAATTTTTCCATTGAAATCGTATACCAGCGTGATGTTGAAAATCTCAAAATAGAAGTGATGACCAAAAGAAAGATTTTCGAAAAATTTGCCCAGAAAAATCCGCTTCTTAAAGATCTGGATGATCTTATGCGATTTGATCTTACTTAAAAATTGAAGAGAATTTAATAATTCCGAGTACCTCATTTAAATAAATTTTATATATTTGCTCAATATTCGTCCTGAAAAACATTTTCGGCGAAGGATAAAATTGTAAGGAAAGCTTACGAATAGACGATCAGCAATTGGAAAATATAGTAAAACCATTTCTATCTGTTTTTATACCCGCTACTTTTTTTAGCGGTTATTTTAGCTTTTCTACTGTACATTACAGAAGTTCAGAAAAAAAGTATCAATTTTATTATTGGTATTGCTAACTGAATTTCTTTCCAAAAAATCACAGGAAAACGACAGCCTGACTTCCTGATTCCATTAATATTTTTTTAACGGCATTTTTTTGAAAGAATTATAAAGTAACTTTATGATGCAATTGCTGTGGCTGTATATCTACAAAAAATGAAAATAAGTAAGAATAATGAATTTAAAAGAATTGAAGAACGACTGGATTGAAACCTTCCCTCAACCGATGATGATTGCAGGGCCATGCAGTGCAGAGAGCGAATCCCAGATGCTGGAAACAGCAAGAAGAATAAGAGAAACACAGGCCAATGTTCCCATTTTCCGTGCAGGAATTTGGAAACCGCGTACAAAACCGAACGGATTTGAAGGAGTAGGAGTGATAGGACTCAACTGGCTAAAGAAAGTAAAGGAAGAATACGGATTTAAGACAGCTACTGAAGTTGCCAATGCACACCATGTTTTCGCCGCCCTAGAAGCTGATGTCGATATTTTATGGATCGGGGCGCGTTCTACCGTTAATCCTTTTACCGTACAGGAAATTGCAGTAGCGCTCAAAGGAACCCAAAAAACGGTGCTTGTAAAAAACCCGGTGAACCCTGATCTTGCCCTGTGGATTGGTGCTTTAGAAAGGCTTTTAGGTCAGGATATTAAAAACCTTGGTGTGATTCACAGAGGCTTTTCCACCTACCAGAAAACAAAATACAGGAATAACCCGAACTGGCAGATTGCTTTGGATTTTAAAAGCCAGTTTCCCGATATCCCGATGCTGATTGATCCGTCACATATCTGCGGAAACAGAACCGGTTTGGCAGATATTACACAAGAAGCTTTGAACGTTGGCTATCAGGGAGCCATCATAGAAACCCATTCTAAACCGGATGAAGCCTGGAGCGATGCAGCACAGCAGATTACACCGGAAGTTTTGGCAGAGCTTATCGGCAACCTTAAAGTAAGAAGTGCCGATCTTGCGGGCTTTGAAGGAGATATGGGAAGACACAGGACATTAATTTCCGATATTGACTTCCAATTGATCGAACTGCTTTCACAACGTATGAAAATCTCAGAAAAGATAGGAAAACTGAAGAAAGAAAATGACATCGCTATATTTCAGCCGGAGCGCTGGAAAGTAATCACGGAGTATGCAACACAAAAAGCAGTGGAAACAGGTATGTCTAAAGAATTTATAGAAAAAGTATTCAAAACAATTCACGAAGAATCAATAGAAGTTCAGAATAACATTATGATCAACAGATAATTATTATCAGGTGATTCAGGGGCTGGGAGTTCAGGAAGTGGCATAAACATTAGCCTGAATTCTTAGCCCTATTTTCTTATATTTGCAGTAAGTTAAAATATGAAAGGAAAAATCATTAAATCTACAGGAAGCTGGTACCAGGTTCTGGAAATGGAAACCGGGAGAATCTTTGAAGCAAGAATCCGCGGTAAATTCAAGCTTATTAAAACAAGGCTTACCAATCCTCTTGCTGTAGGAGATTTTGTTGAATTTCAGCTGGAACAGGATGATATTGCATGGATCACAAAAATAGAATCCCGCAGAAATTACCTGATCAGGAAGTCTGTAAACCTTTCAAAAGAAGCCCATATTATTGCTTCCAATATTGATCTCGCATGTTTTATTTTTACATTGAAACACCCGGAAACTTCTCTTGGTTTTCTGGACAGGTTTCTTGCCTGCTGCGAAGCGTACAACATTACTCCGATTATTTTATTTAATAAAATTGACGTTCTTCACGAGGAAGAAATTGAAGTTGTAAAAGATATAGAATTTCTTTACAATGAAATAGGATATAAAACGCTTGGAATCTCATCATATTCCAGATTAAACTTAGACCAGCTTCAGGAAATATTAAAGGACAAAACTTCCGTGTTTTTTGGCCATTCAGGTTGTGGCAAATCTACATTGGTAAATGCATTGCAGCCTGGTCTTAATTTAAAAACGTCGGAAATTTCAGATACTCATCTCAAAGGAAAGCACACTACAACTTTTGCGCAGATGCATTTCTGGGATTTTGGCGGTAATGTAATTGATACACCCGGCGTGCGCGAATTTGCCATGATTGATATTGAAAAAGAAGAAGTACAGCACTATTTTCCTGAAATATTTAAAAAAAGGGAAGAGTGCAAATTTCACAACTGCCTTCATATTAACGAGCCGAAATGTGCCGTTGTTGCGGGTCTTGAGACAGGGGAGATCCAACATTCAAGATATGCAACGTATATTAAGTTAATGGAAGAAGCGGAAGAAGCCGTTCAAAAATAATTAATTATTTTTTAAAAAATAATTAATTTTATCCTTCATTGATTTAAAATGAAGCAATAAATAATTGATTTTATTGTTATTACGTTTAATCGTTATGCTTCAGTGATAAAAAATCGCTGTAAGTACCATAAACAAAAAACCCAGCCTAAGCTGGGTAAAAACTAATAACCATGAAAACTCAAATTAAACATGAGAATCGGAATATAAGAAGCAATTACTGTGCCAAAATTCTATTCACAATTTCTTAACAAATGTTATTTTAATGTTAAAATTTGTTTAAAATTCAACTAATTGATTTTTTTTGTATTTTTGCGGCATTAAAAAATATACATTTATGTCTAACATTACATTCACCATGATTAAGCCTGATGCAGTTGCAGACGGACATATTGGTGCTATATTAGGTAAAATCGCTGAAGGAGGTTTCAAAATTAAAGCATTAAAGCTTACACAGCTTACTGTAGCTGATGCAAAAAAATTCTATGAAGTACATGCTGAAAGACCTTTCTACGGAGAATTGGTTGAATTCATGAGCTCAGGGCCAATCGTTGCTGCAGTACTTGAAAAAGATAATGCTGTAGAAGATTTCAGAACATTAATAGGTGCTACAAACCCTGCTGAAGCTGCAGAAGGAACCATTAGAAAAATGTTTGCAAGAAGCATCGGGGAAAATGCCGTACACGGTTCAGATTCTGATGAAAATGCTCTTATTGAAGCAAGATTCCACTTTTCAGGAAGAGAAATTTTCTAATCAGTAAGCCATTAAAAATATGGATCCGGGGAATGCTGTTCTCCGGATTTTTTGTTACCTGAAATTATAACTCTGAAAATCAATCTCAAACATTTATCAATAAAGGAAATTCAGTATAAATACGTAACAGTAAATTACGTATTTATACGGATGGTTTTTAGATAAAATTTCATCAATTTTACATCATAATTCAAACAGAATTTCATAGTAAAAAAGTCTTACACTAATAACCATAAAGACTCTGATTTTTAGCAAAGAAGAAAGGCAGCCATAAAGCTGCCTTTTTGTCATATTTGAGTTTTAAAAGAATTAAATTTTCAAAAGTTCAATCGTTCTTTCCGGACTTTCTGCCGAAAAGACAGCATTTCCTGCCACCAAAACATCTGCGCCCGCTTCAAAAAGTTTTGCGGCATTGTCTGCATTCACGCCGCCATCGATTTCGATAAGTGCTGTAGAATTGTTGCTAAGAATCAGATCCTTTGTCTCGGCAATTTTTTTATACGTGTTTTCGATAAATTTTTGTCCGCCAAAACCTGGGTTTACGCTCATCAGCAACACCAAATCAACATCTGCGATAATATCTTCCAGCATGAGCACAGGAGTAGAAGGATTCAGTACTACGCCTGCTTTTGCGCCCAGGTTCTGAATATGATGAATTGTTCTGTGAAGATGTGTACAGGCTTCATAATGTACAGATACAAGATCAGCGCCCTGATTGATAAACTCTTCGACATACTTTTCAGGTTCAACAATCATAAGATGCACATCTACAAATTTTTTGGCGTGCTGCTGAACGGTTTTCATCACCGGAAATCCGAATGAAATATTCGGGACAAATCTTCCGTCCATTACATCCACATGAAACCAGTCGGCTTGGGAGTTGTTCACCATTTCGATATCTCTCTGTAAATTTCCGAAATCTGCAGCGAGAAGGGAAGGAGCAATAAGCTTCGTTTTCATTTTTCTTTTATACTTTACTTTATTTTTATTCTTATTTGCAAAAAAATTAATACAAATACAGGAAAAAGGCACCAAAAATAATGGTTTCAATAATTGCTAATTTAACATTATTAATTTTAAGCACTAACAATCGGTCAATTATATATAAGCCCAAAGGCACTACACTGAAGATAAGAAGCGTTTCAAGAACCATTTTATAGCCGGATCCAATTTTTGGAGGATAGGACCATTTATAAACAATTCCAAAAATAAGGTAAGCAAAATATAGAGTTACCAGAACAGATATAAAAGTCGGTTTTCGGACAAGATGGTTTAAAAAAATGCTCATTTTTAATGGTATTTCAGCTTCATTTCAGGCTGAATTTTTAACAGCGTCTCGTAAATCAGTTGAATCACATTTCCGACATCTTCTTTAGAAACCATTTCTACCGTTGTATGCATATAACGAAGAGGAAGAGAAATCAATGCACTCGGAACACCACCGTTGGAGTGTGCAAAAGCATCGGTATCGGTACCCGTCATTCTACTTGCGGCTGCTCTCTGAAAAGGAATTTCTTTGGCTTTTGCCGTTTCAATAATCAGCTCTCTTATCGTGTGATGAACGCTTGGTGCAAAAAACACTACCGGACCGCCGCCACATTTCTGGTCGCCTTCTTTTTTCTTTTCAATCATGGGAGTGGTAGTATCGTGGGTGACATCTGTTACAATCGCAATATTGGGTTTTATGGTATCAGCAATCATATCTGCGCCGTACAAGCCTACTTCCTCCTGCACGGAATTGGTAATATACAGCCCAAAAGGGAGCATCTTTTTATTTTCCTTTAAGAGACGGGCAACTTCAGCAATCATAAATCCTCCGATTCTGTTATCTAAAGCACGGCAAACAAAATAACGGCTGTTCATTTCAAAGAATTCGTCCGGATAGGTAATCATGCAGCCCACGTAAATTCCCATATCTTCCACTTCTTTTTTTGTGGTTGCCCCGCAATCAATGAATATGTTTTCAATTTTCGGGGTTGGTTCATTCTGATTCGTTCTTGTATGGATTGCCGGCCATCCGAAAACGCCTTTTACAATTCCGTTCTCTCCATGAATATGTACCACTTTGGAAGGAGCGATCGTCTGGTCTGAACCCCCGTTCCGGATCACATAAATAAGTCCGTCATCGGTAATATAATTTACATACCAGGAAATTTCATCGGCATGTGCTTCAATAACGACTTTAAATTCTGCTTCAGGATTGATAATTCCGTAGCATGTACCGTAATGATCCACCTCAATTTTGTCTACGTAAGACTTGATATAATCCATCCAGACTTTCTGGCCTTCATGTTCATAACCGGTAGGCGATGATGTATTTAAATATTTTTCTAAAAACTTTAGGGATTTCTTATCAAATTTCATAAAAAGGAATGATTTTTGCGTTCTGTTTTCTTTCTAATAGGTGTAAAAATAATGAAATTTAGCAAGATTATTTGTCTTTCTCTTCTCTTTTTTGGGGTGGGTGTTTTCGGGCAGAGAGACTCCGTTATCGCAAAACCGTTAAGCCAATATCCCCAGGAACTGTTAAAGGTAGACGAATTTGGAAATAAATATTTTTATGATGAAAGGCAGAAGGCGAAGATTTACGAGATTAACGGTGAAACGGTAGTTGTAATGGATGAGCTCGTTTTACTTAATAAGCCGAGATTCAACAATCAGTTAGACAGAAACTACTACTACTTTCTCAATAAAAAATTGTATCGGGTATATCCTTTGTTCTTAACTGCATTGCAGCAATACAGAGATATTCAGGGGGAAATGAACAATCTGGACAGCAAGGCGAAAAGAAAATACATCAAAGACCGGCAGAATATGCTTGCCGACCAGTATGAAAAACAGCTGAGAGATCTTACCACAACTGAAGGCCAGATTTTTGCAAAGCTAATGAACAGGGCAACCGGCAAAAATGTGTATGAAATCATAAAAGAATTAAGAGGAGGGTGGAGCGCCTTCTGGTGGAATGTGAAAGGAAAAATGGCAGACATAGACCTTAAAGATAAATATAACCCGCATGTTAACAGAACGGATGAATATCTTGAATCACTGCTTCAGTCTAACTGGAATTCAGGGTATTTGCAACCTTACCCGGGAGCCTCAGATTTTAAAGTCTACAAATAATAAATCAATATAAAAATAAATTCCTGTAAATTTTTTCTTTACAGGAATTTTTCTTTCAGCTTGTCAAAAACAATTTTATCAATGGGAAGAACAAAAGGATTGTCTGCTCTGTCAATATCAATCCATTCCGTTTTTTCAATACATGGGTCCAGAATAAGGAAATCATCTTCATTAAGGATTTTTACAAGGTAATAAACAGTAAGCAGCTGCTCATTCTCTCTAAAACGCGAGACTAAAAAATCTTCCTGTGTATAGAAATGTTCTAAAATCTCTATTTTTACATTCAGTTCTTCGTCAAACTCCCGATGCAGACACTCAATCAGCCCTTCTCCAAATTCGAGCCCGCCACCGGGAAATTTCATTAAAGGTTCACCTGCATATTCCTCAAATAAAGTCAAAACTCTTTTATCCTTCACTGCACAGGCATACACCCTAACGTTTATTTTGTCTATCATAAAAATAATTTGTAAAGCTAAAGTAAGAATTATGATGCAAGAGACAAAATGAAAAATATAGAGATAGGGACAAAAATTGATAGTTTAATTCTCTTTGCGGCTTTGAAATTTCATAAATTTTAATTATATTAAGCCTAAACGTTTAACCAAAAATAATCAGAACATTGCAAATTTTATAATTTAATAAAAAAATATAAGCATAGAAATAAAATTTAAATTAATATTAAACTACTGTTAATTAATTACTTGTATCAATTCAATCTTATTATTTTAAAATCTGCGAAACTACAATTATTTTCGATACATCCAAAAAATAAAACTATTGTATTGTATGTCTATTATAAAATATTTTTGCGGCAAAGCCAATAATAATGAAACGAGCTTCTATAAAAGATATAGCAAGAATTGCAGGAGTTTCTGTAGCAACCGTATCCTATGTTCTTAACCGGAAAGAAGGAAGCCGCATTAGTGAGGCAACGCGGAATAAAATTCAGAACGTTGCGAAGGAGATTAATTACACACCTAATAAAATTGCCAAAAGCCTCAAAATGAGTAAAAGTAAATTGATTGGTCTTATCGTAGCTGATATTTCCAACGATTTTTACTCAAACATTGCCAGAAGCATTGAAGATGAAGCAATGAAAATGGGGTATACTCTCCTGATCGGCAGCTGCGATGAAAATCCTGAAAAATTCGGGAAGCTTACCGAACTGTTTTCTGAACAGCAGGTAGACGGGATGATTCTTGCACCGGTAACGGGCTCCGATGAGGCTATTGGCAGGCTTGTCCGAGAAGAATATCCCATTGTAACCATTGACAGATACCTCAAAAACATAGACCTTCCCGGCGTGATGATCAATAACTTTGAAATATCAGAAAATATATGCAATCATTTACTCGGCAAGAATTTCAATGAGCTGATTTATGTAGGGTATGAAACCGAGCTTCCACATCTGCTTGACCGGCAATACGGTTTTGATAAATGTGCTGAACAATCTGATATTACCATCAAACGGATTTTAACAGGAATTCATAACATTACCGAAGAAGTTCACCGGCAGCTTCACGATAATCTTGACCTTTCTAAAAAAACGGCCATATATTTTTCGAGCAACAAGCTGGGAATCGCGGGATTACGCTATCTTATCGATAATAATATTAAAGTCCCCGAAAATGTTTCCCTGGTTGCGTTTGATGAAACGGAAGCGTATTATCTTTTCCCAACCGAAGTAAGTTTTGTCCGCCAGCCATTGGAAGAAATGGCCCGCGAATCGGTGAAGCTGCTTGACAGCCAGATTAACAGCTATACTAAGCATGGCAAAAGGGCAACTTTTCACGCAGAATTTGTAGAGCGCAATTCTGTAGAATAAAATGAAAATATTGATTAATGAAATATAAACAACCATATATAGTGTGTTTCGGTGAAGTTTTATGGGACATTTTTCCTGAAGGCTCCCGAGCAGGAGGTGCACCTTTCAATGTAGCATATAACTTTCATAAAGCGGGTATTGATGTAAAAGTTATCAGCAAAACCGGAAATGATGATCTCGGAGAAAAACTTCGTAAGCAAATCGAAAACTGGGGAATTTCGACTGAAATGATTCAGATTGATAAGCAACATCCAACGAGTACTGTTATCGCAAAAATTGATGATTGCAATGAAGCAACTTATGAAATCACCAATAATGTAGCCTGGGATTATATTGAGAATATTCCTGAATATAATCAATTGGTAGCCAATGCTGAAGCATTTGTGTTCGGAAGCCTTTCTTCAAGAAATGAAAAGACAAGAAAAACTTTATTGAAACTTCTTGATACAGCAAAACTTAAAATTTTCGATGTTAATTTCCGGCCTCCGTTTATAGATACTGAAGTAATAAAAACACTTTTCCATAAATCGGATATTGTTAAAATAAATGCATCTGAGCTTAGGCAAGTTATACAGCTTACGGGAATAGAATATTCAACTGAAGAACAAGCTGTTAAGGCTATTCAAAAGAATTTTGCTGTTAAAGAGGTCATATTAACCAAAGGCAGTGAAGGCGCAACCTATTTTGTCGATGAGCAAAGCTATACCCTTCCGGCCGTTCCGGTTACAGTTGCCGATACGGTGGGAAGCGGAGATGCTTTTCTTTCGGGATTTATTTCAAAAAGAATCTTTAATGAAAGCCCGGAAGAGATTCTTAAGAATGCTGTTTCGCTTGGTGCATTTATCACTTCCAAAAGTGGCGCATGCCCTGATTATCATTATTCTGAATTTGAAGAATTTAAAAGAAAGCACTTTTAAAATGATTTATAAATTTTCTTTATAAATGAAAATCATGAAAAAATAAAGCGAAAAACTGTAATAATTTAGAATGGATTTTATTTTATATTGAACCAACAAAATTAAAACGATATGAAAAATTTAAAGAAACTCACAAAGACAGAGCTCAAATCAGTGTATGGAGGAAAGCCAAAAGAGTACTGTGTGTTCTGCGAAAGAATAAACAGGCTTGTTTGCAGTGAAGCTCAAATCTCACAATGTCCTTAACTTTTAAAACCGCTGAAAAGCGGTTTTTATTTTATATCAAACATATTGTAATTTGATTAACTTACTTTTAATTATAATCAAAAATTTTTTAAGATAAAATCTAAATTACGCTTAATATTTTCAAACTATTTTTTCTGGCATCAACATTGTTGCATCAATCAGGAATTTGAAAGAGAAAAAAAATGAAAGGACTTATTAAAATTGTTGGAGTTACAACAGTGATGATGATGATAACTTCATGCATTGTTCATGAACATCACGGAAGAAGAATGCCTCCGGGACATGCAAAGAAAGTCTATATCTACGAAAAAAGAGGACATGGCCACGGTCACGGGCATCACAAGGGATATGGACGTCACAGGTGAAATTTAAAAAATAGAAAAGCATTGGATATTCCGGTGCTTTCGTTTATTGGTTTTACCGTTTATCATGATTTGGCATTCGGCTTGATACCTAATTATCAATCACAAAAACTGTTTTTATGAAAAATTTATCCAAAATGTTACTGGCGTTAGCTTTGTTTGCAGCGCTTTCTTCATGTCTTCCGCGGCCGCCGGCTCCGCCAAGACCGCCCGAGCCACCACACAGAAGATAAAAAACAAAGCCCGAAGCAATTTCGGGCTTTAGCATTAATTTTAAAATCTTGTTTTTTTAGGATTAAGAAGGGTATTGAAAATCATCACTTCTGTTCCGAACTTTGCTTCTACACGCTCTGTAATATTCTGCAGTTCACTTTGTACAAAATCTTCACGCAGATCATCATTATCAAAAACCAGCAGGAGATTATAGTTTTTTCCTTCGTCAATATAATCACTGTGCACCTCAGAAAGGATATATTTATTAACGTCCATTAAATTTTCAGTCATCAAAACCAATGTACCGTCGATATAATTTTCCCATTCTTCCAGGCTGTTTTTCGTACAGTGGAACGTTATGCTTAATACGCTCATATTTTATGATTTTTTTAATAGATTGAATAAAATTCTACCGCAAAAATCGGCAAATTTTTCGTAAATTAGCCCGTTAATAAAAATTCAAAAAAAATAATTTTCAGACATACAGCTAAGGGTCTGACTGTCATTATAATAAAATTTGTTTATGCAAAAAGAAGGAGAAAGACTGATTCCCATCAACATTGTTGATGAAATGAAGTCGTCTTATATCGATTATTCGATGTCTGTTATCGTTTCAAGGGCGTTACCTGATGTAAGAGACGGCTTGAAACCCGTTCATAGAAGAGTACTTTACGGTATGTATGGATTAGGGGTTTTTTCTAATAGAAAATATTTAAAATCTGCTAGAATTGTTGGAGACGTTTTAGGTAAATACCACCCTCACGGAGATTCTTCTGTATACGATGCAATGGTAAGGATGGCTCAGGACTGGAGCCTTCGCTATCCCCAGGTAGACGGGCAGGGTAACTTTGGTTCGATGGATGGAGATCCGCCGGCGGCCATGCGTTATACCGAAGCAAGATTAAAAAAGATTTCTGATGAAGTACTTTCAGACTTAGACAAAGAAACGGTTGATTTCCAGAATAACTTCGACGACAGCTTACAGGAACCGACGGTATTACCATCGAAAATCCCCAATCTTTTAGTAAACGGAACCTCCGGGATTGCTGTAGGGATGGCCACCAACATGGCTCCGCACAATTTGTCGGAATCAGTAGACGCTATTTGCGCATACATCGACAACAGAGAAATCACCATTGATGAGCTGATGCAGCATATTATTGCTCCGGATTTCCCAACAGGCGGTATCATTTACGGATACGATGGCGTAAGAGATGCATTCCACACCGGAAGAGGAAGGGTGGTTCTCCGTGCTAAAGTTGCTTTTGAAGAAATAGGAAACAGAAATGCTATCATCGTTAATGAAATTCCTTATCAGGTAAACAAAGCAGAAATGATTGCCAGAACAGCCGAGCTGGTAAAAGATGAAAAAATTCCCGGAATTTACGAGATCAGGGACGAATCGGACAGAAGAGGGCTTCGTATTGTTTATGAACTGAAAAATGATGCAATTCCGAATGTAGTTCTTAACTTATTATATAAATATACTTCACTTCAGACTTCTTTCAGCGTTAATAATATTGCTTTGGTGCATGGAAGACCAGAGCAGCTGAACCTGAAAGACATTATCCACCATTTTGTGGAACACAGACATGAAGTTATCGTAAGAAGAACCCAATTTGAGCTTAGAAAAGCAAAAGAAAGAGCTCATATTCTGGAAGGTTTCATGAAGGTAATCGGAACGCAGGATTCTTTAGATAAAGCCATTTCCATCATCCGGCACTCAGCCAATCCGCAGGCTGCAAAAGAAGGATTGATCGAAGCTTTCGAACTTTCTGAAATCCAGGCTCAGGCAATTCTTGATTTACGTCTTGCCCGTCTTACCGGAATGGAGCTTGATAAGATCCGTGACGAATATGATACGATCATGAAAGAAATTGCTGATTTGGAAGATATCCTGGCTAATGAGCCGAGAAGGTTCCAGATCATTAAAGATGAATTGATTGAAGTTAAAGAAAAATACGGCGACGAAAGAAGAACAGAAATCGATTATTCTGGAGGTGAAATGTCTATTGAAGATATTATCCCGAACGAATCTGTAGTGCTTACCATTTCACATGCCGGATATATCAAAAGAACCTCACTTTCAGAATATAAAATTCAAAGCAGGGGAGGAGTAGGCAATAAAGCTGCCACAACAAGAGACTCCGACTTCCTGGAATATATTGTATCTGCCACTAATCACCAGTATATGCTGTTCTTCACTGAAAAAGGAAGATGTTACTGGCTGAGAGTATTTGAAATTCCTGAAGGTTCCAAAACTTCAAAAGGAAGAGCGGTTCAGAATTTGATCAATATAGAGCCGGATGACAAAATCAAAGCATACATCAGAACCAATAATCTTAAAGATTCTGAATACGTAAACCAGATGAGCGTAGTGATGGTCACTAAAAACGGAACCATTAAGAAAACGTCTCTGGAAGCGTATTCAAGACCGAGAGTAAACGGGGTAAATGCAATTGAAATTCGTGATAATGACCAGTTATTAGGAGCATATCTTACCAATGGCACATCCCAGATCATGATTGCCACGAAAAATGGTAAATGTATCCGTTTCCCTGAAGAAAAAGTAAGAGAAGTTGGTAGGGGGTCTATCGGGGTTCGTGGAATTGCAATGGAAGATGATGACGAGGTAATCGGAATGATTGTTGTAAATGATGTAGAAAAAGAAACCGTTCTTGTAGTATCTGAAAAAGGATATGGAAAAAGAACTGCAGTAGAAGACTATAGAATTACCAACAGAGGCGGAAAAGGAGTTATTACCCTTAATATTACGGAAAAAACCGGAAACCTGATTGCTATCCAAAATGTAACAGATGAAGACGGCCTGATGATCATCAACAAATCCGGAGTTGCCATCAGAATGGGAATGGACGAGATGAGAGTGATGGGAAGAAATACTCAGGGTGTACGACTCATCAATCTTAAGAAAAATGACGAAATTGCAGCCATTGCGAAAGTAGAAATGGACAAAGAAGTAGAAGATTCTGAAGAAAGCGAAGAAATAGAAGGAACTGTAGCCGATAACCACGAAAACGATGCAGAAACACCACAGACAGATAATGCTGCTGAGGACAATGAGAATTCTGATTCGGAAGAATAAAATTGTATAATTAATATAAATAGTGATTATGAAAAAGCTAATTTTAGGGATGGCTATCGTAGCATCAGCTTTTGCTTTCGGGCAAAAAACCGATGTGAACGCTCAGCTACAAGAAGCTAACAAAGCAGCAATGGATGCATACAATGCTAAAAACTATGCTGTGGCGGCTCCCAAGTTTATGGAAGTTTATAACTTGCTTAAATCGAATGGACAGGACAATAAAGTATATATGTATTATGCAGGTCTTAATTATGCTTTGGCAAATGATTATCCGCAGGCTACAAAAATATATACAGATCTTATCAATGCAGGATATACAGGGGTTGAAACTACCTACACAGCCAAAGATAATAAAACAGGCCAGGTTTCCAGCTATGACAAGAATACATGGGAACTATTAAAAAAGACTTCATCCAAGGATTATTCAGATTTTAAAACGGAACAGACAAAAAGCGTTGAAGCAGATCTTTATGAAACCTTAGTAACAATTCTTTTAAATGATAAGAAAAATGACGAAGCTTTAGCAATCATTGAAAAAGGCCTTGCAAAATATCCTAACAGTGCTAAATTAAAAGAATATCAGGGAACTGCTCTGTACGCATCGGGAAAAACCGATCTGTTTATGCAGAATCTGAAGGATCAGCTGGCAAAAAATCCTAATGATGCTACTAATTGGTACAATTTAGGAGTGCTGCAGTCTAAAAATCCGCAAACTGAAAATGATGCCATTGCTTCATTCCAGAAAGCAATTGAGCTAAAACCTGATTTTGCAAACGCTTATCAGAATTTAGTATACACCGTAATTGGTGATGATGAAAAAGCGGTAAATGAAATCAACGCATTAAGGAAAACAAAGCCGGACGAAGCTACCAAGCTTATTGAAGCAAGAAAAGAAAGATTCAATAAAGCATTGCCATACGGTGAAAAATGGCTTCAGGCAATGCCGAATGACCTTACTGCTGTACAGACCATGAGGGATGTTTATAATACAACAAGAAACACGGCCAAAGCCACTGAAATGAAAGCTAAAGAGGCTGAACTTCAGGCAAAACAGCCAAAATAAATCAATAAAAAACCGGAACAATTTTGTTCCGGTTTTTTATGTTTAAAAGTTTAATTTGAAATTATTATCCCAGAACCGTTACTCCCTTCTGAATCATATCATAGATCGCATCTCTTCCATTATCCGGCTTTACATTTACTGCTCTGGTTCCATTAAAATGAAGACAGGTGACATATCCGCTGTTTACCGCATCAATACACGTATATTTTACACAATAATCCATTGCCAGTCCCACAATCTCCAGCAGCTGAATATCATGATATTTTAAAAAATCATCAAGCCCCGTTTTCATGAAATGATTATTGTCCTGGAAACCGCTGTAGCTGTCAATCTCAACATTTTTTCCTTTCTGGATAACATGGGTTGCCCTTTCTCTGTTAAGATCTTTGTGAAATTCTGCACCAAAAGTTCCCTGGATACAGTGATCCGGCCACATAAACTGCGGAACACCGTTTAAAATAATGCTTTCACCTACTTTTCTGTCATTGTTGCTGGCAAAACTTTTATGATTAGCCGGATGCCAGTCCTGGGTCAAAACAATCTGATCATATTCATTCTCTTCCATCAGAGCATTGATGTACGGAATCACTTCGTTGGCTCCCGGAACTGCCAGTGCGCCGCCTTCACAAAAATCATTCTGCACATCTACGATTATTAACGCTTTTTTCATATTTAAAGTTCTCGAATTTTTTGATAAATTTACAAAAACAAACAGCAAATAATCATCCAAATCAGATTTATCGGACAAATAGACATTGAGGGAATTTTTATGTCCCGGGATTTCAGTAAAATCAGACGATTAAAATTATTAAAGCATCAAAATTAAAGCAAATACATGAACGATATAGAGCAAAAAAAGTTTCCGATAGGAGCCTTTGAAGAACCTGAAAACATCTGCGATATCACACTCGATGAATATATAAAAGTTATCAAAGATTTTCCCGGAAAATTAAAAAACCTGATTGAAGACTTCTCAGACGATCAGCTGGATACTCAATACAGGCTGGGAGGATGGACCGTGCGACAGCTGGTAAACCATATCGCAGACAGCCATATGAACAGCTTTATCCGTTTCAAACTGGCGCTTACCGAAGATAACCCGACGATAAAACCTTATGACGAAGCAAAATGGGCGGAGCTTCAGGACAGCCTGAATATGCCTGTAAAACCTGCTTTGAGAATAATCAGAGGTACCCACCAAAGATGGACAACTTTACTAAAAAGCATGACTAATAAACAGTTTGAAAGAACATTCCATCATCCAGAGCATCATAAAAACTACGATTTAAGACATTCCCTTGCATTATATGTGTGGCACTGCAACCACCATTTTGCCCATATCGAAAATCTTAAGAAAGAAAAAGGCTGGTGAAAAAAAGTCTGCATAAACCTGAATGTTTTAAAGAAATTACAGAACGAATCCTTCGGCTGAAACCAAAATTGCAGCCAGAATGGGGCAAAATGGATGTCTGCCAGATGATGAGACATTGTAATCATGTGCTTCAGGTACCGCTCAGGAAAATAGAACTTCCGGAAATCAATCCGTTTTTTGCGTTGATTGGAAAAATAACAAAACGCGAGATTCAGATCTTTAATAACGGAATTCCCAGAAATATGCCCACTTTTCAAAAACTTATTATTAATTTTGAGTGTGATTTTGAAGAAGAAAAAGAAAATCTTCTGAAAACGCTTGAAGAATACAGAACGTGTTTCGAAAATAAAAATCTTCCCAAGCGCCACGTGCTTTTTGGTACAATGGAAGAAAAAGACTGGGGATTCCTGGAATACAAGCATCTTCATCATCACTTAAAACAATTTAACGTATGAGTTTTTTTGACAACATATTCGGGGGGAAAGACAGTTCTGAAAAGAATCGGCTATGGAAGTATATAGAATCTGAAGAAGATCTGCACAAAGCAATTGAGGATTCATTTATCCGGAAGATTGCGATCTTTAAACATTCCACAAGCTGTTTTATCAGCAAAACGGTTTTGAAGAATTTTGAAAAAGAAATAGAAAGCTCAGACCAGAAACCTGAACTGTATTTTCTGGATTTGCTTGCACACAGGGCAATATCCAACAAAATTGCAACGGATCTTGAAGTAAGACATGAAAGTCCCCAGTTACTGGTGATTGAAAACGGAAAAGTAATCAGCAGCGCTTCGCATCAACATATTTCGGCAGACCAAATTGTATAATGAAGAATATCAATAATTATTTATCGAAAGTACTGGACGTTCCTTTAGAAAAAGTGAATTTATGCAGTCTGCATTATGAAGTAAAAAAGATCCATAAAAATCAGTTTCTTTTGCAGTACGGCGAAATTTGCAGATACATTTACTTTGTTGAAAAGGGGCTACTTAAAATGTATTCTATCGACAAAAATGGTAAAGAGCATATTATTCAGTTTGCTCCGGAAAGCTGGCTTATTTCAGACCGCAGCAGCCTTTATTTCAATGAAAAATCCATTTATTATATAGAAGCGGTAGAAGATTCGGAAGTTTTGCTGCTCCATCCTGATTTTATCAATAAGCTGATTGGTGAGTTCCCAAACAGTCTTGAAAAAAGTGATATTCTTCT
This sequence comes from Chryseobacterium salviniae, assembly GCF_035819015.1. Lineage (NCBI taxonomy): Bacteria > Pseudomonadati > Bacteroidota > Flavobacteriia > Flavobacteriales > Weeksellaceae > Chryseobacterium > Chryseobacterium salviniae. The sequence continues at coordinate 268,818 of NZ_JAYLAA010000039.1, read as the reverse complement.
CCAGAAACATATAAAAAGCCTGCAGGACAGAATCAATTCTTTATTGGGAGAAACCGCTGAAGAACGGTATATGAAATTTATAAAGATGTATCCGGATCTGTTGATGAGAGTTCCACAATGGATGATTGCTTCTTACCTGGGAATTACTCCCGAAAGTTTGAGCCGCGTACGAAAGGAGCTTGCAAGAAAGAATTTTGTTCCGGACAGCAAATAGATGATACATTAAAATTTAAAATATGGTGGACCGTAGTTAAGCTACCGGTCTTTTTTATGATCACAATATATAAGAAATCTTTATAGTAATATCAACTCGTTAATGATATTAACAAGTAATATCATTAGATTGAAAAATAGATATAAAAAATAAAAATATAAATATTGATAAATTAAATTTATTAAATAAAACGCAGTAAGGTTTAGAATTTGTATCACATAATGTGAACCAATCAATAATATTTACTAGGAATGCTCACCACTTAAACATTTAAAACAGCTAACATGGTTATTAAAGAAGAAGTTCTGCATTCAGTAGGTGCAATTATCAGACATTACCAACCTGGCGAAATTATTTTTAACGAAGGAGACGTACCCAAATATTATTATCAGATCATCACAGGACAGGCAAAACTGAATAATTACAGCGAAGACGGCAAAGAGATTATACAGACCCTTTTGGACGAAGGCCAAAGCATGGGAGAATCATTACTTTTTATCGACAAGGTGTATCCTGTAAATGCTGTAGCCATTACAAAATGTGCTGTTCAAAGGCTTCCTAAAAAGGTTTTTCTTGATCTGTTAAAGCTTTATCCTGAAATATCAATCAATATGAATAAGACGCTTTCTCACAAGCTTTATTTCAAGCTGATTATGGCACAGAACCTTTCCTCACAAAATCCCACAGCAAAACTCAAAGTATTAATGGATTATCTGAAAAGTTTTCAGGAAAACCAATCACCATACTCTTTCATGATCCCGCTCACAAGACAACAGATGGCAAGTCTCACAGGCCTTTGCGTAGAAACCGCAATCAGAACTATTAAAGTAATGGAAAAAAATAAGATTGTAAAGATAAAGGACAGGAAAATTTTGTATTAAATTGAATTTTTTTTAATTTAATCCTGTCTTAAAAACTTTGAAAAATGAAAACAATCAGCTGCATGAATATCGAGCCGGAGCTCCTTTTCTCATACGGTGCCGAAAAGAAATTGTACAGGCCTAATGAGATTATTTACAGAGAAGGCGATCATGCTGCCTATTACTATCAGGTTGTAAAGGGAAAGGTTAAACTGAACAGCTATAACGACGAAGGAAAAGAATTCATCCACAACATCGTCGGTGAAAAGCAAAGCTTTGGAGATTCCATGATTTTTGTTGAAAATTTCTATGTCATGAATGCCGTTTGTATCGCAGAAGCAGAGCTCATAAGACTTTCCAAAAACAATTTTCTCGATCTTCTTAAAAATAATCCCGATGTATCTCTTGAAATGAATGCATGCCTATCGCAGCGATTATATTTCAAAGCCATAATGTTGCAAAACATGTCTTCACAAAATCCCATTATCCGTCTGGAAGGTTTGCTCAACTACCTTAAAAGCTACCACGAAGGCGAATGTGAGCAATGTTTTCCTGTAGAACTTACCAGGCAGCAAATTGCCAATCTTACCGGACTTCGTGTTGAAACCGTCATCAGAACCCTGAAAAAAATGGAAAAACAGGGAAAGCTAACCATAAAAGACCGAAAAATTTTATATTAATATCCTCCAACATGACTTGGGTCATAAAAAAGTGACTTATTCTAACGTACATTTGAGTTATTAATTCATCCATATTCTTAAAGCCTCATACCTGGGGTGCGTATTAAGCTTTTTAGCTTTTATGTTCATGCAAATTAACCAAAAACTCATTGCTGTCTAATACTAGTCACGGCCGGCAATACCATCACTATAATATTAATATAAAAAATTCAGTTATGAACACTAGAAATTCAAGAAATCGTAGAGGAAACTCCGGTTCATCAAGCAATCTCGAAGAAATTTATCAATTAGGGTATGACCACGGTTATAACGATGCGTCTCAGGACGAAGAATATGACGATGATTTCTCAGAGTATGAAGATTACTTTGACGAAGATTATGATGATGAAGACGAAGATTACGACGATGAAGACTATGATGATGAAGATTACGACGATGAAGATTATGATGACGATGACTACGATGACGAAGACGACGACAATAGAGGAAGAGGAAGATCAGGAAACGGAAACCAACAGAGAGACAGCCAGGGAAGATTCACTTCCGGAAGCGGTAGAGGCGGTTCTCGTGGAGGATCAGGGCGTGGTTCGGGATCAGGATCGGGCTCATCAGGAAGAGGAAGAAACTCCGGAGGTTCCGGTGGATCAAGATCCGGAGGAAGAGGCAGGTCTTCAAGCTCATCAAACTCAAACAGCGATAATTATGATCGCAGACATGACAATCCAGGCAGGCCAAGAGGTAGCAGGAACGGAGGCGGAAGATCTTCAGGATCAGGATCTGGCTCAAATTCCAGTTCAAATTCCGGCAGATCGGGTTCAGGATCCGGAAACAGCAGAGGCGGATCAAGATCAGGAAATAACAGCGGTTCAGGTCGGGGTTCTAATTCAGGATCAGGTTCAGGATCATCAAGAAGAGGTTTCGCTTCAATGAGCAAGGAAGAACGTACGAGAATTGCTCGTATGGGCGGACAAGCCTCTCATGGCGGCGGAAGATCATCAGGTTCGGGCAGATCCGGATTTGGAGGCAGACGTAATAATTCATAATTCTTTTTCCACGATTACCTCTTTATTATTTGTAAAGGGGTAATCTTTTAAAATCAAACACCAATTTACATTATGGCAACAAAAACATCAGAAAATAAAGATAATGGTACCACCGGTACTTCATCACCATCCACAACAGAATCAACGGGGTCAACCAAAAAAACAGCTTCGGTGGATAATGCTACCGTAGATCAAAGCGAAATGAAGAATTCTCCATTACATAAATTCTTCGTTTCCGCACTGAAAGATGTGTATTATGCAGAGAATGCAATCCTTGAAGCCTTGGAAAAAATGCAGGAAGCAGCCACTACCGATGAGCTTAAAGAAGCCTTCGAAGACCATCAGTTGGTTACACAGAAGCATGTAAAAAGGCTTGAAAAAGTCTTCAAGCTGATTAATGAAACGCCTGAGCAAAAAGAATGTAAGGCTATTAAAGGGATTATCGAAGAAGGTGAAGAAATCATTAAGTCTACCGAAGATGGTTCCATGACAAGAGATGCTGCCTTAATTATCGCTGCACAAAAAGTAGAACACTACGAAATTGCAACCTACGGCGGACTGGCGCAGCTTGCCATTACCATGGGACACGATAAAGCGGCTGATCTTCTCGAAAAAACATTACAGGAAGAAGAAGATACCGATTATGAACTGACGGAAATCGCCGAAACCTTCATCAATTTTGATGCGGAACAGGAAGATTAACCCTTCAATATAAAGCCATATAGAGCTTTCTGTATGGCTTTTTCAATAAAAATTAAAATACCGAATGATAAAATTTTATTATTTCTAAATAGTTTTTAAACTAAACATTACACCAATACAAAGAATTATGAAAGACAACAAACCGACCAACGAAAAACTGAACCAGCTGGAAGAACACATGACTTCCAATGAAAATGAAAAATTGACGACCAATCAGGGACTGAAAATCAATAACAATCAGGATTCCCTGAAAGCAGGCGACAGAGGCCCAACTTTGCTTGAAGATTTCATTCTCAGAGAAAAAATTACGCATTTTGATCATGAAAGAATTCCTGAAAGGGTAGTTCATGCCCGCGGATCAGGAGCACACGGTGTATTTAAGCTTACCAAAAGCCTTGCAGAATATACCAGAGCCAACTTTTTGTCTGAAGTAGGGAAAGAAACTCCGGTTTTCGTAAGATTTTCAACCGTTGCCGGAAGCAGAGGAAGTACCGACCTTGCAAGAGATGTAAGAGGCTTTGCTGTGAAATTTTACACAGATGAAGGAAATTACGACCTTGTCGCTAATAATATGCCAGTATTTTTTATTCAGGATGCCATTAAATTCCCTGATTTGGTACATGCCGTAAAACCGGAACCTCACAATGAAATACCGCAGGCACAATCTGCACACGATACCTTCTGGGATTTTATCTCCTTAATGCCGGAAAGCACGCATATGATTATGTGGCTGATGAGCGACAGGGCAATCCCGAGAAGCTTTTCAAGAATGGAAGGATTTGGAGTTCATACCTTTAAATTAATCAATGATGAAGGAAAAGCACACTTTGTGAAATTCCATTTTAAGCCGAAATTGGGAGTACACTCCGTTGCCTGGGACGAAGCACAGAGAATCTCAGGAGTAGATCCTGATTTTCACAAAAGAGATCTCTGGGAATCTATTGAAAACGGGATGTTCCCGGAATGGGATTTCGGAGTACAGCTGATTCCTGAAGAAGATGAATTCAAATATGATTTCGACCTTCTCGATCCTACCAAAATTGTTCCCGAAGAAGAAGTGCCGGTTCAGCTTGTCGGAACATTAACCTTAAATAAAAACCCGGAAAACTTTTTCGCTGAAACGGAACAGATTGCTTTCCACCCGGGACATATTGTTCCCGGAATCGATTTCACGAATGATCCACTGCTTCAGGGAAGATTATTTTCTTATACCGATACCCAGCTTATCCGATTAGGTGGCCCGAATTTCCATGAAATTCCAATCAACAGATCTGTAAATACCGTTCATAATAACCAGAGAGATGGTTATATGAGACAGCAGATTGCCAAAGGAAAAGTAAGCTACGAACCGAATTCAATCGGCGGAGGGTGCCCTTTCCAGGCAATGATGAAAGAAGGAGGTTTTGTTTCCCAGGAATCAAGGGTTTCCGGAGCTAAAGTAAGAGAAAGAAGCACAAGTTTTGTAGATCATTATTCTCAGGCTAAATTATTCTACAACAGCCAGTCGGCGCCGGAAAAAATGCACCTGCAGAATGCGTTGATTTTTGAGCTTTCAAAAGTAACCATTCCCGAGATAAGAGAAAGAATGGTAAGCCAGCTTGCCTTTGTAGATAAAGACCTTGCTTCAAAAGTGGCTGCTAAAGTAGGGGTTGAAGTAAAAGAACTCAAATTCCCGAACCAGAGCATTCCTGCAGACGCAGATCCTTCAACGTTACAAAGCGAAGAGAGGGAACCTAACACCAAAATCTCCGAAGCATTAAGTATGCAGAACACCATTAAAGATACCATAATGGGAAGAAAAATCGGATTTATTATGGGAGACGGAGCAGATGCAGCAGCAATTAACGATTTACAAACCAAACTGGAAGCAGAAAATGCAGTGGTTGAAATTATCGGACCGAGTATGGCTCCAGTAAAAGTAAATGATGGTTCATCACTTACACCGAAACACTCTTTAACGAGCAATTCCAGCGTTTCTTTTGATGCACTTTATATTGCAGCTGGAGAAAATTCTACCAAAGAATTATTAAACCCCGAAAACAAACAGCACGCACTGAATTATATCAATGAAGCATATAAGCATTGTAAAGCCATTTATTTCGGTGAAGGAACAGAACCGCTTTATATGAACAGCAACGTAAGCATGAAAGACCATATCGATCCTGCTATTGTTATTGCTGAGGACGAAAATCCTTCAGATAAATTCATTAAGGCTGTTGCCAATCACAGAGTCTGGGATCTTGAAATAGAAAGAAACGCCAGAAAATAATTATGAGCGCGGTAAGAGGGGAGATATTGTTCAATTTCAGATGTTTATCCGCTAAATTATGATAATTTCAAACTTGGACAGATTTTTGATAAAGGTATTACAATCAAAGCCAGCCAGTGCAATGTTCACGCAATTATTGATGAATTGATGGATCATGTAGAAAGCGGCAGGGTAAAACGGGATGATATTATCACCCATCATCTTTCCCCTCGAAAATGTTTCGAAGATTACGAAGTTTTCGATAAAAAGCAGGATGGATGCGTGAAAGTGGTCGTTGTCCCGTGGAAAGCCTCAGGTATCTAAAAATTATACACAACACACTAAATATTAGTATTATGGAATTTCAAAAAAATCTTCTGGAGTATATCAGCCAGTCATTAATGACTACTGATGAAACGATTTCAGTTGCAGAAAGTGTTACTTCAGGCTGTTTACAGCTTGCTTTCTCTCAAATGCCTAACGCATCAATGTTTTACAAAGGTGGACTGACTTCTTACACATTGCAGGAAAAAGTACGGCTATTGGGAGTTGATGCACACGAAGCAGAAGAGTGCGACTGCGTTTCAGAAAATATAGCCGAAACAATGGCGCTGAATGTTGCAAAACTTTTCGAATCCGACTGGTCAATTGCAACAACAGGGTATTGTACACCAATACGCAATTCTTCGTATAAAATTTTTGCATTCTTTTCATTTTCTTACAAAGGAGAAATTATACTGACGAAAAAGCTCGAACTTCATCCTAAAACTCAGGCTTTAAACGCCCAGCTGTATTACACTGAATTTATATTAGGCTGTTTTAAGAGCGAAATCAATCAGTTATTAATCCTGAAATAAGTTTTATGAATAAAAAAAACGAATATGCGCTGGTTACGGGAGCAACCAGCGGGATCGGTTATGAGCTTGCAAGACAATTTGCCAAGAACGGATACGATCTCGTAATGGTTGCCCGGAATCACGACGAACTGAAAGCAAAATCAGATGAATTTAAAAGCTTTGGAGTTAATGTTATTACCATTGCTAAAAACCTATTTATTGAAGAAGATGCCTATTCTTTATATTCTGAATTAAAGCTGAACGGAATTAGTCCTTCCATTCTGGTAAATGATGCCGGACAGGGCGTGTATGGAAAATTTCAGGATACCGATCTTCACCGGGAAGTTGATATTATTAATCTGAATATTGTTTCCGTACTCATTTTGACCAAAATGTTTTTGAAAGACCGTTTACCGAAAGGATCCGGAAAGATCCTGAACCTTGCTTCCATTGCAAGCAAGGCTCCCGGTCCGTGGCATTCGGTGTATCACGGAACGAAAGCATTTATTTTGTCATGGTCAGAAGCCATCAGGGAAGAGCTTAAAGATACGGGAATTACCGTAACAGCTTTATTACCAGGCCCAACAGATACGGATTTTTTCAATAAAGCAGATATGAACGAAAGCAAGATCCTGGAAGATAAAGACAATCTTGCATCACCGGAAGAAGTAGCTATTGACGGTTTTAATGCCCTCATGAATGGTGATGATAAAGTAATTTCAGGATTAAAAAACAAACTCACCGTGGCCATGTCCAATATTGCAACAGACAGTATGGCTGCACACAGAATGGCAGAAATGCAAAAACCGGTAAACGAAAAATAATTATTATGGCAAATTTGAAATTAGAAAATAAGACAGCACTCATCACAGGAGCAGGCAGCGGAATCGGTAAGGCCGTAGCATTACTTTTTGCAAAAGAAGGAGCAGATATTGCTATTATTTATTATTCTGACGATGAAGATGCAGAAAAAGCAAAATCGGAAATTGAAAGCCTGGGAAGAAAAGCTTCCCTTTATAAAGGCGACCTCAATGATTATCAGTTTTGTGAGGAAACAACAAAAAAAGTAGTTGACGAATTTGGCGGAATTGATATTCTGGTTAATAATGCAGGAGTACAGTTTCCGTCAGACAATATTGTTGATCTTGAAGAAGAAAACATCAGAACAACATTCAATTCCAATATTATAGGAATGATCCTTCTAACAAAGCTTGTTTTCCCCCATTTAAAACAGGGCAGCTCCATTATCAATACCACATCGGCGGTAGCTTATCAGGGGCATGAAGAACTGCTTGATTATTCGGCAACTAAAGGAGCGATAGTTTCTTTTACCCGCTCTTTGGCTTTACAGTCGAAGCCAAAAGGCATTCGTGTCAACGCAGTTGCTCCTGGACCTGTGGCTACACCTTTAACCAAAGAAACCTTCGGAGAGGAAGAAGACGATCCGAATAAGCCGCCTTTTGAAAGAAATGCGACACCGGAAGAAGTGGCAACCAGCTACGTATTCCTTGCAAGTGAAGACGGCGCACAGATCACCGGGCAGGTTCTTCACCCGAACGGCGGAATTGTCGTTAACGGATAATAAAAAAACATAATAACAAATGAAAACGACAGCTTTACTATTGGGAATTATAAGTCTTTTTGCAATATCATCCTGCAAATGTGATTTTGATGAAGACGAACCTAAAAACAAGTACGACGGAAATAATTCCGGTACCCATAAAAACAATAGCAGTACATCTGAAAATGATACGCTGCGCATCAAGTAAGTTTAACCAAAATTCTAAGTCATGTACAGAGACGGGGCAAGAAAAAGTATATGGCAGGAAGAAATCAGGAAATTTTCCTTAGAAGCCAACCTTCAACAGCTCTACGATGTCGCAGTAGTTGGTGGAGGAATTACCGGCGTTTCTACTGCCTTAAAGCTGCAGCAGTCCGGAAAGAGATGCATCCTTCTGGAAGCTGCCAATATCGGATTCGGAACAACAGGCGGAACCACCGCACATCTTAATGATTTTTTTGATACCACCTTCAACCAGACCATTAGTGATTTCGGACAGGACAATGCACAACTGTTTGCAGATACAGGCCAGGAAGCCATCAGCATTATCGAAAGCAATATACAGCAATATGGAATCGACTGTGATTTTCAGAGAAAAACGGCCTATTTATTCGCTTTAGATGAAAAACAGGAAAAACAGCTCACTGATATTGTAGAAGGAGCACAAAAGGTAGGTCATACCATGACTTATACAGAAGAAATTCCTTTCCCGATACCTTTCAAAAAAGCGGTGAGTATTCCTGACCAGGCACAGTTTCATCCGATAAAATATATCAAAGGGCTTTGTGAAGCATTCATCAGTTTAGGCGGAATTATCATGGAAGAATGTCGTTGCGAAAGCCATGATGAACAGGAAAATGTGGTTATTTTGAAAACTTCTAAAGGAGAGATTAAAGCTAAAAATGTGGTCTATGCCACCCATATTCCGCCAGGATTGAGTATTCTTCATATCACCAATGCTCCTTACAGAAGTTACGCAATTGCCTTCAGCCTGAAAAATGGGAACTATCCTACAGATCTCGGTTATGATCTTATTGATCCTTACCATTATTACAGAACCCAGGAAATTGACGGACAGACGCTTCTTATTGCAGGAGGTGAAGATCATAAAACCGGTCATGAAGAAGATACGGGAGAATGTTTTTCACGTTTAGAAAATTATGTCAGAAAGTATTTTGATGTGGAAACAGCCTATTACAGCTGGTCCAGTCAATATTATGAGCCAACTGATGGATTTCCTTATATAGGAAAGCTTCCCGGAAGCAACGGAAAGATTTTCACTGCAACCGGCTTCAGAGGAAACGGAATGATATTAGGAACGATTTCTTCGCAGATTTTATCAGATCTCATTATTGCAGGAAGCAGTAAATATGAGAATGTTTTCAGCCCGTCAAGAATAAAACCTATTGCTGGCTTTGCAGATTTTGTAAAAGAAAATGCGGTGGTGGCTTATGATTTCATTAAAGACAAGCTTTTTGCAGAAAAAATCAATTCACTTGCAGAAGTAAAAGAAGGAGAAGCAAAAGTTGTGAAATATGAAGGTGAATCCTATGCTTTATACAAGGAAACCAACGGAAAAGTACATTTGGTAAAAAGTACCTGTCCTCATGCCAAATGTGAAGTGCGCTGGAACAGTGCCGAGCTCAGCTGGGATTGTCCATGCCACGGATCGCGCTTTAGTATTAATGGAAAGCTTCTTACCGGGCCTACTGTGAAAGATCTTCCGCGAGTAGATACCGATTCTTAACTGTAATAATTGGGGGTTATGTCTAAAAAAGGTTTCTTTTATCGAAACAGTCTGAGCATTGTTTTGATAATCTTTATGATTTCATGTCTTGCAGCACAGTTTTTTACAGGCTGGAAAACGGAAAATAAAGAATTGATTGAAAACGGAGATCAGGCGCTGACGTTAGGACAATATCTTCATAGCGGGCACTTTATCCAGGCTACTTTCGAAAACTGGGAAAGTGAATTCCTTCAGATGATGCTGTACGTTGTGTTAACGATCTCTCTCCGTCAGAAAGGCTCAAGCGAATCCAAATCATTGGAAAAAGAGGAAGATGTAGACAAAGAGCCTGTTGCTCACGCTAATGCGCCGTGGCCCGTTAAAAAAGGCGGAATCTGGCTAAAAATCTACAAACATTCTTTGTCGCTGGCCTTTGCATTATTGTTTACTATTAGTTTCTTACTCCATTTTTACGGAAGCCTGAAAGATTATAATGAAGAGCAGATTTCAAAAGAAAGACCTACGACTACTGCAATAGAATATATCACCGAATCCCGTTTCTGGTTTGAATCTTTCCAGAACTGGCAAAGTGAATTTCTCGCCGTAGCTTCGCTGGTAATCTTATCCATATGGCTTCGGGAAAAAGGCTCCCCGGAATCCAAGCCGGTGGATATGCCGCACAGTGAAACACCTTAGTTTCCTCAATTAAATTAAAAAAGGCTGTATCACTTTGATACAGCCTTTTTTATATTGTTTTTTTAACCATTTATGAGGTTTATTTAAACTTGGGCCTTTCCTTCAACACCATCTGAATTATCGGTGGTATTTCCGGTAACTGCCGCCGTTACAAAATTGATAAGGCTTACCAGCTTCCCGGCTTTGGTATCCCAGTAATATGATTCTGTGGGCTCAACACGGATGATGGAAACATTCGGGTCATCTTTTCCTTCTTCAAACCATGCTTTTGCCATTGGCGACCATTTATCTTCAATGGTTGAACGGTCTTTGTAAATCGTAGCATCTCCGAAAATCGAAAGGTACTGATAATCGCCATTGTTCATGAAAAACAGCTGAACCCTTTTATCATCTTTAATTTCAAAGTTTTTGTTGCTTGTATCCCCGCTGATAAACCATAGGTTTCCTTCGTCATCCGTTTCCTGAAGTGTCATCGGTCTTGAATGGATAGGAAGTGTTTCCAATTCTGTACAGAACATACAAATTTTAGCATTTTCTGATAATTCTTTAATTTTTTTAACAGCGTCCTGGTGGGTAAGATTTTCTGTTGACATAATTGTATATTTTAGTGATTTGATAAATAAAAATTACTCTTTACTATTCAAAAATCCGACCATAATGAACCTTATGTTTAAAAATTACAGACAATGCATAAAATCAGGTATATTTATTAAATGATTACAGAAGACATGTAATTTTTGAGCTGTTTAAAACCAAATCATCTTGGGTAAGTCCGGATCTGAGTCTTAATTATTTGAAATACTCCCTGAATTTCTTAATAATTCATCTTGCAAACATCCATATAATAACGGCTTATAAAAAAACAACTAAGTTATTCATCAATTTTATACTTTTCTATATCGAACTCGAAATCAAATAGTTCTTTCGGCGGAATATTAAATGCAGAAGCCATTTTAAGAAGGGTTTCTATTGTTGGATTGCCTTTTCCATTTTCATACTTATTATAATTGCTGGAATCAAAATCAGAATTTTGCGCAACGGCATCCATAGAATTATACTTATTCTTCCTGATCTCTTTGAGATGTTCAGAAAAAGCTTTCATATACAACTTTAAAACGTGCTTACTATTCATTTCTTTTATAATTGATAGCAATTTTGGAATTTCAATTATAAATTGCATGGTGATATATCACCATATCTGAAAAATTACAGTATATTTGTACTTAACATGCTAAGTATACAATCATAGTTTAATAATACAATTATGTTTTAAAATTAAATATAAACTGAGATTTTAAAACTAATAAAACACAGACTTGACGATGATAAACTTAAAATCAACACAACCTATCAAAAAAGCAGCCACCGCATGATAATGGTATCTGAAATTCGGCTTAAAGGAAAATGGCTTGAGAAGCTCGGTTTTGAAAAGGGAAAAATCGTAAATATCAAACAGAATAAGAACAAACTCACGATCACTGTGGCGAAATAGAACTCTCTGAAACCTGCATTTGGTTTCCCGCAACTTGCGCAGGAATTCCTGCAATTGCATTTGTCACAAACACACCTGTTTGGAACTTCCTGTAACTGCATTTGGTTTCCCACAGGTTGCATAAGACCTCCGTTATTAAGTTTTGCCTAAAAGGTGCGCGAATTTTTACCAAAAATAGGTGAATTCAGCATTTGCTCTAAATAATTTCTGATTCTGAAACTTTCTCAGTATTTTTACTGAACTTTTTAATTAAATATAAAAATGATTCAGTATTTAGATAATATTCATCACAAAGATTCCAAAAACTTTTTTCTCATTGCCGGTCCTTGTATTATTGAAGGCGAAGATATGGCGCTTAACATTGCAGAAAAAGTAGTGGAGCTTACCAATAAATACAATATTCCGTACATTTTTAAAGGAAGCTTTAAAAAAGCCAACCGAAGCAGGGTAGATTCTTTCACAACCATCGGGGAAGAAAAATCACTGGAAATTCTTAAAAAAGTAGGGGAGACTTTCAACATTCCAACCACAACGGATATTCATGAAAATGAGCATGCTGCGTTGGCAGCTCAGTATGTTGATGTATTGCAGATTCCTGCATTTCTGGTTCGCCAGACAGACCTGCTGGTTGCTGCTGCAGAAACCGGTAAATGTGTGACCCTAAAAAAAGGACAGTTTCTTTCCCCGGAATCGATGAAGTTTGCGGTTCAGAAAATTACGGATTCAGACAACCAGAAAGTGGCGATCATTGAAAGAGGAAATTCATTTGGATATACCGATCTTATCGTAGATTACAGAGGAATTCCAACAATGAGAAATTATGCCCCGGTAATTCTTGACGTAACGCATTCTTTACAGCAGCCCAACCAGAGCTCAGGGGTTACGGGAGGACGCCCCGATCTTATCGAAACCGTTGCAAAAGCCGGAATTGCCGTAGGTGCAGACGGAATTTTCATTGAAACACATCCTACACCGGAAACCGCTTTGTCTGATGGCGCCAATATGTTGAGACTTGACCTATTGGAAGATCTGCTGCAAAAATTAACCCGTGTAAGAGAAGCAATATTATAATGAAAAAACTTTCAATAGTATTAATGCTGTCTTTTTCAGCCATTTTTTATTAACAAAAAAAAGATTCATTGCAGTTTTCGTTACCTGAAAAATATAATCTTCATTTGGAAGAAAAACAGGAGAATGATAAGATGGTTATGATGGAATATATTCCTAAAGGACAAAATTGGGATAATTACAATATAATTGTAACAAAAATTGTTAGCAAAAATTTAGCACAAATTCCGTTACAGACTTTTTTTGACAATAATAAAAATTTGCTTAAATCTAAAACTAAAAATCTTAGAATTAAAGAAATATCAAGAAATAAAAAAGGTGAGCGAGAATATATTCTTTTTACAGCTGAAGCCGATTCTTATATAGATTCGCAAACTACCGAATCTCAGATACAATATTTTACAAAAGGTGAAAATGATGTATTCATATGTATTGCCGCAATAAAAGAAAAGAATTTACCTAAAGAATTTGTGGAAGAATGGTCAAAAGTTTTCCTACAAAGTCAAATTATAAAATAAAAGTTATAAATTAACCGTTTGAAATTTTAAAACATTTCTTTTGAAAAAACTAGTTTTACCATTGAGCCTTATGGTTCCTGCATTAGTATTCTCTCAGGTAAGAAAAAAGAAGGATACAATGAAAACCGCCAATATTGAAGAGGTGGTGTTTCAGAAAAAAGTGACAGGGAGAACCAACGACCTTACCACTGTGAAAATTTCAGCCAAAGATGCTCAGAATGTTGCGAGCATTTCAGGAGGTATTGAAGGCATTATCAAAACATTACCATCTGTAAACTCCAATACGGAGCTTTCTTCACAGTATATGGTTCGTGGCGGAAACTACGATGAAAACCTGATCTACATCAATGATATTGAAATATACAGGCCTTTCCTGATCAGAAATTCTCAGCAGGAAGGATTGAGTATCATCAACCCGGATATGGTTTCTACGGTGAATTTCTCTGCCGGAGGTTTCGAGCCCAGATACGGCGACAAGATGTCTTCAGCATTAAATATTTATTACCGTGAACCTGAAAAATTTGAGGTTTCAGGAGAAGCAAGCTTAATCGGCGGAAGGCTTACTACCGGTTTTGCTGCTGGAAAAGATAAGGAAGGAAACAGAAAATTAACCGCATTATTTTCAGGAAGATACAGAAACACCAATCTTGTTCTCAATACATTGAATGAAGATACCGATTTCAACCCGAAATACACCGATTTCCAGACCTATCTCAATTACCATTTCAGTCCGAAATTAACGTTATCTTTTATAGGATTTTACTCCAATAATGATTACGAGATGATTCCTAAAGCAAGGGAAGTAGATTTCGGAAGCCTGCAGCAGCCTCTTAAACTGAATGTAGCTTACGGAGGCCGTGAAAACGACAAGTATAAAAATATGATGGGAACCGCATCATTGAATTTTAAACCTTCTGACAAATGGAGGTTTACGCTTGATGCATTTGCCTACCAAAACCGGGAAAGAGAATATTACAGCATTGCTTCGGCATATGTGCTGCAGACTTATGATCCGGTAACCGGAGATCCTGTAACTTCGTATGATTCAGGAGGGCAGATTGAACATGCGCGAAATGATTTATTCGTAAAAACATACGGCGCACAATTCAGGACACGTTTTTCACCAAATGTAAATACAGACATTGAGGTGGGATTTAAATATGAGAAAGAAAACCTTAAAGATCTTACCAATGAATGGCGGCTTGTAGATTCTGCGGGATACAGCCTTCCTCACGAAGCGTTTATTGATCCCAGAAATGCAGCAGATTTAAACCTCATGTACAATATTGCAGGCAAAAACCACATCCAGCCGACAAGGATGTCTGCGTATGCGCAGTATTCCCAGAAATTCTTCTGGGGCAGCAACAAAGTATTTGTAAATGCCGGAGCGAGGGTTGCCCATTGGAGCTTTAATAATGAAACCATATTTTCACCAAGAGCCCAGTTTGCGATTAAGCCGGATTGGGATACGGATATGTTATTCAGGCTTTCGGGAGGAGTCTATTATCAGGCACCTTTCTATAAAGAAATTAAAGACCTTGAAGGGAATTTCAATTCCTCCATTCAATCTCAGAGATCCATACAGGCTATTTTGGCCAACGACTTTGAATTTTATATGTACGACAGGCCATTTAAGCTGACCACAGAGTTGTATTATAAAAAAATGAATGACCTGATTCCATACTATATGGATAACGTAAGAATCCGATATACCGGGAAAAATAATGCTTCAGGATATGCGTATGGAATTGATACCCGTCTTTTCGGGGAATTTGTACCGGGTGTAGATTCTTGGCTTTCTGCAAGTTATGCAAGGGTGTATGAAAATATCGATGGAAAAGGTAATATTCCAAGGCCGACTGATCAGCGATTCAGGTTTGCGATGTTTTACCAGGATTATATGCCGAGATTTCCGGCAATGCGTGTCAACCTGACTTTAGTGTATGCGTTGGGTTTACCAACCGGAGCTCCTGTGTTTACGGATCCGTATCAATATCAGAGAACATTGCCTTCTTATAAAAGGGTAGATCTTGGACTTTCGTATGCATTTATTGATCCTAAAGAAAAGAAAAACACCTACGGATTCTGGGAAAATTTTGAAGAACTGACGTTAGGTGTTCAGGTATTTAATGCTTTCAATATCAGAAATACTGTCTCTAACCAATGGATAACAGATGCCAATACCAATTTTATGTATCCGGTTCCGGTAAGGCTTACAGGTAGATTTTTCAACGTAAAGCTTGAATTTAGAATTAAATAAATAATATAAAAGAACTTCTGGTAAGAGGTTCTTTTATTTTGAATTTTGTAACAACCTTACAAAATTTTATAACAACTGTACCACATCTATTTTTAAATTTGTTCATCAATTAATTTATCATGTAAGGAATGAAAAAATATATCATTACAGCCATATTCACTGTATTTTCCATACTTTCTGCTTCGGCGCAGTCTAAGAAGAATGCTCAGGTGTCAGTGCTTTATCAGGATTATATTGCCATTAAAACAGCCCTTGCTTCCGATGATGCGGAAAAAGCTTCAAGAGCAGCATCCCAGTTTATTAAATCATCTTCAGGTGTCAATAGTAAAATTATTTCTGAAAAAGAATTAAATACGCTTAGAGAAGACGCAAAAATCATTGCAGCTTCTAAAAATATTTCAGTACAGAGAAAATCTTTTTATCAATTATCTGATCATATGATTGCTTTAATAAAAGAATTTAAGGTATCTCAAAATCCGGTTTATATTCAGTATTGCCCGATGGCTGAAGGAAGCTGGCTGAGCAATGACTCAAAGATTATCAATCCGTATTATGGAAAAATCGATGCTGACTTGTGGGAATGTGAAGTTAACGATTAAATAATGCAATAGCTAAAATAAACAGTGATTTTTTTGTATTTCAATGTTTTATAATGATTAGTGTTGAAACACCTTCAACTATATAATTGAATTCAAATCAAAATCTACTTTATTAAAATCAATAAGTATTTTATACTGGGCACACATAAATCCTTGTCCGAAACTACCTTTTATTCTTAATTTTCCATTTACCCTAAATTTAGAATCAAAACGGATCTTTTTGGGAATATGTTGAAAAACTTTGTCACTATTGCTGATGTGTAAAATCGGCTGAGCCATACCAAAGGGCTTTGTAAAAAGCAGAATAAATATTTCCTGATCTAAAATAACAATATCTGCCTTATTAAATTGGTATCTGTAACCGAGTTTGCCAACAGATTCCATTTCCATATCAAGTTTCTTAAATAGCATGTACTGTTTTCCTTTTAAGGATTGTAAAAAAGTTTGATGCTTTTTCTTGTAATGTAGATGAATTGCCAAGTTTCCAAAAATGAAAAAGCAAACCATAGCGCTTAGAATGAAATACATTTCCATGGTTGCAAAAATAAAAAACGGAGCCTGAAAATCAAGCTCCGTCACTATATTTTAACTTAAAAATTATTTACCCAGATAAGATTTTAGAATCTTACTTCTGGTGTTATGTTTCAATCTCTTGATCGCTTTTTCTTTAATCTGACGAACTCTTTCTCTCGTAAGGTCGAAAGTTTCACCGATTTCTTCCAGAGTCATCGGATGTTTTCCGTTCAGTCCGAAATATAATCTTACCAAATCAGCCTCTCTCGGAGTCAGCGTATTCAATGCTCTTTCGATCTCAATCTGTAGCGATTCAAGCATCAGATCCTTATCCGGGCTCGGCGATTCTCCTGAACGTAATACATCATAAAGATTAGAATCTTCTCCTTCTACCAAAGGTGCATCCATAGACAAATGTCTTCCGGAATTTTTCATCGATTCCTTGATATCTTCCTCGCTCATATCAAGAACTTCCGCCAATTCCTCCGGTGAAGGCGGCCTTTCATTTTCCTGTTCAAGGTGAGCATAAGCTTTATTGATCTTATTGATAGACCCGATTTTGTTCAATGGCAATCTTACAATTCTCGACTGTTCTGCCAAAGCCTGTAAAATCGACTGACGGATCCACCAAACTGCGTAAGAGATAAATTTGAAACCTCTAGTCTCATCGTACCTTTTTGCCGCTTTCATAAGTCCCAGGTTACCTTCATTAATCAAATCCGGTAAAGAAAGACCCTGATTTTGGTATTGTTTAGACACCGAAACTACGAAACGAAGGTTAGCCTTGATTAATTTTTCCAGTGCGGCTCTGTCGCCGGCTCTGATCCTTTGTGCTAATTCTACTTCTTCGTCCGCAGTAATCAATTCTACTTTACCAATTTCCTGCAAGTACTTGTCTAATGAAGCAGTTTCCCTGTTGGTTACCTGCTTAGTGATTTTTAATTGTCTCATCTATTTTTTCCTCGATAAAGAGTTTCTATAGTATTATACGCTGGAGATTCATAAAAGGTTACAAATGTTTCAATTATTTTTTATTGAATTAAATTACATTTGGAAAATTAATTGTAAATTATGCCTTTTGGTATTGGAAACAGATTATTACGATGAAAATTCTCTGAATTTATAAGTATATTTTAGGAGCTTATTCCCGCTTTCCGTTGCAATCTTTTTTTCCTCACCCTAAATCCCTCTCCCGAGGAGAGGGACTTTCAACCGCAAAAAGGATTTTCACTGCAATCGGGGCTAGGATAGAGGTCAAAAATACTTGATTAGACATTATAAAAAAATTCACCATTCAATTGCGCAGCAATATTCACTTTATTAAACCACCCCGACAAAAATTCTTGCAGAACTTTCGCCACCCCTCCAGAGGAGGGGAATTTTTAATCCCGCTTAACAATTAATTTATTTATTTCCAATCGGAGTCACTATTGATTGTTGGCAATTCATCAATCCTTGTCAACAAAAAAGCGAAACCGAAGTTCCGCTATTATCATTTAACAAATATTAAATTCACTTTTCACTTGATTTAAAAAAGATCATTCAGCCATTTGGCAAGCCTTAAACCTCCGTATAAAAGCTGTCTTTCCATTGTATCGTTAAATTTATACTGGTAATCATAAGACAGTTTGGAATCGTTTGGCGTCTGTGCGTAGATTTTATTGGCAATTTTATGGGAATCATACAGCCAATCTTCCAGCGTGCCTTTCTGGATCTCTTTCACTTCTGCATCAGATTTAATATCCAATAATGCTGCATATTCGGTATAGCTGTATTTTTGAGAATCTACCAGTTTGCCATCCCATACAGAATGTAAATTGGTTTTGTCTCCGAAGTAAGTGACATTAATTTTATTTCCACCCAAATCTTCAGCTCTTCCTACGTGTAACGGCTGTGAAAGGTCACCCATGATGTGGATAAGGAAAATCAAAGCAATTTTTCTGTCTTTTTCAGAAGTTTTTTCATCTTTAATCTGACTCGAAAGAACATTCACCTGGGTATATAAACTCGGGCCGGCCTGACCTTTCAGTTTCTCTTCAAAAACTTTAAAATCCGTCTGCGGATCGATATTAACATAATGCCAAGACGATGCCTGCTTCCAGACACCAGTTGTATCGGATTTGATAAAATCCGGCCAGTTAGCCCAGTATGCAAGGCGTTCTTTACCCATCATTTTTTTAATCTCTTTTCTTGCTTTCCCGGAAAGGTGATTTTCTGCAATTTCCGCAATAATCCTGTGTCCTGTTAATCCCCATGCATATGAATACAGCGAAGATGCCATGAATGCTAAAACCAGCATCTTAAAATAAATACTTTTCATTGTAAATACATTTTCAGGAGGCAAAGATACAGTTAATTTTAAGGTTAAGATAAGCTTGAAAGATGGATTGGGAAAATTTAATCAAATCTTAATTTCAATTTTAGATTAATCTAAAGTTTAGGCTAAGACAGTGGTTAGTTAATTTATCATGTAATTTAATCTTAGACTTACCCACAACCTTATTTTCTTACCGTTTGTTTTTTTACTCATAATTATTTAGTATTTTTAGAATAAAATTAATTATAAGTTATTTTTTCAATAATTTGAGATATACTATTTTTATAAGCCCAAATCACAGCAGACACTATGTATGAGACTAATATTGTAGAAATGCATTACAATAAGCTGCAGACCGATTTCAAAGCGGAAGCTGTAGCAGTAAACCTCTTGAAATATCACAGAGCAGTAAGCAATATATTTATTCAGCGGATCGGCATTAATGACCGGGCCTATCTTAAAGATATTAAAAGCATAACAAGCGACTACCTTGGTTTCGACGAAGAAGTTTTTATCATAGAAACGTATAGGGAAGGGATCTACGATTATTTACCGGAAGGCCTTTTTCATCCGCCTTCTTTGGGAGCAACAAGGAAAAACGTAGAAAATGTCGTAAAGGAAATCCGTAAACAGAAAAGGGTGGAAGAAGATGCAAGAAAGTTTTTCAGGCCTTTTGAGCTGGAGATTTTCTTTACGGAAGTAAGCGCACTGCTGAAAGAATTTGATTTTGAAATTGCCAGTGATACCGATGCCCTCCTAAAAACTGTTAGCGAACTCTGGCCTCTTGTGAAAATGATGGATAAGCAAAATGCTTATATATTCATCCATATTTTACCTTTTTTTCACCAGATCCGGGGAGATAAGGCATGGTTTGAAAGATGCATGACTGCTTTTCTGCAAATCCCGGTGCAGGTGACCTTTGCACCCAATGTCATTGATCGTATTGAAAAAGAAGACGACTCGATGCTGCTGGGAAATTCCAGGCTCGGCGTTACGTATATTCCCAGTGGAAAACATATGGACGGACAGAGAAACTGGGTGGTCAATATCGGGCCGATTCCTTATGCTCAAATGAAAAAATATATCGAAGGCAGCCCGTTCCGGAAAGTACTCCATGCGATGTACGATTATTTCCTTCCGGTAAGTGTGGATATTGAAGAAAATTTTATCACCGAAAAAGAAGAATTTTCATTTGCTCTTGAAGATGATGAAAGAAATTCAAACCGGCTCGGATACTCCACATTTCTCTGAAAATTTTTAACTATATTTACTAAACCAATTAAAAATATTAATTCGAAAAAGACACATGGAAATTTCTTCAGTAAAGGGAATCTTTTTAAGGTATATTCTCATGCCTTTATTTGTAGTTATTATGATGGTAATCCTCGGAATTATCAGAAGAAATAAACCTGCGATAAAAATAAAAACCATTATCATTTATGTTCTCCTGTGCAGCTTATGCCTTGCAATCCCCGGATTTTTCGGCTTTGCAGGAAATCTTTTCAATCCTTACTGGTATCTTATTGCACAGATCATTTATCTGATTCTGGGAATAATTCATGTTAACCTTTCAGACAGGTATTTTAAGAAACATTTCAGTTCTTTAACAAAAAGCATATTATTTGAATCTATCTTATCCATTACATGCATCGGTTTTGGGGGTTATCTTTTTTACCTGATATTTAACTGGATGAGCAAGGGAACGGGCTATCCGATCATGGCAGCCACAAGTGTTCTAACATTCCTGGTTCCGCTGGTTTTTCATTACTGTTATGTTCAGTTAATCAGCATTCCGGTTGATATCTACAAGACTTGGCGCTATTCTCCGGATCAGAAACTTCCGGATTTTGAAGGAGCGGATTTCGACAGGTTAATGGTACTAAATGTTGAACTCAGCAAAAATCTTGAAGACTCCAACAGGTTCAGAATTAAAGCCAAAACATTACCGACGGGAATCACTTTCGGCGACTGGTTCTACAGGGTAGTGGATGATTACAATCACAAAAACCCGAATTCGGTTATACATTTATCTGATCAGGAAAAAGAACCGTATTATTGGATTTTCTATACGAAAAAATCATTCTTCAGCTTTAGAAAATATATTGATTTTGACCAGAACATTACAGAAAACAGAATTTCTGAAAATGACGTGGTGATCTGTAAAAGAGTCATTCAGCATGAAGAAGAAGGAATAAGAAGAACACAATCTCACACCATCTAAAACTATTGAATATGATACAGCCTATTAAGCATTTTGCCATCAATTGGGTTGACGGGATGAAGGTTTCCCAGAGACATCTTAACGATCAGGATAATTTTTTAATCGATACCATCAGAGATTCCAGCTCATTGGGGATTACAGCATATAACTACGGGCTACTGCCTATTTCCAATGAATTTACAGACCGTACCATTTTTGATGTACATAACACGGCAACGAACGATGTACAATTGGTTATTAAACGTTGTAGTGCCGTAACGCTTGCAGGCTACAGGATTGAACTAACGGACAGGAGGGTAAGTGTAAAATCTCTTGCAAAGCTCATGAACGAAGAGCAGGCAAACGGAGAATATTATATTTTAATTTCCGTTAATCCTTTTGATAAAGTGCCTTTCGGAGATATTGATCCTGAAGAGATCCCGCCACGCCACCCTAATGCACAGCCGAACCATCACATTGAGCTTCTTCCTGTAACATCACTGAACAGCAGCTATTCCGGTGGAAATTATCTTATAATCGGTAAAGTGGACTTTAAAGGAAATATTGCTCAGGTAGATTCTAATTTTATTCCGCCCTGTACATCGGTTCAGAGTCATCCTGCTTTGCTGGATTATTACAATATGTTTGCAAAATCCATCGGAAATCTTCAGCAGTATGCATTTAAAATCATTCAGAAATCTTCCCATAAAAATCAGAATACAGCTCTTGCACAAAACGTCAAGCTTTTATGTAACACTATGATCAATACGTTCGGAGATATGTATTTCCCGTTCAGGAATATCACGCCCTATCAGCCGCCCGTATTTTTAATTGAAGCTTTTGCTAAACTTGCCCTTCGTTTATACAACGCCACACAGGTTCTGGTTCCGGCTGAACTGGAAGAAATGCTGAACTACAGCCTGGAATGGAGCGAAATTGCGCCTCACACATTACTGAATCAGCTGTCGATCGTAGCAGAAACGAATTATGACCATCACAATTGCGGAGAACCGCTAATTTATATTCAACAGATGCTGAAAAGCCTAGAAACGATCTTTTCTAAATTAAGCGAGCTTGATTACATCGGTCAAAGAAAAGAAAATATCATCGTTAATGAACAGGAAGTTTCCAACAATAACAATCCGAAAAGAGGCTGGAGCGTTTTAGATTAAAACTCAAATAATTCTTTAAAATAATGATCCCGAAATTTGTTATTCGGGATTTTTTATTTAACATTGTTTGTTATAAAATTGCAAATATCATACGGATTTACTGCTTTATGTCATAATTATTTAATCTAATCAATTTAAATAAAACTATAATTAAATTAAAATGAATATAGACACCATAAGACAGGACACCCGCGGACTTTCAGACGGAAAAATTTTTCTGAATAATGCAGGATCGTCCTTAATGCCATCCTTTGTAGTCGATTCAATAATCGATTATCTTGAGCTGGAAGAACAACTTGGAGGCTATGAAGTGGCTGCTAAAAATGCAGAAGTTCTTGAAGAATTCTACGATGAAACGGCACGGCTGATTAACGCAAAACCTTCCAATATCGCTTTCGCTACAAGTGCTACGGAAGCCTATGCTAAAGCTTTATCAAGCATCGTGTTTAACGAAGGAGATGTGATCATTACCACTGCAGACGATTATATTTCCAACCAGATTACTTTTATTTCGCTGCAAAAAAAATTAAAGGTAAATATCATCAGAACTAAAAATCTTTCTGATAATGAACTGGATCTTGAAGATCTGGAACATTTAATTAAAAAGCACAATCCGAAATTAATTGCCGTAACCCATATTCCGACAAATTCTGGATTGATACAGAATGTTGAAGCGGTTGGAAAGCTCTGTAGGCAATATGATGTTTTATATCTGGTTGACGCCTGCCAGTCTGTTGGACAACTTGTCGTGGATGTTGAAAAAATAGGATGTGATTTTTTATCGGCAACCGGAAGAAAATTCATGAGAGGACCAAGAGGAACCGGATTTTTATATGTATCAGATAAAATTTTAGAACAGAATTATGCGCCGCTTCTGTTGGATATGAGAGGAGCAGACTGGACGGAATTTAATAATTATGAATTATTTAAAACCGCAAAAAGATTCGAAAGCTGGGAAATGTCTTATGCTTCGCTGATGGGTTTTACACATGCTTTACAATACGCAAATCATATTGGATTACATGCTATTGAAAATTACAATAAAGGCTTATCTGAAAGATTAAGGGAAAAACTGAAAAACAGCGGATTTAATGTCTGGGATTGGGGCAAAAACCTGAGCAGCATTGTCACTTTTTCCGGTCCGGATGGTGATTTGGGAAGGATTCAGAATGTCCTGAAAGAAAATAATATATTTTTCTCTGTTACCCAGAAAAACTCTGCTTTAATAGATTTTACAAAGAAAAACATCAATGGAATCGTGCGTTTGTCACCGCATTATTTTAATACCGTTGATGAAATTGATAGGGTATCGGATATTTTGAAGCAGGCCTTTTAGAACGGTTAGTTATTATTTACCATAAAAAAGAGAGCCTTCAAGACTCTCTTTGTATTATTGCTCCAGCTTTTCTTTAATGTATTTTGCGGTGTGCGATTTTTTATTTTTGGCGAGATCTTCAGGAGTTCCCGTAAATACGACTTCGCCGCCATGCTTTCCGGCTTCCGGACCAATGTCGATGATATAATCTGCACATTTGATAATATCCGGCTGATGTTCGATTACAATCACCGAATGTCCAAGATCAATCAAAGCTTGTAAAGATTTCAGCAATTTCTGAATATCATGGAAATGGAGACCTGTGGATGGCTCATCAAAAATGAAAAGCGTTTTATCCGTCGTTACTCCTTTTACCAAGAAAGACGCAAGCTTTACCCGCTGCGCTTCTCCGCCTGAAAGGGTAGAAGAGCTTTGTCCCAGCTGCAGGTAACCCAATCCTACTTCTTGTAGAGGCCTCAGTTTGGTTACAATTTTATCTTCACCATTATCTTTAAAAAATTCCAGCGCATCATCTACCGTCATGTGAAGAATGTCCGATATATTCTTTTCATCGAATCTTACTTCCAGAATTTCGCTTTTAAAGCGCGTTCCTTTACAGACTTCACATTCCAGCTCAATATCTGCCATGAACTGCATGGAAACATTGATTACGCCTTCTCCTTTGCATTCATCACATCTTCCTCCATCAACGTTAAAAGAGAAATGCTTTGGCTTATACCCCATCATTTTCGCTACTTTCTGTTTCGCAAAAAGATCCCTGATGTCGTCATACGCTTTCAGGTATGTTACCGGGTTGGAACGTGAAGATTTTCCGATCGGGTTCTGGTCGATCAGTTCAATATGTTTGATGAGCTTTTTTGGAAAATCAACCGAATCGTAATCTCCTTTTTTACCGCCCATTCCCAGCTGAATCTGGATGTCATTCGTAAGAATTTCCTTCATCAAAGTAGATTTTCCGCTTCCTGAAACTCCGGAAATTACCACAAGATTTTCCAACGGGACATCTACATCAACATTTTTAAGATTATTCTGGCGTGCTCCTTTGATATGAATCCATTCTTTGGCTTTTCTTCGTTCTTTCGGGATTTCTATTTCAAGCCTTCCGGTGAGATATTTGGATGTTAATGTATCTGCACTTTTCAGTTCTTTATAATCTCCTGCAAATACCAGCTCTCCACCAAGATATCCTGCTTCCGGGCCAATATCAATAATATAATCTGCTGCCCTCATTACATCTTCATCATGTTCAACAACGATTACGGTATTTCCGAGATCCCGGAGATTTTTCAAAACCCCGATAAGATTTTCCGTATCTCTGGAATGCAGTCCGATAGAAGGTTCATCCAAAATATAAATGGAACCTACCAGCGAACTTCCCAGACTTGTTGCAAGATTAATCCTCTGGCTTTCTCCGCCAGAAAGTGTATTGGAAGTACGATTCAGGGTTAAATATCCCAATCCTACTTTTAATAAAAATTCAATCCTTGTCGTGATTTCGTACAACAATCTTTTGGCAACTTCCTGATCATGATCCGATAATTTTAAGCTTTTGATTAATGGAAATAATTCGTCAAGGGGTAATTCAATCATGGACTGGATATTATGTCCGTCGATTTTTACCCAGCTGGTTTCTTCGCGCAGCCTTAATCCTTCGCAGGTAGGACACAATGTTTTACCGCGGTATCTGGAGAGCATTACCCTGTATTGTATTTTGTATAAATTTTCCTCAAGCATTCTGAAGAAATTGTCGATGGACGGAAATGTACTTTTCCCATCACCTTTCCAGAGGTATTTTTTCTGATCTTTGGTGAGCTGATGATACGGTTTATGAATCGGAAAATCTTTAGCTTTTTTAATAAAATCTTTTTTCCACTCGCTCATGCTTTCTCCTCTCCATGAAGCTACCGCATCTTCGAAAATGGAAAGTGCTTTGTTCGGGATTACCAGATCTTCATCAATTCCAATCACCTTTCCGTAGCCTTCGCAGGTAGGGCATGCTCCGTAAGGATTGTTAAAGCTGAAAAAATGAACATTCGGTTCCAGGAACTCTATTCCGTCCAGCTCAAATTTATTGGAAAATTCTTTTATTTTTCCGCTATCTGTATTCTTTAGGTGACAATATCCGTGTCCTTCATAAAAAGCCATCTGAATGGAATCTGCAAGACGTTGCAGGAAACTTTCATCATCTTCATAGGAAAAACGGTCGATCACCAGATTGATTTCCATGTCTTTTTCGGGAGTAAAGCCAAAGCTTTCGAGATCTTCAATTCCGGCGACATTTCCGTTGATTTCAAGCCTCGTAAATCCTGCAAGCTTTAGAACATTTAAATTTTCTGCAAAATTTTCTGCATCATAATCCAACGGCGCAGTCAATAAAAAGGACGAATCTTTTTTGGAAGCTTTAATAAAATCCACCACATCAGAAACCGAATCTTTCTTTACTTCTTCGCCCGAAACCGGGGAAAATGTTTTTCCGATTCTTGCGAAAAGCAGCTTCAGGTAATCGTAAATTTCCGTTGAAGTTCCTACTGTTGATCTTGGATTAGACGAAATGACTTTCTGCTGGATGGCGATGGAAGGAGCAAGCCCTTTGATATCGTCAACTTTCGGTTTTTCAAGTTTACCCAAAAACTGTCGCGCATAGGAGCTGAGACTCTCTACATATCTTCTTTGTCCTTCCGCATAAATGGTATCAAAAGCCAGTGAAGATTTTCCGCTTCCGGAAACTCCTGTGATGACAATCAGCTTATTTTTCGGGATAAGAACATCGATGTGTTTCAGATTGTTAAGGTGTGCATTCTTAACAAATATCTGTTGTTTAATATCTATATCTGTTGTTTTGGCCATAGTACAATTAAGACTCACAAAATTACGAAATTCTGACGGATTTCTGATGTTTGATTATATCCAAATTCTTTTCAGCTTTGAAGTTTATTTTCGTATGCATTTAACATAATTTTATTTGCTAAAAATTGCACACTGTTGGGAAATTATTTAACATTGCAGGATAAATTGTAATTAGATGAGAAAATTCTTAAGAGATCTGATTGCACATCTGATGAGAAAACGATAATTAATATAATTCCCGGAAATGCAGTTTTTATGAACTGCATTTTTTTATGATAACTATCATTTGTATGTATTGATGAACTCCACTACTTTTGGCCTCACAAATAATCAACTATAATTCTGATATATGATACGCAAAGCAGGAAGTATTTTTTTTCTCGGAACCTTATTTTTTGCACATGCCCAGGAAAAGCCGACTGATATTGAAGGTATTGAAATTCAGGGGAAACTTTTTTCCACACCGTATAAAAATGCCAACCAGAATATTTCGGTAATCACCAGAGAGGAAATCATTAATTATCCTGCAAAAAGCATCGATGAAATCCTTCAGCAGGTAACCGGAATGGATATCAGAAGGAGAGGAGCTAACGGCGTACAGAGTGACATTGGTTTCAGGGGAAGCTCTTTTGAGCAGGTGCTTTTGCTTTTGAACGGAATCCGGATGAATGATTCCCAGACCGGGCATAATTCTATGAACATTCCTGTAGACCTAAGTGATGTAGAAAGAATTGAAGTGATAAAAGGCCCTGCAGCAAGGCGTTTCGGGCAAAATGCCTACGCCGGGGTTATCAATATCATTACCAAAGTAAATCCGGGAAAAAGGGTAAGGGTAACTGTTGAAGGAGGAGACTATGAGACCTATGAACTCGGATTTAATGCCCAATTGGGAAATGAAAAATTTTCAAATTCCTTACAGGCAAATTCTTCCGGTTCCCAGGGTTATATGTATAATACGGATTATGAAATCAGGAATGTTTTTTATCAAAGCAAGCTCAATATAAAAGACGGAAGCCTCAGGCTCCAGGCGGGTTTTTCTGAAAAGAAATTCGGGGCCAACGGATTTTATGCCTCGAAAGCGGCAACGGAACAGTATGAAGAAGTTCAGGCTTCGATAATCAGCCTGGCGCATCAGCAGACGTTTGGAAATTTAAAATTAAATTCAAATGTCTATTGGCGAAGAGGGCAGGACATGTATTTATTTAACAGACAAAAGCCTGAAATTTACCGCAATATGCATATCGGAAATAATGTTGGCGGGGAAATCAATTCCAGCTATGACTGGGCACTTGGAACAACAGGAATCGGCGTTGAACTGAGAAAAGAATTTCTGGCAAGCAACAATTTAGGTGAAAGGAACCGTTTTGTTTCTCAAGTGTTTTTCGAGCATCATTTTTCACTTTTAGATAAAAAACTGAACATCAGTCCGGGAATATCATGGGCTAATTATTCTAATGAAGGCAACTTTTTTTATCCGGGACTTGATGTTGGATACAGCTTTAATCAGAATAATAAAGTATATGGCAATATTGCTAAAGTCCACCGGATTCCTACGTTCACAGATCTTTATTATACCAGCAAAACCGAACAGGGGAATCCTGATTTGTTACCTGAAAATGCAGTTTATGCAGAAATCGGCTACCAGTTTCAGTCAAAAAATATTTTGGCAAAACTAAGCGGTTTTCTACGGGATACCAACAACGCTATCGACTGGACGAAAACGAGACCGGAAGATCCTGTTTGGTATGCCCAAAACATTGGGGAAACAACAATACAGGGAATTGAAGCGGAATTCAATCACAGGTTGAAAGACTGGCTGAAATATACCATCGGCTATACTTATCTTGACAATAAACTGAACAAGCCAGCCGATTTTTCTGCGAGATATCTGCTGGATAATTTAAAGCATCAGTTTGTTGCCAAGCTGGAAACCCGCTTCCTGAAAAGCTTTACCAATGAAATTGTTTATCGCTATAATGAAAGACTCAACAATGGCAGCTATAATCTTTTAGATGATAAATTAAGTTTTGTTAAAAGAGATTTTTCCGTATATATTTTAATCAATAATATAACAAATACTTCATATACAGAGACATTTGGGGTTGAAATGCCGAAAAGATGGTTTCATATCGGGTTATCTTATAATTTTAATATTAAATAATTGTTAATTATTAATTAACTAACTAAAGTTAATATTAACAAATTGTTAATTCATTTACTTTTGCAAAAATTTTTTCAGATGAAATTGTCAGTAGGTTTGGGGCTATTTTTAAGTGTATCATTTTTCAAAGCACAGGAACATCAGGAACATATTTCCAGCTTCAATGCACTGACGGTCACGTATAAATTTCATCCTAAGTTTTTTCTTTACGCCGAAGGACAATTGAGGGGAATCCAGGAATATACTTACCCTGATTATTATGAAATTAAAGGTGGATTAGGATATAATCTCACCAAAAATCATAAGCCTTTTATCGGATTGGGAAGATATGCCACTTATAAAGACAGGAAGATCAGCAGAGAAGAATTCAGGGTATGGCTTCAGGATGTCATTGATTTTAAGAAAGGCATTGTGAAGTTTGAAAACAGGCTTCGAGCGGAAAAAAGCTGGTTTTACGACCCTCAGACCAGCAAAAGTTCTGAGAGAACCCGCTACAGATATCGTCTGAATATAAGCGTTCCCATGAATGCAAAAGAAGTAAAAAAAGGAACTGTTTTTGCCAATGTATATGACGAAATTTTTCTTGTAAGCCCTATGAAGCCTACCTTTGCCAGAAACCGTGTTTATGGCGGTTTCGGATACCAGATTGATAATTATTTCGGAATTGTGGGCGGATATTTGTGGCAAAGGGAATTTGAAGCTTCAGGAAATAAAAACTTTCATTTTGTTTACCTGGCTTTAAACATCAATATCGATGGGACACAAGATCAGAAAAAGACATACGATTTCCCGGGAGCAGATTAATGCTAACCTGCTCTTTTAATTTTTACCTGAAAATCTATAAGCTTTTCTTTGTAATCGGTATAAATATTATTGAGTATCATTCTGTATTCATTAACAAAAGCAAATATAGCATCTACTTCTTTCTGAATATACCGGTCGTTGTTAAAGTAGATATATTCTGATTGGATAAAGTTTTTTAGCAGTTCTTTATTTTCAATAGTAATAAGATCTTTATAAGCGGATGCTTCTACAAATTGTTTTACGCTGTCTTTAAATGGTTTTTCGCATCTTAGTAAAGTATATCTGTGTTTTCGGATTTCTTCAATGGGCAAAGTAACCATCATAAACTGCAGATTTGGAATAAAAAGGCTTAATGCATTTTCAAATGTATCATATTCATGGTTTAAAGAAGCAAATGTCAGATATTTCTTTTTCAGGATTTCTTTTTCGGCATCATCTGCAATAGCGTAATAATAAGAGAAGATCTGCCTGTCATTTTCTTTCAGCCTGTCTCTCAGACTATCTAATTCTTTTGTAAGGACTGGAATTAAATTTCCGGCATTTTTCGATTGATATAATGTTCCTTTATACTTAAATGTTTTTACGGCCTTGGGATGGGCAGCAATCTGATGCAATGTTAGCAGATCTGATTCCGCAGCATTTTTTTCATGAATCAGGGAGAGCATTTCATCGCCGAAAAGGGTCTCGTATGTTGAAGGCTGTGAATTAAGAAGCAGCTGTTCGTCGATTTTTTCCACAACAGGATTATGATATTCGTAATAGCTGTTGAAGTAGAGGCTTGCTTTCTGAAGCGGATATTTTTCACTGTAAAGTTCAATAAAACGTTCATTATTACTGATTGCTTCACCTATATTCTTAACACTATTGAGCGTTAGAAATTTATTCGTCAGTATTTTACCGATATCATCATAACCCCGAATTACCGTTTTTGCCAGCTCATTATTTTCAGGCCGGTTTTTTGTTTTATTGCTGCGAATCATTTCAATCCTTTTATGTGTTTCGGGATGAGATGCCCACGGATCTTCAATTTCTATTTTAGTCCTGTTGTACCGTGTAAAATCAGCCTCTTCAATTATGGGTAAACTATTCTCATACGGATGATTATTTCTTTCACTGAAAAGTTTCAGTAAAGCAGACTGGTTTTCAAAAAGATTTTCGGGAAGATATTTCCCGTTACTTTCGGTATAGAAAAGAAAAGCGCTGTTGAATGCCGCATTGCTGATGTCAAGTCTCAGCAGGGAAGAAATCTGCTCTTTAGGATTGGTAACATACGTTGCAACGGCATCGGCGTGAAATTCCATTTCTCTTCTGAGAGAGGCATTGTTTTTAAAGATAAAATCTGAAAAGAATTTAAGAATGTACTGAAAGACACTGATGAATCCTACGGAAATCATTCCTGAAAGCTGAAATGCCCAGTATCCGGAACCGTTTTTAATAGTCTGCTCATATTCTCTGTTATTGTACACGGTATCAAAAATAATTTTTTCAGCCTGATTGACATATCCTCCGATTTTCATACTCTTCTGTGAAAAATGTCCGAATTCATGGGCTAAAACTGCTTTAAGCTCTCCCACTGTTGTAGAATTGATCAATCCTACACCGATTGTAAGATTTTTTTTAACAGGTAAAAACATACTCCAGAAAAGAGAATTATAGCTTACGCTGGCGTTCACGTCCGGAGAGAGAAATACTTTTCCCGGCATTTTAACTGCTGTTTCTGCAACAATTTCATCAATAATCGCAAATAGTTCCGGCTGGTTTCTACGGTCAACCTCAATGAGGTGCCGCGTGCTGTAACCGTTTTTGATGAAGATAAATTTTATAAGGAAATAAAATACAACAAGCCCGATACTGAATAATCCTAACGCAAGAACCACAGTGAGATAATTGGCATGCAATGCAATAATCTTTACAGCACCATACCCTAGCAGGAATATTAATCCCAGAGATACCAGAATCAGCAGGAAATATATTATAAAAAATATAGAAATGGATGCAATTGCAGAAATAAGCTTATATTGGTAAGCATTAGAAACAGGAGGCAGGTTATTAGTCATTGGTATCAATATTTTTCGATCAGATAATGATAGGCTTTAAGATATTTATTAAATCTTTTGATATCTTTAGGTGTAAGTTCGCGGTTTACTCTTCGAAGATCCATATTGTCTCGTAAATCATTCAGTTTTACGGCTACAGCGAGGGGAGAGCGTTCGGTTCTTCTTACGAAATCATCGTATTCTTCCTCGGGATCAAATTTGGTAAGGCAGCTGATGGCAAAAATGATGTATTCCGGAAATCCTTCGCCTCTAAGATAATCGAGGCTGAATTCCTGGGGATGATCTTCAACGACATCGTGAAGAACGCCTACGATTTTTTCATCCATTGTTTTTCCATATTCCATTACACGCATAACGTGGGCTATATAGGGTGCGTGGTATTTATCTGTCTGTCCTTTATGTGCCTTGTCGGCTATCTTTATTGCCCTGTTGAGCAGCTCTTCTTTTGTCATCTTGAGTAAGTAGAGTACAAAAATAAAAAATGCCCCAATATCTGAGACAATTTTTAATAATAATTTTGAGTAACACCCGGTGATTAACTGAAATATTTTAATCTTTATTTTCAACTATCATTTAAAATTTAAAAGAATTATTTGCTTTTAAAATGCCGTTGAGGAATTACAGCATAAGGATTTTATAATCCGTAGAATCTTTTCTTTTGTCTTTAAGGCTGGAATAAACAGATTCATCTGCTTTTGCGCAAGGCATTTTATACATTTTATTTTGCATATCGCCAAATTTCAACTCTTTATCTGGCAACTGAATTTTTTTCTCTTTTTCCGAACCTTGAGGGATAGGCAGTTTTTCCTTTTGCTGCGCCGAAATGGTAGCAGAAATCATTATCATCGGAATTAGTATTTTCATCAGTACAATTTTAGGTTAGAACAGTCTTTAATAAAAAACAACTTAAACCTGAGCTTTATTACATTTTTAAATTTAATTTTTCTGAAATAAAACAAAAACGTCCCGATAAAATCGAGACGCTTTGAAATCAAATTTATATATAAAAGACTAATAAGCTCCTTTTTCGATATAATGAGCAGCAATTTTTTCAGTGAGTGCCACCACATTTGGATGATTGGTATATTTTGTAAATCTTCTTAATCCTGAAAGCATCATTCTCTGCTCATCTCCTTCTGCGAAAGAAACAATTCCTTCTTTGGCAGCGGTAATGATTTTTTCAACGGCTTTGTATAGGTTCAGCTGAGCCATCGCCGCTTCTACAGAATCCGGTGAGAAATGTTTTTCAGCTCTCAATACGGTAGATTCCGCCATGTAGATTTGGTTAAGGATTTCTGAGGCATTCAATAGCAAGTGCTGCTGTTTTTCAATATCCATCATATATTTCTGAAGCGCAGCTCCGGAAACCATTAAGAATACTTTTTTCAGATTGGCAATAATTGCTTTTTCTTCACTCATGAAAGCCGAATAATCCGGAACGTCGAATGAAGGAATTCCCATCAGCTCTTTGCTGATCGCCATTGCAGGAGACAATAAGTCTAATTCTCCTTTCATTGCTCTTTTGATCAGCATTCCCACGGAAAGTAACCTGTTGATCTCATTGGTTCCTTCATAAATTCTTGAAATTCTTGAATCTCTCCATGCAGCTTCCATCGGGGTGTCTTCAGAGAATCCCATTCCGCCGTACACCTGAATTCCTTCATCTGCGGTATGCTGCGCTAAATCTGAAACGAAAACTTTAAGAATAGAACATTCCACTGCAAATTCTTCAACACCTTTTAATTCTGCTTCCTGATGGTTCATTCCACCGGCAACCAGCTCATCAATTTTATCCTGAATATTTTTTGCCGCACGATATGATCCTGCTTCGCTTACAAAAACCCCGGTTGCCATTTCAGCAATTTTCTTTCTGATAGCTCCAAATGTAGAAATTGAAACACCGAATTGTTTTCTTTCGTTTGAATACTGAATAGAGTGGTTTAAAATCCTTCTCTGGGCATCAAGGCAGGCCGCAGCCAATTTAATACGTCCTACATTTAGGGCGTTTAAAGCTATTTTAAATCCGTTGTTTCTTTCTCCTAAAAGATTTTCCGCAGGGATTTTCATATCATTAAAGAAAACCTGACGGGTAGAAGAGGCACGAATACCTAATTTATGTTCTTCCTCACCGAAAGTTAAGCTTTCAGTATTTTCAAGCTCCGAACGGTTGATGACGAAACCTGTAATGTTTTTATCATCATCAATTTTCGCAAATAATGTAAATGTATCTGCAAAACCGGCGTTTGAAATCCACATTTTCTGTCCGTTAATGATGTAATGTTTTCCGTCTTCAGAAAGCTTTGCTCGTGTTTTCCCAGAATTGGCATCAGAACCTGCATCCGGCTCGGTAAGGCAATAGGCCCCGAATTTTGTCCCCATTGCTAAGTCCGGAAGATATTTTTGTTTCTGCGCTTCGGTTCCGTACAACACAATCGGAAGGGTTCCGATTCCGGTATGTGCTCCGTAGGCTGTTGCCAGGGAGCCCGTAACTCCGGAAAGATAATCGCAGGCCAGCATCGTTGTTACAAAGCCCATTCCGAGGCCTCCGTATTCTTCAGGAACAGCAATTCCCAGCATTCCCATTTCGCCAAGCTTACGCATTACTTCTTCTGTAAACGCATAATCTTTTTTCTCGAAACGTTCTTTTTGCGGAACCACTTCTCTGTCTATAAATTCTTTCGCAGAATCGCGAAGCATTTTCTGTTCTTCATTCAGCTCTTCAAGACTGAAGATTTCGTTTGCAGGAATTTCTTTGATTAAAAATTCTCCACCTTTTACTATATTTCCCATTTAATACTTGATTTTTTTATTTAAGGAAACCTTCAAGGTTTTAAAAACCTTGAAGGTTTAGTTTTTATCAGTTATAAAAGCTCAAAAATACTCGCCGCTCCCTGTCCTGTCCCCACACACATAGAAACCATTCCGTACTTGTTTCCGCGTTTTTTCATTTCATCAAGAAGCTGAACGGTTAATTTTGTACCGGTACATCCAAGTGGGTGCCCCAAAGCAATTGCTCCTCCGTTAACATTTAGAATCTCAGGATTCAGATCTAATTCTTTTTTGATCGCCACAGATTGTGATGCGAAAGCTTCATTTAATTCAATTAATTCAATATCTTTTAATTCCAAACCTGCCTGCTTTAACGCTTTTGGAATCGCATAAATCGGTCCCATTCCCATGATTCTTGGCTCCAGTCCGGCAGCTGCATAAGCAACCAGTCTTGCTTCCGGTTCAAGACCTAATTCTTTCACCATTTCCTCACTCATTACCATCACGAAAGCGGCTCCGTCACTCATCTGAGAAGAATTTCCGGCAGTTACGCTTCCTCCGTTGGCGAATACGGGTCTTAGCTTAGCTAATCCTTCCAGGGAAGTGTCTGCTCTTGGACCTTCATCCACAGAAAAATCAAATTTTTTAGTCTGCATTTTTTGGTTTTCATCCAGGAAATTATATTCCACAGGAATTGGAACAATCTGGCTGGCAAATCTTCCTTCCTGATTCGCTTTTAAGGCTTTCATATGAGATTCAAAAGCAAACTGATCCTGTTCTTCTCTTGTGATTTTATATTGTTTAGCAACTTCTTCTGCGGTATATCCCATTCCCCAATAATAGTCTGGGTTTGTTTTGGCGATATCTGTTTCCGGAACCGGCTTGTAACCTCCCATTGGAATATAGGACATGGATTCTGTACCACCGGCAATGATACAATCTGCCATTCCCGCCTGAATTTTTGCAGAAGCAATGGCAATCGCCTCACTTCCAGATGCGCAGTATCTGTTCACCGTAACTCCGGGAACTTTGTCTGTATTAAGACCCATCAGGGAAATCAAACGAGCCACGTTTAAGCCTTGTTCGGCTTCGGGCATTGCATTTCCTACGATCAGGTCGTCGATTCTGTTTTTATCTAATTGCGGAAGTTCAGCCATTAATTTTTCAATTACGGTTGCCGCCATGACATCGGGTCTTGTGAATCTTAAACTTCCTTTTGGTGCTTTCCCAACGGCCGTTCTGAAACCCTTTACGATATATGCTGTTTTCATTTGTTTAAATTATTTTGGATTTTGCACCGGGTTTCACCCGATGCTATTTTATTTCGCCCTTTCAGGGCTCAAAAACTTTAGCTCTCAACAATATTATAGATTATTCTGCTATTAACAGTTCGCTCCTACGGAGCTCCTACTAGTTTCTCAATGGTTTACCATTCTGTAACATATACTGAATTCTCTCCAACGTTTTTCTCTCTCCGCAAAGCTGTAAGAACGTTTCTCTTTCAAGGTTCAGCAAATATTGTTCAGTTACAACGGTTGGCTCGGAAAGATTTCCTCCCACCATGACATAGGCAAGCTTATCAGCAATTTTCTTATCGTGTTCGGAAATGTAATTTCCGGTTAGCATCTGGTCGGTTCCTACGTAGAACATTCCTAAAGCATCTTTACCCAATACTTTTACCTTCTGTTCGATAGGCTGTGTATAACCGTGTTCCGCTAAGCTTTTAGCCAGCATTTTTGCTGTTTTAATCTGCGTTCTTTTATCAACCGCTACGATATCTTTACCATGTTCAAGAATTCCCATGTCGTAGGCTTCGTATGCAGAAGTGGCTACTTTACCCATTGCAATATTCATAAAAGCTTCGCGAAGTCTGTTATTTTTTACATCATCGTTATGAAATTCTCTGGAAGTTCTTAACGTTAGTTCTTTCGTTCCTCCACCGCCCGGAATTACACCCACTCCGGTTTCCACGAGTCCAATATAGGTTTCTGCTGCGGCAACCACCCGGTCAGCATGCATTGTCATTTCGCAACCGCCTCCTAAAGTCATTCCGTGAGGAGCAACAACTACAGGAATAGAGGAATAGCGAACCCTCATCATAGATTTCTGGAAATAAGCAATGGCCATATTCAGATCATCCCAATCCTGCTCAATTGCCATCATGAGAATCATGGCTAAATTGGCGCCTACAGAGAAATTCGAACCCTGATTTCCGATTACTAAGCCATCGTATTCTTTTTCAGCCAAATCAATGGCTCTGTTTAAACCATCCAAAACTTCGCCGCCTAAAGAGTTCATTTTAGAACGGATCTCAAAGTTGATAATTCCGTCGCCAAGATCTTCAATTGCAGCACCGGAGTTACTCCAAAGTGTTTTATTTTTTCTTATATTATCTAAAATAATAAAAGCATCCTGTCCAGGAATATTATTGTATTCACCGGAATTCTTATCAACGTAAATGCTTTGTCCTTCTTCATTAACTTTGTAGAAAGTTTCTACATTTTTAACCCATTCCGAAACTTCGTACCCTGCCTCTTTAGCCAGTTCAATACCTTTCTGAACGCCAACGGCATCCCAGATTTCAAACGGACCGTTTTCCCAACCGAAACCGGCTCTCATCGCATCATCGATTTTATAAACTTCATCTGAGATTTCAGGAACTTTGTGGGAAACATAAGCAAATAATGCTCCCAATGATTTTCTGTATAACTCTCCGGCTTTATCTTTTCCGCCTATTAACACTTTAAACCGGTCAATTGGTTTGTCGATAGTCTTGGTTAATTCTAAAGTTGCGAAAGAAGATTTGCCCTGAAGCTCATATTCTAAAGTATCAAGGTTCAATCCATGAATTTCAGATTTTCCATCTGAATTTTTAACTTTTTTATAGAAACCCTGCTCCGTTTTTGAACCTAACCATTTGTTATCAACCATTTTCTGGATGTAATCCGGGAGAGCAAAAACATTGTTAAAGTCATTGGCTTCCGCACCGCTTTGACGAACACCGTTGGCAACCATTACCAGAGTGTCCAAACCTACAACATCAGCAGTTCTGAACGTTGCCGACTTCGGACGACCGATTACAGGGCCTGTCAATTTATCAACTTCAGAAACGGTTAAGCCTAATTTCTGGACATTATGAAGCAAATCCATCATAGAGAAAACCCCGATTCTGTTAGCAATAAATGCCGGAGTATCTTTTGCTAAAACTGTTGTTTTTCCTAAAAATTTCGCTCCATAATTCATGTAAAAGTCAATAACTTCCGGAAGTGTATCTTTTGTTGGAATAATTTCTAAAAGCGGAAGGTATCTTACAGGATTGAAAAAGTGTGTTCCTGCAAAATAATGTTTGAAATCTTCACTCCTTCCTTCTGTTAAAAGGTGAATCGGAATCCCTGAAGTATTGGAAGATATTAATGTTCCCGGTTTTCTGAACTGTTCGATTTTTTCGTAAACAGATTTTTTAATGTCAAGTTTTTCAACAACAACCTCAATGATCCAGTCGGTATTTTTTATTTTTGATAAATCATCATCAAAATTCCCGATCTTTATTCTGTCTGCAAATTTCGGTGAATAGAGCAGAGCCGGACTTGCTTTCTTAAGTTTTTCAAAGTTTTCCGCAGCGATTCTGTTTCTTACCGCCTTATCATCTTTGGTCAAACCTTTTTTCTGTTCTGCTTCAGTGAGTTCAAAAGGAACAATATCCAGCAACGACACCTGAACACCAATATTGGCAAAGTGCGCAGCAATACCGCTTCCCATAATTCCTGAACCAAGAACTGTAACGTGTTTGATTCTTCTTTTCATTTGATTTATTATTTGTAATTGTTTTAATCTACTATTAATTTGATTGTGAAAGCTTCCTGTTAACTATTTAAATTCTTATCTAAATTATCATCAGTTTATTTTCTATTTAAATCGGTAGCGATTTTCATAATTTCGTTCATTACTTCCTTGAAAGTTTCAAGCTTTTCGGGAGCAATTTTTTCCATGATTTTCTTATTGAAATTCACCACCACTTCTTTAGACATATTTCTTGACTGTAAGCCTTTGTCGGTAAGTTTGATGATTACTTCTCTTTTATCAGTCGTGGTTTTCTCTTTATAGATATATCCATTATCCTCAAGAAGTTTAATAATTCTTGTTAAAGATGTAGGCTCAATAGCCATTTTAGGTCCAAGATTTGTGCTTCTTGTTCCTTCTTTAGGATCAATTTTAAGAAGAGTGAGCGCCTGAACAGCGGTAGAATCGTGTTCCTGAGCCATTTCAGTATACATTTTGGAAACGGCAAGCCAGGTTTGTTTAAGAATCAGATCAACATTTTCTATTTTGTCTTTCTTATTATCCATCATTTTTTATATCAAGGTTTAATCAAATATAGTAAATATTATGCATGCATAGTATTTATTTACGTTAAAATTTGTTAACAGATTGATAATAAAAAACTTAATTGATATGACGAGCATAATATTATGCATGCATAGTATATCAATTTAATAATAAACCCTATTTGTTAATGAATGGTTTTCAATAGAATAATAATTTCCTCAAAAGATTCGCATTGGTAAATATTGCCAAGTCCGGATAAAGTCCATTGTTTATCATTCCACTCAAAAGTAAGATAAGAAAGATCTTTCCTGAAATTTTTCTGAAGTAATGAAAACAGCATTTCCTTGTAAACTTCGGGAGCTATAATATGGGGCGGGATATAATCCGGATTGATCTCAAAAAGCGTAGCACGCGTCAATTCTTCATGCTGCAAAAGAATATCTTCCACCATACCGGCATACAAATTTTCCTCTTTTACATACCATATTTTATCGGCAAATTCTTTAGCAAGCCTCCAGTCGTGAGAAGAAAAGAGAATAATTTTACGATATTCTTTGGCTAAAGAACGGAGGGTTTTAAGAATGATAATTTTATTTTTTTCATCAAGATGGGTGGTCGGTTCATCAAGAATAATAATGGGTGCGTTTTGGGTAATGGCCCTCCCGATAAATGTTTTTTGAAGGTTTCCATCTGAAAGATTTTTGAGGGGCGTATTTTTATACTGAACCAAATCCAGTGCTTCGATAATATGTGCGACTTCGTCCCGGTCTTCTTTTTTAAGCTCAAAATAAAAAGGATAATAAATATATTTTCCCAGTGAAATTAAATCCTCAACGGTGTAATTCTGCGAAACCACCGAATTTGAAAAAACAACAGCAACTTGCTCTGCAATTTCTTTTGCCGAAAATTCTTTAATATTTTTATGATTGATGAAAATGTTACCTTTAAGGAGCGGAACCTGGCGTAAAATAGATTTAATTAAAGTGGTTTTTCCAACACCGTTATTCCCGATCAACAGGCAGACTTCTCCTAAATCCAGTCCGGTGTCTGCATTTGAAATTAATGGTTTGTTGTAGCCTATTTTTGCTTGCTTGATTTGTAGGTGCATTTTGTTTTTATTTCCCGAGGATTTCGCGGATTTCCACAGATTTTTTAATCTATTACTAAATAATATGCTTGATTTTTATATTGATTTTGTCATACTGAAAGCATCTCTACAAAGTTAATTTAGATTCCTACGGAATGACAAACTTGGAATAAAATTAAAAAGTATACTTAAAAATCTGCGCTATCTGCAAAATCCACGAGAGAATTTTAAAATTAACAATTTACTCATTCACAATTCACTTTCATACTTTATTCTGCTTCAAAAGCATTCCCAAAATCACCGGGATTCCAAAAACTGAGCTTATCACATTCAGAGGTATTTGTGTTTTTTCTGCCGTGATGGAGAAAATCAACATGATCAGCATTCCTAAAAACATGTTTAAAATCCATTGCTGCCAGAGTTTTGCCGGATTATAAATTAATCTGCAGAAGTGCGGAACAATAATTCCGATAAATAAAACCGGACCTAAAAAAGCGGTTACCGAAGCCGAAAGCAGGGAAGAAGCAACAATAACAAATATTTTAAGCTGATTCAGATTAACACCCAGGCTCTGCGCGTAAGCAGTTCCCAGCGAATTTCCGATCAGGGGCTTTATCGTTTTAAAGCAAACCCCTAAACCGGCTAATACTAAAACCGACAATATATAAATCTGATTTCTGGAAACCATATTATTTGCCCCGAAAGACCACAGAATATAATTTTTTAAACTTTGATCTTCTGCATACAATTGAAGCAATGAAACAACAGCTCCTGAAAAAGCCGATATCAGAAACCCGAAAATAATTAAATACGATTTATCCTGAAATTTCCTGGTAACGGAAAGGAAAACAAGCATCAACAGTAAACTTCCTCCAATGGCTGATAAACTTAAAAAGCTGTTTTGAAGAATCTCCGGAATCAGAAAATCGTGCGATAAAAAGATATAAAATGCAACTGATAAACTTGCCACGGAAGTAATTCCCAAAATATCCGGCCCGGCAAGAGGATTCTGAAAATATTCCTGCATAAGAAACCCTGAAGTCGGAATAGAAATCCCCGCCAGGAGTATTACCAGAACACGGTTTACACGAATCTCCGCAATCTGGCTGTTCGATGATGCTGAAAAAAAATCCTGAAAATGTAAACTTAAAAATCCTGTGTTCAGGTTCATGATCGCTGCCAATAAGACGGCAAAAAATAAAACCAAACACAGGATTTTAAATTGATCTGACATAAAAGTCTGACGTTTATTTTAAAAGAGAATTGATTTTCTCAGTAAGCTGTTCTTCACTGATCATTCCCAATGTTTCGTCAGTTTTATCACCTCTTCTCATAAATGTGAAAGGAATTGCGCTGCCGTCCCATTCTTTAAAATTAGCTGCAAAAAAATCGCCGCCTAACTGCTGTCCGTCAAGCAAAACCGTATTATTGCGTATTCCCTGCTCGTCTACAAAATGAGGAACTTTTGTATTCCAGTCATTTTTGCTGTCAACACTTACAAACGTAATTTTAACAGGCTTCCCGTTAAGTTCCTGTATTTTATTTTTAAAATGAGGAATTTCCTTCACACACGGTCCGCACCATGTCGCAAAAAAATTGGTGACATACAGCGTGTCATTTTTTTTACCTAAAAACTCGGAAGTCTGTTCAGCATTAAACATTTTTAGGGCAGCAGGAGCTTCGGCAAGTTCCGGTACGGAAGCAGAATCCTGCACGGCCATTCCGTCTTCCGTCTTGGCGCTTTCTTTTTTACAACTGAAAACTGAAATCAGGAAAAGAGTGGATAAGATTATCTTTTTCATTATTTTTTATCTATTTTTGAATTGAAGTATGGAACAACAAATCTATAAAGGGAAACTTACAAAGTTTCATGGGCTAAAAATAACGAAAAAGGAAGAACTTACCAAAAATACTTTTTCTCTGGAGCTTGAAATTCCTGAGGAGCTGAAAGAGAATTTCAGGTTTGAAGCAGGGCAGTATGTCAGTGTACAATTCAGGTCTTACGGGAAAGAAGTTATCAAAGATTATTCAATGACTTCCGCACCATATGAAGAGAAAATTGCTTTGGGCATAAAGATCAATTCGCCGGAAGGAGACACTGCAGAATTATTCAGAAATTATAATATCGGTGATCTTCTTATGGTAAGCGAACCTGCCGGAAGATTTACGCTGATTTCAAAACCCAGCGAATTCAGAACCATTGTAGGCTTTGCTGCAGGTATTGGAATTACACCTATTCTCAGTCATTTTAAAAACATCCTCCATACAGAACCCAGGACAAGACTTTTCCTTTTTTTCGGAAACAAATCTTCTGAGGATATGATTTACCGCGAACAGCTTGATAATCTTGCCCGAAACTGTGGCGACCGGCTGCAGATTTTTTATTTCTTTTCTAAAGAAAAAACTTCAAACAGTTTCTTTCACGGAAGACTGGATGA
Source organism: Chryseobacterium salviniae (assembly GCF_035819015.1). Lineage (NCBI taxonomy): Bacteria > Pseudomonadati > Bacteroidota > Flavobacteriia > Flavobacteriales > Weeksellaceae > Chryseobacterium > Chryseobacterium salviniae. Next base: position 226,288 of record NZ_JAYLAA010000039.1, on the reverse strand, counting down.
TAAAAAACTGAGCCTTATCATCAACCAGATTCTGCATCTGGATGATACGGATGAAGAATCTACAATCTGGGATGCCGTTGACGAAGTGCTGATCTGTGGAAAAGGGGATATGATTAAGACACTGGCAAATGCATGCTACCATCACGGAATTCCTAAGAAAAATATTCATTTTGAGCTTTTTGAGGAATATAATGACGATATTTATCCTGTAGAAAAAGAATTTCCCATCATTAAAAATATTGATGTGGAATTTTGCATGCTTGGAAAAAAATATTCGACAGAACTTCCGGATAATAAGGAAAGAATATTGCAACAGTTGCTGATCCAGAAGTTTGCGGTTCCGTATTCCTGCAAATCCGGTATTTGCGGAAGCTGCGAATGCATTTTGGAAGAAGGTGAAGTAGAGCTGCTGGAAAACGAATACCTTACGGAAAGTGAGGAAGAAAAAGGGCATATCCTTGCCTGCATGTCTATTGCCAAAAGCGAGAAAATAAAGCTTAACTTTGATCTGAGTTGAGAATAATAAAAAACATATTTAACCTTATTTTAATATCAGTGGAAATTATGATTCTGCTGATATGCCTTGCGAATGCCTGGGTTTTTGCCCTCACAGACGGCAGAACGTACAACAAAATTTCTAAAATTCCTCCACGGGAAGTCGCTCTGGTGCTGGGAACTTCACCCAAAATGCGTTCCGGACTGTCGAATCCGTATTTTACCAAAAGAATGGATGCGGCTGCTTTGCTTTATCACCACGGAAAAATAAAAAAAATCCTTGTTAGCGGTGAAAAAAGCAGGGGATACGATGAGCCTGCAGCCATGAAGAATTACCTGATCTACCAGGAAGGAGTTCCTGAAGAGATCATCATTGAAGATCCTAAAGGATTCAACACCTACCGAAGCATTTTACGCTGTAAAGATGTGTATAAAAAAGACAATGTGATTATTGTATCCCAAGGATTTCATAATCTCCGGGCATTGCTTTTTGCAAGAAACAACAATATGAATGCATTGGGATTTGATGCACGTGACGTTACCAAACCAGAAAGCTACTACAGAAACCAGTTCCGGGAAATTTTAGCCAGAACGGTTGCTGTCGTTTATTTTGCTTTAGGAATTTCTCCTGATTAGAACGGATACCCGAATGCAATATTCAGTGTTGGTTTAAACGGCTGGAAATATTTCAGCCTCCAACGGTCGCCCTCAGGTTTGTTCGGGTCATACATTTTATAAGCAAGATCGAGCCTTAAAGTAATGTAAGCAATATTTACCCTTAATCCGACACCGCTACCGATACCGACCTGTTTTAGGAATTTATTAAGCTTAAATTCATCCCCGCCTGCTTCATTAGAATTATTTAAAGACCAGATATTACCAATATCCGTGAATAATGCGCCTTCGTAAGTGTCATTGAACGGCACCCTCAACTCAACATTCGTGGTAAGCTTCAGGTTTTCTGTAATGTAGGTACGCACGCGTTCGTCGATTTGAGAATCTGCAGGACCAAGCCCGCCGAAAGGAACCCACGCTCTGATGTCATTGGCTCCACCATTAAAATAGGATCTGATAACCGGCATGCTGGAAGAGTTTCCGTAAGGAATCCCAAGTCCTACAAACTGCCGCAGTACAAGTGTATTTTTATTAAATTTAAAATATTTTCTGATATCGAAATCGAACTTTACAAACTGTGCATACGGAACTCCGAAAATAGTTCTTTCCGGACTGGTAATGACTCCGCCGTCATTTCTTTTCTGATTAAAAATGCTGAAAATATTTCCTGCAAGTTCTACTTTACCATTAAAATAAAATGAGTTTGGGTAATCTTTTTTCCCGATTTCATTATATACAAAATTGTAAATAAAGGAAGAAATTAAAACATCCTGAGTCTGGCGGTCTTTATTGACAAGCGTTCCCAAAAATGCTAAAAATTTGTCAGCTTCCTGTTGATTGAGTGTTGAAACATAATCCGGATCTAATACAATTTCTTTGGAAACTTCGTCTATCGTTTTCTGTCCTGAAGCAAATTGCTGCGCCAGAGAAGGGTTGAATGCAAAATAATCATCAAATACTTCTCTTCTTACTTCATCATCATTAACGAAATATTCATAATAAGCATCTTTATTTTTGGTTAAACTCAGCTGTGTATTGAAGATCGTAAGTCTGTGAGAAACTTTATCATTTACGGTAGCAAGATAATTTAACCCTGTGTTAAAATTCACCCTTCCCAAACCGATATTATTCTGTACTGAAGCCCCTAACACGATGGATGAAGTAGGACTGTACCTTTTCGGGAGCAGTTTGTAGTAATCAAATGGCAGCAATAGCCTTGGAAAATTCAATGAAGCCTGCGCCGAAATTTCATAAGCCAAAACCCTGCTGTTAATATCTTTAGTACTTCTGATTGATCCGAAAGTTCCCGAAAGGCTGGTAGAAAGGTTTTCCGCTCCGCCAAAAACATTTCTTGTCGTAAGATCTACAGAAGGGGAAACCCCAAGATTCAGCAGCTGGGAATAATTGACGTCTGTACCGAGCTTCAGTTCGTATTTCGGGAGTGGTTTAAGAACATACATTACATCAATGATGCTATCGTTTGGAGCAGCACCGCCTCCATGTCTTAAAGAATCCCTAGACTTTAGGATACTGAAATTATTCATAGCCAGAAGATTCCGTCTGGTAAGATCAAATTTTTTCTGATCATACACCTGTTTACTTCCGACAGTGATAGCCCTCCATATTGCTCTGGAATCATATTGATTATCGACCTTATGAAAACGGATTCCCCGTAAACTATCTTTTTTTGTATTTTTAGGATAATCTCCTACCTCATCTACAATGGCTACATCAATATTCCCGATAGTGGAAACTTTATATGGACTATCCAGAGAGTCTTTATGAATCTCAAGTGTTAAAGGAACCTGTTTTCTGCTTTTGATGGAATCTGCTACGAAATAGATTTCATCTCCAAGATTATTAAATCTATAATAGCCGTAATCCCTCATCAGATCATTGATTCTGGTCACTTCTTTTTCAAGAACCGTCTGATCCAATATCTGTCCCTGTCTAATAAGGCTTTCTCTGATCTTCTGCTGATAAATATTTTTTACGGCAGGGTCTGTAATATTATAGTAATATTCTTTGATGTGGGTAGGATCTCTGTGGGTAATAAAATAAGTTACTGCTGCTTTTTTCGCTGCAGAATCAAGATCATGTTTAAATTTCACTTCCGCATCCCAATATCCGCGATAAGTAAGTCTTTTCTTAATGGATTCTGCACTTTTCTCTGTTTTAGTCTGATCTAGGATTACAGGCGCTGAACCCCAATTGTGATATAATCTGTCGAAAAAAAGACTTTTGCCTACACTGCTTTTCATGTTGTATTTAATGAAAAGAGAATCTCTCAGTTTCTGATTTCTCAATTCATTGGGATACGTCATGTATTCATTCAAAAGCGTATCGTACTTAGGGTTGGCCGCATTATACAACCATAAACTGAGCGGCATAAAAAGAAACTGCCTTTTATTGGGCTTTTGCTGCACATATCCTTTCAGTTCTCCATCAAACGGCGCTTTTTTATCGTCAAATTCAAAATTATTCTGTACAAGCAGATATTCTCCGTCCGGAACCTTTTTGGTGGTGCTACAAGCATAAAGGAGCCCTACAAATGTTGCAAATGATATAATTTTATAATACTTTTGAGGAGAATTCTTATAATGCTTACAGCTCATACAATAAAAGTTTTACAATCTTTGGATAAAAAGAAGTTCAGGCAAAAATACAATTTGTTTTTGGTTGAAGGCAATAAAACCATCACTGAACTTTTCAATTCTAACTTTAAAATTAAAGAAATATTTTCTACCGATCCGCAAAAACTGGACCGTACGGATGTTGCCGTAACCCATATTTCTGACAATGAGCTTAAAAAGATAAGCTTTCTGCAAAATCCCAAAGATTCTGTTGCTGTTTGTTATCTTAAAGATGAGGAAAAAACGGAAGACAGAAATCTTCAGCTTGTTTTAGACGGAATTCAGGATCCGGGAAATATGGGAACTATCATTCGTTTAGCCGACTGGTTCGGTATTGAGCAGATCATCTGCAGCAATGATACGGTTGATTTTTATAATCCGAAAGTAATCATGGCCAGTATGGGATCTTTTACAAGGGTAAATATTATGTATACAGATTTAGCTGAATATCTTTCCGGGACGGAAAACATGAATATCGGGACAGATATGGAAGGAGAGAACATTTATTCATTTAACAGACCGGAAAAAATGAACCTGATTCTCGGAAATGAAGGAAACGGAATGCGCCCTGAAACAGAAAAATTTTTAGAAAAAAGTGTGATGATACCAAGATTTGGGAAATCCCAATCTACGGAAAGCCTGAATGTTTCTATGGCAGCAGGTATTATTTTAGGACAGCTGTTCAGCGAAAATGGGTAATAGGGTTTGAGAGTGGGAGAGTTGATGAGTTTAAAACATTGAAATAATCAAAAAACACTCAAACGCTCCCACACTCCAACTCATATAAGTTGTTCCATGCTTGAAACACTTTGGTTTTTCTGGTAATTTTCGAGTTTCTTTCTGATGAACCTTAGTGCAATCGGAGCAAGATAGATTAATGCCACGCCGGCAACTTTTCTTTTCCAGTTTGAGCTTTTAAGGCTTTTCCTGGCATAGTTTCCTACAATGGCAGTAACGCCAAGCTTAATCAGCATATCCACTGCATCTCCTTTAAAAGCAGATCCTGCAATGCCCATTGCCGTATTTTTATTGATAAGTGCTCCTTTTATTTCGGAAGTGATCTGTTTGGCGATAACGTCTTTTTTAAGGACTACTTTTTCATCGCCGTCTTCATCTACCTTTTCTTCAAGGTACTGATCTGTCAAACCATTGGTGAATGCACTTAAACTTTCTTTTGTATTCTTGAATGTAAGAAGATCTTCGAGTTCATCGATTTCCTGCTTTAACAGTTTTTTCTTTCTTCTCAATTCTTCTAAGCTCTCATACTTTCTGCCCATAGTTTAATGATTTAAAAATTTAATAACCTGATCTGCGACATAATTTACGATTTTCTTTTTAAATATCATCAGAAGCAGCATCAGCAATAAATAAAATGCGGCCACAATCAGAAATCCGTAAGCACTGTTTCCCAATGCTTTTCCGATAAGAAATGCAATGCCAAAGTTGAACAGGATAATGAAAAAACCAAAGGCTACCAACATTAATACAAGATAGGTAACAACTCCGGCTGAAAGCGAAGATTTTTCCGTAGCTTCAATTTTCAGGAGGTCAATTCTCTTCGATGCGTATTCTTTAATAGTTTCAATCATTGTTTTTATTTAAAGTTACAAAAAAAGGAACTTTTGCTTATAAAGTTCCTTCTCATAATTTACCTGAAATAAATTATATTAATGTTTTAGATCATTCAGCTCAGATTCTACATTTTTTACTACATCTGCAGTTTTTGAAACAATCTGATCTTTGTATTTATCGTATCCGTCTTTCACTGTGTGAGCTACGTTGTTTGCTGTTTCTTTAAAGGTAGAAGAAATATTGCTGTACTGGTCTTTCACCTTTTCAGAAACTTCTCCATATTTGTTTTTAGCCTGATCTTTAATATCGTTGGCTTTTTCTTTAATCTTTTTTCTGGTTTCCTTACCTTCTTCAGGAGCATAAAGCATTCCTAAAATTACACCTGCTGCAGCACCTGCAAGAAGCCCTGCCAAAATACCCGCTGTATTGTTTTTCTTAGACATTTTCGTTTTTTTTAATAGTTAATAATACTAGTTTTACTTGCTAAATATTTGTACAATTAATATACCAAAGGAGGAAATCATCTATTAAAAAGTGTTAAATATTTTTGATGTAGGAAAGAATACTCTCAATGGTTTCTCTTTTAGTAAGACTGGTATTATCAATAACAATAGCATCATCTGCCTGTTTAAGAGGGGCTATTTCCCGCTCACTGTCGATCTTATCGCGTATAATAAGGTTTTCTTTTACCTTTTCTTCATTGGCTTCTATGCCCAGGCTCAACAGTTCCTGATAGCGTCTTTTTGTTCTTTCATCGATGCTTGCTGTAAGGAAAAATTTATAGTCCGCATTTGGCAGAACTACTGTCCCGATGTCACGCCCGTCCATAATAATACCGCCTTTTTCTGCCAAAGAGCGTTGCGACTGCAGGAGAAAATCCCGTACTTCCTTTTGTTTTGCGACAAAACTTACATTTTCTGACACCTCATTGGTGCGGATTGCTTTTGAGATATCAATATGATTCAAAAAAAGAACCAGCTCGCCATTGTCATTTTTAAATTCAAGCTCTATTTGATCGAAAGAAGAAAACAGGTTTTGAAGATTGATTGACCCGTCATCATTCAGGCAGTTCTGAAGAGCAAACCAGGTAACCCCCCGGTAAAGAGCACCGGTATCCAGATGGATAATCCCGAGCTTTTGGGCAATAATCTTAGATATTGAACTTTTTCCGGTAGACGAGTACCCATCGATTGCTATAACAGGTTTTTTCATAACGCAAATTTCCAGATTTTTTATCAAAAACCAAGTAAAATTAGAGCGGATTTTATCGATGATTTTGTAACTAGTGAGATATATGTTCCAGAACCTGCTTTACATCAAACTTTTAAATAAAAATCCCCGAAAAATTCAGGGATGTATTTATCATAATTGATTTGTTTTTACTTATTCTCCGGCGTGGCTTACAAGATCTATGGAAACACCAATCTGGTTTACATTGGTAGAATTGTGATATCTTACATGGGCATAATCGATCCGGAACCTTGATAATTTAATCCCGAAACCGGCAGAAAGCCCGGAGAAGTTTCGCTGATCTGCAACGGCAAGTTCGTTTCCACGTTTTACATTATATCCAAGCCTGATGTTGAACCCTCTTTCAGGGAACAATTCTGCTCCCACAGAGAAATGGTCGGCAATTTTTCTTCCCACATTTACTTCCTGCCCGTTTACATTGTATTGCGAAGAAATATTAAATTCCTGAAGATCGTGCGCGGTAATGGTAATGGCCAGCGGAATTGCTTTTAAAATCCGGGTATATCCTAAATCTATGCGAAAAGGAAGGTTTTCCCTTGTTCCGTTAAATGATTGGAACTGATATCCGAAATTCCTGAATACGAGGGAAGCTGTTTCTTTGTTCTTTTTATTGTGATACGTAATTCCGGCATTACCTGAAATGGCAGAAGAAGTATAGTTATCAATTTTGGAAGTGATGAAATTTAGTCCGCCGCCAATGGTCCAGTCTTCTTCAAACTGATAGGCATATCCTGCACCGATTGCAACGTCGGAAGCTTTGAAAGTGCCGTTTTCGAAACCGCTTTCGTCGGTTCTGGGAATATCTCCGTAACTCATGTAGCGTGCATTGATCGTTGCCATATGACCGTTATCAAAATCTTTGGCATAGGCTATTGTTCCGTATTTTGAGTCGGCAAGGTATGCGGCAGCATTCACGGAAAGCTGGTTATCGGAATCTCTGTTGAGCAACGAAGGGTTTGCAATGGCAAAGGAAACATCATGATCTCTTACGGAAATTGCATCACCACCGAGTGCAGCCTGTCTCGCAGAAACCGGAATGTTCAAAAACGGGTAAACGTTTGTTCCTGTTTGCGCATAAGAAACAATTCCTGACAGAAATAATGAAAAAATGACAATTTTCTTCAATTCAGTTTATTAGTAATGCAAAAATAATCCTTTTTCGTACTTTTCAAAATATTTCTTACATTATTTAGCGGTAAATTTTAAGTTTTTTGAAAATCGTGGTTTTATTAGCCCCGATTGAAACGGCATCCTTTTAGGGTGCGGGCGGAGCAGAGCGGAGCCCGTACCCGAAAAGATATAGTGGAAAGCGGGAAAAAGCTCCTTATAAAAATAAATACAAATAATTCTACGAAGTAAAAAGCTTCAAATATTGTTTTCAAGGTAATCCGATGGATCACTTTAAAACGGCTTCCAATACAAGATTTAAAAATTTAATCCAGAATTAAAAACCAACCTTATTAATGATTATATTTGCAAAGTCAAATTTCTGACCAACCAACCGATAAAATTTATTTAAAAATAAAAATGAAATATAAAAGAATCCTTCTGAAACTTAGTGGTGAAGCCTTAATGGGAAACAGACAATATGGTATTGACAATGAAAGGCTTCAGGAATACGCAGCTGAGATCAAAAAAGTAGTGGATAAGGGCTGTGAAGTTGCCATTGTAATTGGAGGAGGAAATATTTTCCGTGGTGTGGCCGGAGCTGCAAAAGGAATGGACAGAGTTCAGGGAGATTATATGGGAATGCTTGCAACGGTAATCAACGGAATGGCGCTACAGGGAGCTTTGGAAGATGCCGGCATCAAAACGAGATTACAGTCTGCCATCGAAATGGATAAAGTAGCGGAACCTTTCATCAAAAGAAGAGCGGTAAGACATCTTGAAAAGGGAAGGGTGGTAATTTTCGGAGCCGGAACGGGAAATCCTTATTTCACTACGGATACTGCAGCGACATTAAGAGCAATCGAAATTGGAGCCGATGTTATTTTAAAAGGAACAAGGGTAGACGGAATTTATGACAGTGATCCCGAAAAAAATATAAATGCCATAAAATATAATTCATTATCTTTCGACGAAGTTTACGCCAAAAATCTTAAAGTAATGGATATGACGGCTTTTACTTTAAGCCACGAAAACAAATTGCCGATCATTGTTTTTGATATGAATAAGGACGGAAATCTTGAAAAAATTGTAGACGGAGAAAATGTTGGTACTTTAGTTGATTTGTAATTTAAAAAGTAAGAAGTAAAAAGTGAGAAGTGAAAAAAGCCAAAGTAAAACCGGTGATGAAGTTTGTACTAGATAGGCTTTACTTCTAACTTGAATCTTCAATAAATGTGCAACTTATCAAATTTTTATTATATAATGGAAGAATTAGATCTTATAGTAGAGTCTGTGCAACATGATATGGAAGCAGCTGTTAAGCACCTGGATCATGCATTTCAAAGAATCAGAGCGGGACGTGCGTCTACAAACATGGTTCAGGATGTAATGGTAGAATATTACGGGGCACTCACTCCCATCAACCAGGTAGCGAATGTTTCTATTCCGGATGCCATGACGATTTCTATTCAACCTTGGGATGCCAAAGCAATTAATGATATTGAGAAAGCGATCATTAATTCCAATCTTGGTTTTGCTCCTTCCAACAACGGTGTGAATATCATTCTTAATGTTCCGCCTCTAACGGAAGAAAGAAGGAGAGAGCTTGCAAAACAGGCCAAAGCTGAAACGGAAGATACGAAAGTTGTAGTGAGAAATGCCAGGCAAAACGGACTGAAAGAGCTTAAAAAACTGGATGGTGTATCTGAAGACCTAATCAAAGGTATTGAAGCTGATATTCAGGTTCTTACAGACAAGTATGTGAAAATTTGTGATGAACATTTTAAAGCAAAAGAAGCTGAAATTATGAAAGTGTAATTTCAGTTTTTATCAAATAATAAAGCGGCTTTGAGGCCGCTTTTGTTATTTATAATATTGAAGTAATTTTAATTATTAGGTTCCGCAGTTATAATATAACCATAAAATAATGAAGGATTGGTAGGAGAATGTTGCTTCATCAGAGCAATTTTGTTTTTTGCTGTAATCCATAAATTTACCGGAATATCATTTTTAATAGATTTTTTAAAGTTCTGATTATAAATATTTTTAAGGTCAATATTACCATTTCCTTCAGAATAGGTAGGATTAGAATAATATTTTACAAGATAATTATAAAGATACTCTCTATCCATCTGCTTAATCTGGCTGTCCGAATAACCTTGCATATTATCCCACGTATTAGTAACTGTAACGAAAGGATGCTGATTTTCAAAACCGTTATAAAAAACAAGCATGTTTTTCTGTAGCGTATTAGTATATCCTATAGATGTACCTGTAGCCGTAAAACCGTTCCAGTTTACCGCTAAAAAATCATTGTTATCGGAAACGTTTACAGAAGTCTGATCGGTATATATTTTCTTTCCGTCTTTGAAACCTTCGATAGTAGCCGTATAATTCCCCGGATAATAGAAATTATGATTAAAGCTTATTGTTCCCGAATTTCCATTCGTAAATTTCTGAAAAATAATTTTTTCTCCTTCCGTATTTGAAATCCTGAAAACAAGGATATCCAGATAGTCTGCAAGTGCTCCGAAATAGATCGATTGATTTTTCTGTGTTAGTTTAAATATAACTCCTTCAAAAATATTTGCACTGGATTTATCAGCAGTTATTTTAAGTCCCAGATCTGTTAAATTAGGATCGTTTTTTATTTGCGCCTCTTCTGTAGGATTTGTATCCATAATTTCGGTTTCCGAACATGAAAAAAACAATAAACCTGCTAAAGACAGTGTAAAAATTTTCTTATACATTTCACTTATATTTGAATAAACCTGTACAAAAATAGATATTCAAAAAATGATGTACAATTTTATGCACGTAATTTTATATGATATAAGTCAGAAGGGCATTAATGCTGCATTATAAACATTGTATTTTATCTTTCATGTTTTTATTTTTTAAGATAAGTTCATATCTTTTTATAAATTCAATAGCAGTACAGTCGGTCTCGTGGTTCGATATATTTTCAGGATTTTTATTATTTCCTTTCGATTGTATCGAATAGTTTTTTTCGAAACACTGAACGGCTTTATTATCTAAAATATAAATTCTTTTTTCTTTAATATCATCATTGGTTTCGGGTTTTTCCGGTGTTCCACCATCGAAACTCCAAACGGTTTCGTCATTAAAAATAAAAAATACCTGATCATTCTTCACGAAATAAGTTGTTGAAGATGAAAAATGGCTGTATTCCGCATAAAAATCCTTCACCGCTGCAAGCTTGTTGTCCTTATAGTAAAGGGTAACTTCACCTTCTCTTTCATTACAATTATAGCTGAATTGGGTTGAATCTAATTTTTTTGAAGTTAGCATCCTATTGATATTAGCATACTCTTTCTTTATATCGTCAATTGTTTTTATTGAATCATTTGTGGTTATCGAAGAAGTGTTATTGATTGTTGTTTGATTTTCAGATGGATTTTTTTCAGTTGTTTTTGCATCTTCCTTCTTGCAGGAAAAGATCATGATAAGACTTAGAACAGTCAATATATTTTTCATATTTAAATGGTTTTGGCTGTCTCATGACTGCAAAAACATGCTATCCAGTCATGTATAGTTCAAATAAAAGATCCGAAAAACTTCGGACCTTATTTTTACTGATATCTTTTATGTTCTTTATTTTTAACAAACAGCTTCGTGACAGGCTTAAAGAACGCTTTGTATTTTTCGGCATCAAACAGCTGCGAGTCGGTAAGCGCTTTGTAAGTCATCCAGATCCCGAAAGGAAAAAGCACGAGGTTAGGTATCCAGGCAGCAAGGTAAGGATTTACTTTACCCGACCAGGCCATGTTTTCAACCCCAACGTTAATCACATAAAATATAATGAAAATAACAATTGCGATAATCACAGGAAGGCCCATTCCTCCTTTTCGGATAATAGATCCGAGACTTGACCCGATCAGGAAGAAAATAATGCAGGTAAATGAATACGTAACAATTCTTTGCTGGTAGATCACCACCTTACTATAATATTTCACTACAGGATCAATCTCATTATTTTTACCGTCAATAGTGGCTTTAAGATTTTCGAGGCGGCTGTAAGCATTATTAATGATCTCCAGCTTTTTTTCTTTTTTTAACGTATCAAGCTTTAAAAGCTGCTTGGGTTTTGCTTTTGATCTGTTCTGTTTAGAATCCATATACATTATCACTGAATTGGTCTGCCCCAGAACATCAATATTAATATTGTTGAAAAATTTACCGTTATCCTTTTTAGTCTGATCTATGGTTTTATTAAGCTGATTGAAAGTCTGGAAACGGTAATCGTCTGTAATTCTTTCTTCTTCAATAGCTTTGTTAATAATTTCACTTACATCAAAATGTGAAGTCAGCGAATCAAATTTTATGGCCTGGTCAGGCTGTTTCAGGCGTACATTTTCTGGTTTCCCTGCAAAATTATCTTCATAAACATATCCGTTATAAAGGACAAGCTTAAGATAATTTTTATTGGCAGCGGGTACAAATTTTCCTTTTTCTGCTACAATCGATTGCTGGTTGTCGTAGCTGCTGGCTTTTTTATGGATAAAAACCCCGTCGATATTTTCACCATTTTCACCGCTTATTTTATCAAACTTCACCATATATCCAGGAATCTGATCAATAAATTGACCCGGTGTAAAGTTAAGTGCCGGTTTTGTCTGTGCAATATTGAAGAGCATATTTTTTGCCTTCCGCTGAAAATCCGGAATAATATTATTGGAGAAAAAATACAGCATGACCGACATGATAACCGTTACTCCCAACAAAGGAAGCATTACTCTTGTAAGGGAAATCCCCGCGGCTTTCATAGCTGCAAGCTCATAACGTTCCCCAAATTCTCCGAAGGACATGATGCTTGCCAGAAGAATCGTAAGCGGCAATACCATACTGATAACGCTTACCCCCAGATAAAAAAGAAGCTTAAGAATCTGCCAGGTACTGAGCCCTTTTCCCATAAATTGCCCCAGCTGAACCCAGATGATATTCACAATAAATATGAAAAACAGCACGCTGAATATAAAGAAAAACGGTCCGAAGAAAGTTTTTATAATATATCGGTCTAGTATTTTTAACATCTGCCAAAATTAATGAAAAAGCCACAAAGTTTCCTTTGCGGCAATTATATTTTATGAAATTTTTACAATCTTTAAAACAATTAACTTTTAAAGTTCTGTAATCAGGTAATTTTTGTATTTATTTTTGTCAAAAACAAACATTCCTGCATCAAGATTCTGGTTTTCTTTGTATTCTTTAATGGCAATTACCGCAACGTCTTTATTGTTTCCGTGCTGCTCAAGCTTTACCATTTGCTTTTTTACCGGGTCTACAAACAAATACACATATTGTATTCCATTGGATTTTACAGGCGTCAATTTAATAAAATCTGTATTTACTCCGTTTACATTTTTCTTTCCGTTATATGTTACGTTATAATCATTCCTGTAAGTAGAAAGATAATTGATGGGGGAGAACATAGAGCCGCTTCCGTTGGGTTTGGCTACCGTTACTTCCATATCTTCCGTATTGATATTGTAGATTTTATTTCCGTCAAAGATCTGTTCTATTTCCATGATCTTTAGCTTGTACTTATCTCCGGCAGCATAATAAATTCCCGGCTCCGTTTTTGAAACCTGTCCGTTGGTTCCTGTTCCGAAAGAAAATTTAAAATAAGAATTCTTCTTGGAATTATAGTTTGCCGTAATATCATCCAGTATTTTTTTAGCCTTCGCATCAATTTTCTGGGCATTGGCAAATCCAACTACGCCCACCACCATACTACTTACTATAATTTTTGAAATACTATTTTTCATTTTTATTTAAATCTTTAAACTTTAGACTTGCTTTACTGTTCAAAGTTAAACCCTTACCGGTTTTAACTGCGCAAATCTTTCAAAAACTGTTCCAAAGAATATTGTTTTATTTTGCTTAATTGTTTTACTGATAAACAACATTAAATGATTTTACCCTTTTAAATCCTCCAAAAACTGCTCAAGCGAGTGAAGATCGCTAATGAGTACTTCTCTTGCTTTTGCTCCGTTAAATCCGCCTACAATTCCGCTTGCTTCCAGCTGATCCATAATTCTTCCGGCCCTGTTATAACCAAGCTTTAATTGCCTTTGAAGCATCGAAGTAGATCCCTGCTGCGTAGAAACAATAATCCTTGCCGCTTCTTCAAATAAAGCATCTTTCTCATTAGGATCGAAAGCGCCTACTGTACTTGCAGAATCTTCGGAAACATATTCAGGAAGAATAAAAGCCGAAGCATATCCTTTCTGCTCACCGATATATTCAGCAAGTCTTTCTACTTCCGGAGTATCTACGAAAGCACACTGAAGTCTTAAAATCTCATTTCCGTTAAAATACAGCATATCTCCTTTACCGATCAATTGATCCGCTCCCGGAGAATCCAGAATCGTCCTGGAATCTACACTGGATATTACCCTGAAAGCAGCCCTTGCCGGGAAGTTAGCCTTAATCATACCGGTAATAACATTTACAGATGGTCTTTGGGTAGCAACAATTAAGTGAATTCCCACTGCTCTGGCAAGCTGCGCGAGTCTTGCAATTGGTAATTCCACTTCTTTTCCTGCCGTCATGATCAAATCTGCGAACTCGTCCACTACCAGAACAATGTATGGTAAATAACGGTGTCCGTTTTCAGGATTAAGTTTTCTTTCCGAGAATTTTTTATTGTATTCTTTTAAATTTTTACAGAATGCGTTTTTCAGAAGATCGTATCTTGTATCCATTTCGATACAAAGCGAATTCAGGGTATTGATTACCTTATTCGTATCGGTAATGATCGCTTCCTCTGCATCCGGAAGTTTTGCCAAATAATGTCTTTCTATTTTTGAATATAATGAAAGTTCCACTTTTTTAGGATCTACCATTACGAATTTAAGCTCACTCGGATGTTTCTTGTATAAAAGCGAAGTAAGAATCGCATTAATGCCCACAGATTTTCCCTGTCCCGTTGCACCGGCCATCAAAAGGTGAGGCATTTTGGAAAGGTCGGCCATAAAAATTTCGTTGGAAATTGTTTTCCCGAATACCACCGGAAGATCCATATCTGTATTTTGAAATTTGTGCGAAGCGATTACCGAACGCATGGAAACCATGGTAGGATTTTTCCTAGGCACTTCAATCCCGATGGTTCCTTTACCCGGCATCGGAGCAATAATCCGGATTCCCAGTGCGGAAAGATTCAGGGCGATATCATCCTGCAGTTTCTTGATGGCTGCGACCCTTATTCCTGCTTCAGGAACAATTTCGTACAAAGTTACAGTCGGGCCAATCGTTGCTTTAATTTCTGCAATACCTACATTGAAATTTTTAAGCAGTCCTACAATTTTATTTTTATTTTCTTCCAGTTCTTCTTTGTTGATGGAAATTTCCTCGTTTCCGTAATCCTTTAGAAGATCAACCGTCGGCATCTGAAAATTGGCTAAATCTAATTTGTGATCGTAAAGGCCGTGCTTTTCTACCAGTTCCTGGGATTTTCTGTCGGAATCATCAAGAATATCAACAACAGGTGCAACTTCCACCTTAAATTTAATATCGTCTTCTGCTGTAGCTGTTGTAGTTGTTGACGGCTTAATATCAAACGCCTGTTCCGGACTTGGCATTGGAACAAAAGGTTTAGGATTAAGATCTACGTGTAACGGTTGCGAGAAATTATTTTTATCTTCTTCGAAAGAAGTTTTGTTGGGGGTTACAATGGTTTCAACTTTAATAGCGAGAGGTTCACGATCATCCTTACCGGGCTTTACGGTTTCGGTAACGGTAATTCTGGACGGATTGATTTCTGCATTTTCAGCTTCCTCAATAAGCTCATCATCGGCTTCAAAATTTTCATCAGAGCTTGGCATCATGGCTTTTACTCTTCCGATGGTATTTTCATTAAGGTCATTCAGTTTCGATTTAATGGAACTCGGACGAAGGTTAAATTCTAAAATAAAATACAACCCAATGCTTGAAATTAAAACCAGCCAGAGACCGTATGAACCAATAATTGTATTCAGGGAATCCATGATCTGATATCCGTACACTCCGCTCAAAACCCCTTGTCCTTTGGTAATCGCTCCAAAAAAAACAGGGAGCCAGCAAATAAAAAACAGAGAATGGCCAATCGTTTTCCACGGTTTGAACATTTTCTTTTTAAGAATAATGGTTCCGAACACTAAAAACAAAAAAGCAATGATAAATGAGGCCACCCCAATGCTTTCGAAAATAAAAATATTTCCCAGCCAGTCGCCCAACTTTCCGAAAAGGTTGGAAGATGTAATGCTTTTATCCAGCATGGTTCCGGCCTGGCTCTGGTCTGCCTTCCAATTCATCAGGTAAGAGACAAATGAAAAGGTAAGGATGATGGAAAAAAGTATGAAAATAAGCCCGAAGAATACTCTAGGCTTCGATAAAAATCTGCCTTTTTCAGGCAACTCCTGCTGTTTTTTTTGTGTGTTTTTATCCATAATGTATTGTGGCAAATTTAATGTTTTTCAACATTAAAAAAGGTGTCTTACCGGGAAGAATATTTAATTTTATTTATTCGAAAATTATTAATGTGATTTCCGGTTTTCAGAAACTAAAATATTTAAAATAATTCAAATCTGATTTAAATTTTTCACCAACGTTTTTGTTAATAAAATTATAGCAATGTATTAATTTTAAAGAGGTACCACAGTTTGATTTCAATAAACTTACCGCAATCCTGAAATTAAGGAGTAAATTTTTAATCAATAGCATTCAAGCATTGTGTTTTTATCATTGAATTTAATATTATTAAGAACGTTTAAAAATAACACTTATCATCCTTAAAGTGATAAAAAACAGCTTTTTTTAACGGCATTGTAGTTTATCATCCTTATTTTTGCGTATCAAGTATATATATCATGAAGAAGATCCAGGATATTCTTATCTCGACCAGGACAATGGCTGTGTTGTTACTGGTGTACGCATTTGCGATGGCATATGCAACGTTCTTAGAAAACGACTACGGAACTCCAACAGCAAAAGCATTAATTTATGAGGCATGGTGGTTTGAATTAATCATGTTTCTGCTTATCCTCAATTTCATTGGAAATATCGGAAGATACAGACTCTGGAAGAGAGAAAAGTGGCCGGTACTGGTTTTCCACCTTGCATTCGTACTCATCTTTATTGGTGGCGCCATAACAAGGTATATCAGTTTTGAAGGCACCATGCACATCCGTGAAGGAGAAACTTCCAATGAAATCGTAACGGATAAAAACTTTCTTAAAATACAGATTGAAGAAAAAGGCGATGTCCTGAATTATAAGGATATTCCCTATTTAATGTCTCCGTTACACAAAAATTTGCAGGCCACGTACGATTTTCACGGAAAAGAAGTGAAAGTGGTGGCAAAAGAATATGTTCAAAGGAAAAAAGACAGTCTTATTGCTGATCCGAATGGTGCTAAATATCTTCATTTAGTATCAACGGGACAAACCGGAAGACAGAATATTTTCATCAAACCCGGAGAAACAAAATCAATCAACGGTACATTGGTGACTTTCAACAGAGCCATTGAAGGAGCTGTGGAATTTAAAAATGAAGGCGGAAAATTATTCATTAAAACACCGGTGGATGCAAGCTACATGACGATGGCAACGCAGGCTACGGGCAATACCAAGAAAGATGAATTCCAGCCTCTGGTTTTAAGAAGTTTATATTCAATTAACGAATTAAAACTGGTTGTTCCTGAAGGTCTTAAAAAAGGGAAATTAATAGCCATTGAAGGTGACCGGAAAAAAGATCAGGCTGTTCCGGATATGCTTACGGTTGAAATTCAGGGGCCGAAAACAAAACAGCTTGTAGATCTTTCCGTTGAAAAAGGAAACCCGAATGCCTACAAGCAGGTAACAATGGACGGATTGAACATCATGATCGGTTTTGGTCCGAAAATTTACAATACACCGTTTTCCCTTAAGCTTGACGATTTCGTAATGGAAACGTATCCCGGAAGCTCATCTCCGAGTGCATACGAAAGCCATATTAAAATCATAGATGAAGGAAAACAGACGCCTTATAAAATTTACATGAACCACGTTTTGAATCATAAAGGATACCGCTTTTTCCAGTCGAGTTTTGATCCGGACAGAATGGGAACGGTACTTTCTGTGAACCACGATTTCTGGGGAACACTGATCTCTTACATCGGCTACACGTTTTTATTCGGGGGAATGTTCTTTATATTCTTCTGGAAAGGAACTCATTTCTGGAAATTAAATAAAATGCTGAAAGACGTTAATAAAAAAAGAGCAGTAACCGTACTTTTACTGCTGTTAAGCTTCGGGTTGAATGCTCAGAAAATAGAAACGCACGGAACAACGGACGGAAGCAGAGAACACATTCATATAGAAGGTGAAAACCACAATCACACTCCGGCAACTGAAACAGTTAACCCACAAGGAGCACAGCCTTTTACCAAAATGAAAGTGGTTTCCGCAGACGAAATTATTGCCAGAAACAAAATAAATAAAGAACATGCTGATAAATTCGGATATCTTCTGGTACAAAATTTTGAAGGGAGAATTGTTCCGATCAATACGCAGGCGCTGGATGTTTTAAGAAAACTTTACAAAAAAGACGAGTTCAAAGGAACAGACGGAAACTCGCTCACTGCAAATCAATGGTTCTTATCCGTAAATATCGATACGCCGAGCTGGACGATGGTTCCAATGATCAAGGTGGGAACAAAAGGCGGTGACGAGTTAAAAAATAAGACGAAAGCCAATGAAGAAGGATATACTTCACTGATGAACCTTTTTCCGGCAGATGCCAACGGAAATTTAAAATATATCCTCGAAAGCGACTATAACACCGCATTCCGTAAAAAACCAGCTGAGCAGACCAATTATGATAAAGAAGTAATTGCTGTAAACGAAAGGGTTCAGATTTTCAATGAATTTTTTAGCGGACAGTTTATGAGAATTGTTCCTGTGAAAAATGATCCGAATCATACATGGCATTCATGGCTTGACCAGAAAATGGAACCGGATATGGAATCCCAGCAGGTAATGGGACCGTATTTTGCAGAAGTTTTAAAAGCACAGCAAACCGGAGACTGGAGCAAAGCAGATTCGGAGTTGACAAAACTTTCAGACTATCAGCAGAAATGGGGAAAAGCGGTAGTTCCTGCCAAATCCAAAGTTGACCTTGAAGTTTTTATGAATAAGGTGAATATCAATTTCAAATTGTTGATTTTCTATACATTAATCGGAGGATTGTTATTAATTTTAGGTTTCATTGAACTATTTAAGCCAAATAAAGTTTTAAATAAAACCATCAAAGCAATTATTATAATCGGTGCCGCAGGATATTTCTTCCATTTCCTGGGATTGGTCGCAAGATGGTATATTTCCGGCCATGCGCCTTGGAGCAATGGATATGAAGCCATTATCTTCATTTCGTGGGTAGGAATCACAGCCGGATTGATATTATACAAAAACTCAAACGCATTAATTCCGGCTGCCGGATTTATGGTAGCCGTTATCATGATGGGATTTGCTCACGGAGGTTCAGCGCTTGATCCTCAAATCACACCGCTCGTTCCTGTATTGAAATCTTACTGGCTGATTGTACACGTTGCCATTATTACATCAAGTTATGGCTTCTTTGCGCTGTCGATGATTATTGCGATTATTAACCTTGTATTTTATATCATATCCAATAAAGATGCCTATAAAATTCACCACGATACAACTTTGAAAGAGCTGGCCATTGTTTCTGAAATGTCTTTAACAATAGGACTTTTTGCACTTACCGTAGGAAACTTTTTAGGAGGGATCTGGGCCAATGAATCCTGGGGAAGATATTGGAGCTGGGACCCGAAAGAAACATGGGCATTTATCTCCATTATGGTGTATGCATTTGTTCTTCACATGAGACTTGTTCCGGGCTTACGAAGCAGATGGGCATTCCACGTGGCAACGATGTTTGCATTCTGTTCAATGGTAATGACGTATTTTGGCGTGAATTATTACCTGAGCGGACTTCACTCATATGCAGCAGGAGATCCCGTTCCGGTTCCGGCTTGGGTATATATCGGACTTGCAACCATGCTGACCTTAGCAATTGCATCTTATGTTAAATTTAAAATGCTGACAAAAAAATAAATTTTATAATTATAAAATAAAATCCCGGAATTAGCTTCCGGGATTTTTTGTTTAAATCTCAGCTATTAAAGTTTATTAAGAATTTTATTTTAAACATTTTTTGCTTCAAAATCTTTAATTTTGTCTTTATCTAAACTTATAATCTCCATTTTTCTTAATGGTTTAAATCTCTTTTACCCTAATCTCTCCATATATCATTTGCCTTAATATTATATCAGGTTATTTTTAGAAAAAATATTTGGAAATAAAAATTTAATTATATCTTTATGATATCAAAATAATATCAAACTAAAAAAATCTATATCATGGAAAAAATTCTAAAACCGATGTCCGGTTATGTTACATTGGTGATCTGCCTTGGACTTTTCATTGCTTCAATTTATCTTTTCGCAATTGGTGTTGACGAAAACATTACTTTTGTTATTCTTTCAATAATTGTTTTTATTGCCTTTTGTTTCTTTCTGAAAGGTCTGATGATCATTCAGCCGAACCATTCAAGAGTGCTGAACTTTTTCGGGAAATATGTAGGAACTGTAAAAGATAACGGTTTGTTTTTCATCAATCCTTTATACTCTTCCCAGAGAATCAGTCTTCGCTCTGAAAACCTGCAGGGACAAACTTTGAAAGTAAATGACAAAATGGGAAATCCTATCGAAATTGCAGTTGTTATCGTATGGAAAGTCGGCGATACTTATAAAGCTGCTTTTGATGTTGAACGGTATTCGGATTTTGTAAAAATGCAGAGCGAAGCAGCGGTACGCCACTTAGCGATGAGCTTTCCTTATGATAACCTTGAAGACGATCACGCACCGATTACATTAAGAGAAGGCGGAGAAAAAATCAATGCTATTTTGGAACAGGAACTTACAGAGCGGCTTTCAAAAGCAGGAATTATCATTCAGGAAGCGAGAATTTCACACCTTGCTTATGCCTCAGAAATCGCAGGAGCCATGCTTCAGAGACAACAGGCTACCGCAATTGTAGCCGCCAGAACTAAAATCGTGGAAGGAGCAGTAGGAATGGTAGATTTAGCATTAAAGAAACTTTCTGAAGAGAATATTGTAGAGCTTGATGACGAGAGAAAAGCAGCTATGGTGAGTAACCTAATGGTTGTTCTTTGCGGTGAAAAAGCGGCAACACCAATTTTAAACGCCGGAACACTATATAATTAAATCAATTAAACTTTAGTTGAAAGGCAAAATATCAGAAAAGTAAAAATGAAATCAGAAAAAACTCAGAATTCTTCCGAAAATAAAGGCAAAAAATCTTTTGTTCTGAGGATAGACGAGCCTACATACAAGCTTCTCGAAAAATGGGCCAATGATGAATTCAGGAGTGTGAACGGGCAGATTGAGTTTCTGCTTCATCAAAGCTTAATCCATTCCGGAAGGAAAAAGAAAGAATAATGTTTGGATTTGAAAAAATTTATATATTTTTGTGTAAAATAATTCTCATAATATGATAAATATAGTGTATGAATTTAAGAAATACAAAGATAGCATCCCTCATCTTATCCAGAGTTCTGATTATAAGACACAATATTTTATAAAATTATTGGGGCTGAAAACTCCTACGTACTATAGAAAGCTGAAAGAAAATTCTTTTTCTATGGAAGAAATTGAGCTGTTAACCAAAGCATTATTTCCTAAAGAAGCTCTGTTGATGGAACTTGAGGATGCAGAGAAAGATTATCTGGAGGGTAATGTAATAGAACACAGAGAATTTACGGATCAGTTAAAGCAGGAATTCCTTTAGTTGATCAGGATTTTGATAATTATTCCAGAAAGAAGCCAGTAAAATTTCATTTTCTTGTGTTAGTCTATAATAAAGATATATCTGTTCTGTAACGAGATATTTCCTATAACGGTAATTTTCTTCGTAAACTGATCCGATGTATGGGTTTTGAGAAATAGCATGAACCGCTTTATCCACCAAAAATATAAATCTTTTAATTTCTTTTTTGGTCCAAAATTCTTTTAAATAAAGCAAATTATCTCTGTAATTTTTTTGTGCTTTGCTCGACCATACTACTTTTTTCATCATTGCTGTTTTTCCAAAAATATAAAAACAGATGTAAAAAGTAATCTAAGGCACTATAAAAACTAAATTTTAACAAAAAAGCTGAGGAAAATTTCTCAGCTTTTTATTTTATACAGCTTTGAAGCGTATCTGCCCCGAAGTAAAAGATGACCAGCCAAATCAGCCCTTTTATCGTAAAAAAGGCAAATCCCGCCCATCCAACACGTTTAAACCATTTCTTAAACTTCGAATTATTTTCCTGAGAGCTTTCCATTTCTGATTGTCAAAAGATTACCTTACAAATATAGTTATGTTTATAATTAGTCCAAATAAAAAATCCGTTAAAAAAATTTAAATTTTGCAGTTCGGTTAATATTTTTAACTTTAGGGAAAACGAAAAGTAAAATTTTTATGTCTAAAAAAGTAAAAGATTTTGGGATTGAAAAGACACTCAAAAATCTGGGAATTAAGGATGAAAATAAAGGAACTTCAACCGGCGGAAAATACTTTGCATCAGGGAAAACCATAGAAAGTTATTCTCCGGTAGACGGAAATCTTATTGCGAAGGTAAAAACTTCCGGGGAGTCTGATTACGAAAAAGTTCTTGAGACTGCACAAAATGCATTTAAAGAATTCAGACTTATTCCCGCACCCAAAAGAGGGGAAATCGTAAGGCAGCTCGGCCAGAAATTAAGACAGTACAAAGACGATCTGGGCAAGCTTGTTTCTTATGAAATGGGGAAATCCCTGCAGGAAGGATTAGGCGAGGTTCAGGAAATGATCGACATCTGCGATTTTGCAGTCGGAGTTTCAAGACAGCTTCACGGGTACACCATGCATTCCGAAAGACCGGGACACAGAATGTACGAACAATATCATCCGCTGGGAATTGTAGGGATTATTACCGCTTTTAATTTTCCGGTAGCCGTATGGTCCTGGAACACCGCTTTAGCCTGGATCTGCGGGAACGTTACCATCTGGAAACCATCTGAAAAAACACCGCTTTGTGCCATTGCGTGCCAGAATATCATGAATGAAGTTTTAAAAGAAAACAATCTTCCTGAAGGAATTTCAAACGTTCTGGTTGCAGATCATGAGATCGGTCAAAAATTAGTTGATGATAAAAGAGTAGCACTTATATCATTCACCGGTTCTACAAGAGTTGGAAGAATGGTTTCCGCAAACGTGGCGCAAAGATTTGGGAAATCTATCCTTGAACTTGGAGGAAACAATGCGATTATCATTACCCAGGATGCCGATATTAATATGTCAATCATCGGAGCCGTTTTCGGAGCGGTAGGTACAGCCGGACAAAGATGTACTTCCACAAGAAGGCTTATCATTCACGAAAGCGTTTATGATGAAGTAAAAAACAGATTGGTAAAAGCATATGGACAGCTGAAAATCGGAAATCCTCTTGACGAATCCAATCATGTTGGGCCTCTTATTGATATAGATGCCGTAAATATGTATCAGGAAGCCATTAAAAAAGGAAAAAAAGAAGGTGCGAAATTCGTCGTAGAAGGAGAAGTACTGAAAGGAAAAGGTTACGAATCCGGGTGCTACGTGAAACCATGTATCGCAGAAGTAAAAAATTCCTACGAAATCGTACAGCACGAAACTTTTGCCCCGATTTTATATCTCATTAAATATAAAACGCTGGAAGAAGCCATCGCTATTCAGAATGATGTTCCGCAAGGCTTATCATCTGCAATCATGACCCAGAATTTAAGAGAGGCCGAGTTATTCCTTTCCCATGCAGGCTCAGACTGCGGTATTGCTAACGTCAACATTGGAACATCCGGTGCGGAAATCGGTGGTGCTTTCGGTGGAGAAAAGGAAACCGGAGGCGGAAGAGAATCCGGTTCAGATGTTTGGAAATATTACATGAGAAGACAAACGAACACCATCAACTATACTACAAACCTTCCTTTGGCACAGGGAATCAAGTTTGACCTTTAAAAAACAAGAAATTCAGAGATTTAAAAATTAAAAATTGTCAGCTTTAAATATAAATCTCTTTGTTTCAACATCATTTAATTTTATTATTAATCCCCCTAAGATTAATTAAAATGGAAACAATTGACATACAAGTAAACAAAGTAAAAGAAATAGTAGGAAAGCACGTTCTGGCAGACGGATTCGATTTCGTGATGGATATTGAAAAATCTCACGGATCATGGCTTTACGATAAGCTTACCAACAGGGAATATCTGGATATGTTCTCTATGTTTGCCTCGGCATCCATCGGCTACAATCATCCCTATCTGGTTGAAAAATCTGCATGGCTGGGAAAAATGGCACTCAACAAACCGACACTTGCCGATGTATATTCTGAAGAATACGCTCATTTTCTCGAAGTTTTCGAAAGAGTAGTGATCCCGGAAGAACTGCAGTATGCTTTCTTTATAGAAGGTGGCGCACTGGCTGTTGAAAATGCCATGAAGGCATGCTTCGACTGGAAAACCCGTAAAAATTTTGAAAAAGGTCTTGATATAGAAGCTGGAATCTGTATTCATTTCAGACAGGCATTCCACGGAAGAAGCGGCTATACATTAAGCCTCACCAATACGGCAGACCCAAGAAAATATCAGTACTTTCCAATGTTCGACTGGCCGAGAATCCTGAATCCTAAGCTTACGTTCCCCATTACGGAAGAAAACCTGGAAGAAACCATTAAAAACGAAAGATTAGCTTTACTAAATATTGAAGAAGCGATTTTAATGAACCCGGATAAAGTAGCATGCATCATCATAGAACCGATTCAGGCAGAAGGCGGTGACAATCATTTCAGGGATGAATTTTTATCAGGGCTAAGAAAAATCTGCGACGAGAATGAGGTTCTTCTTATTTTTGATGAAGTGCAGACCGGAATCGGAATTACCGGAAAAATGTGGGCATTTCAGCACTTCACCGCAAAACCGGATATCATTTCTTTCGGTAAAAAAACACAGGTTTGCGGTATTTTAGCCAACAAAGAAAAGTTTGATGAAGTTCCGCAGAATGTCTTCAGGGAAAGCTCAAGAATCAACTCTACTTTCGGCGGGAATTTTATCGATATGCTGCGTTTCCAGTTGGTAATGGAAGTCATTGAAAAAGAAAACCTTGTTGAAAACGCCAGAGTGGTAGGAAATTATCTTCTCGAAGGACTGCAGAATCTGGCCCTGAAATATCCGGAAAAATTATCAAACGCCAGAGGAAGAGGATTAATGTGTGCCATAGATCTCGCTTCAGGAGAGCAAAGAAATGCATTAAGAGAAGAACTATGGAAGGACGGAATGATTATTCTGACGTGCGGAGAACAGTCTTTGCGCTTCAGGCCGCACCTTAATGTAAGCAAGGAAGAAATCCGGCTTGCACTCGACAAAATAGAAAACAACATTAATAAAATTTAAATTACGGATTTGTAATTTTAAAAAAAATGTCATAAATTTAGATACTCAAACGTAACAGAACTATGGAAAGAAGTACAAGAGTATCAGTTTTTGAAAGTGACAAACCCGCAGAAATTCAGCTGATTAAATCTAAACTGGATGATGCGAATATTACGAATGCCGTTGAAAACAATTACCTAACTTTTACAACTACGCCAACAGCAACGTCATTGAAAGTAATGGTAAAACTGGAAGATGAAAAAAAAGCATTTGAAGTAATTGATGCTTATCTCCAGCAAAATGAAAATCAATAAAACAATTTCATAATTTTAAATTTTACTACTTCAAACCGAAAATTAATCTCAATTAGTTTTCGGTTTTTTTGGTTAAAATTCATTTATATTCATACTTACCGTAAGTATCATCAAAATAAAATCATAATAAGCTTCAGTATTAGCAATATCATGCTGAGCCTGCCGAAGCATCATCCAAGCTTTAAAATAATTTAAAGGCACACACCCTTAAAAATTTAACCAAAAAACATTTTTTAATTAAAATTTTTCACAATAATGAATTCAGAAACCCAATTAAGAAAAGCGGAAATGACAGACAGAGATGTGATCTGGAATATTTTACAGCAGGCCATAGAAAGAAGAAGAAAAGACGGAAGTACCCAATGGCAGCAGGGATATCCCAATCTCAACACCGTGGAAAGTGATATTAAAAAAGGATTTGGTTACGTAATGACCGTCGACGGAGAAATTGCTGTTTACGCAGCCTTGATCTTGAATGACGAACCCGCTTACAGTACTATTGACGGAGCCTGGCTGAGTAACGGCGAGTTTGTTGTGGTACACAGAGTAGCAGTTGATGAAAAATTTGCAGGACAGGGCATGACTAAAAAACTGTTTGATCATATCGAGGAATTCACAAAATCTCATGGAATACAAAGTGTTAAAGTTGATACCAATTTTGACAATGCAGCAATGTTGAAGATTCTTGAAAGCAAAGGCTACACCTACTGTGGGGAAGTTTATTTGGCCGGAGGAATCAGAAAAGCATTTGAGAAGATTATAATTTAGTCTTAAAGTTAAATCAAACTTCATTGATTTTTTTAAAAATGTGAAATTTATAAACTCTATCAAGTTTGTTCGTTTAGTTCAGAACTAATTAATAATTTTGTCCAAATTTTATATACAATGTATAAGAGTATAGAAATTGATGAAAAAATTTTTCAGGATGCCGTAAAATTTTATGGTACCATTTTCAATATACCGCCGCTGGCATCAAAAATATATGCGTACCTGCTATTTGATTATGATAAAGTAGGTATTCCTTTTGATGAATTTGTAGAAGTATTTTCGGCCAGTAAAAGCTCAGTATCCACAAGTATTTCACTATTACTAAATGCTGAACTGATTATCGACCACAACAAAATGGACGAGCGGAAACGGTATTTTTTCATCAATGACGGTTACAAGAAAATCAGATTTGAAAAAATAGTACAGAAAATGAAAGACGAATTAAAACTACTGGACGACCTGGACCGTTTTAAGAAAAACCACAATGGATACGATGAAAAAATAGAAGCATATAAAGCGCTTTTAAATAAAAATATAATAAATATTCAGGAATCTCTTAATAAACTATAAAATGAACAATAAGCTAATTATACTTTCTGTTGCGGCCCTTTCCTTAGCAGCCTGCAAAAAAGAAGCTCCGAAACAGGATGGTCCGAAACCATATCCTGTGGTAAATGTGGAAGCGAAAAATATTGTGGGATATCAGACTTTCCCGGCTACCATTCAGGGGAAGGTTAACAACGATGTACGCGCTAAAATCCAGGGATATATTACCCAGGTTTTGGTAGATGAAGGCCAGTATGTAACAAAAGGGCAGCCTTTGTTCCGCCTTGAAACCAATATCCTGACCGAGAATGCAGCAGCTTCAAAAGCAGGAATCAGCGCCGCAGAATCCAATATTGCCGCAGCACAGGCAGCAGTAAATGCCGCCAATGTTGAAGTAAACAAGCTGAAACCGCTTGTACAGAAAAATATCATCAGCAATGTTCAGCTGCAGACAGCACAGGCCAATCTTTCACAGGCGCAGGCACAGCTGAAGCAGGCGCAGGCGGCTAAAAGCCAGGCGGTGGCCAACTATAAAGGTGTGGAAGCGAATATCGAATATTCCATTATCCGTGCGCCCATTTCAGGAGTGATCGGAAGACTTCCTTTAAAAGTCGGTAGCCTTGTAGGACCGTCAGATCAGACCCCTTTAACAACCATTTCAGATACTTCGGAAATTTACGCTTACTTTTCTATGAACGAAAAGGAATATTTCGATTTCCTTGAAAAATCTCCCGGTGCTACCATGCCGGAAAAAATCAGAAATCTTCCTATGGTTGAGTTGCAATTGGCCAACGGAAGCATTTATCCTGAAAAAGGAACAATTGAAGCCATCACCGGACAAATTGATCCTACAACGGGAACAATACAGTTCAGGGTTTCATTCACCAATGCACAGAAACTTTTGAGCAACGGTAACAGCGGAACCATCAGATTCCCGCAACGTTATGACAATGTTCTGGTTGTTCCGGAAAGCGCAACCTACGAACAGCAGGGAATTGTTTACGTTTATAAAGTAGATAAAAGCGATACAGCGCGAAATGTTGTGGTAAATGTAATTGACAGAATCGACAATTTGGCATTAATTAAATCCGGTGTAAACAAAGGAGAAACGATTATCGCAGCAGGAACCGGCTCGCTTAAACCAGGAACTGCCGTTAAAAAGCAGCCTGTAAAAATGGATAGTCTTGTTCAATCTGTAAAACCGAAATTCTAAAAAATGATTAAAAATTTTATAAACAGACCGGTTTTATCTACCGTAATCTCAATTCTCATTGTGATACTCGGGGTACTGGGACTGATTGCACTTCCGGTGACACAGTATCCGGACATTGCACCGCCTACAGTAAGCGTAAGAGCCAATTACACAGGAGCCAACGCCGAAACAGTGATGAAAAGTGTCGTAGTGCCTTTGGAAGAGCAGATTAATGGAGTAGAGGGAATGGACTACATCACTTCTACGGCAGGAAATGATGGCTCGGCACAGATACAAATATTTTTTAAGCAGGGAATTGATCCCGATATTGCTGCGGTAAACGTTCAGAACCGTGTATCAAGGGCAACACCGCTTTTACCAAGTGAGGTTACCCGTTCCGGGGTTGTGACACAAAAGCAGCAGACCAGTGCTTTGATGTATCTTTCTTTCTATTCCGAAAATAAAAATATTGATGATGTTTATCTTCAAAACTTCTTGAATATCAATGTAATTCCTGACCTGCAAAGAATCAACGGGGTTGGTGAGGCCAACGTTTTCGGAGGAAAGAACTATTCGATGAGAGTATGGCTCGATCCTGCCAAATTAGCAGCATACGGAATAACACCAACAGATGTTACTACAGCAATTAATGAGCAGAGTAGAGAAGCTGCGGCTGGTTCTTTAGGCCAAAACAGCGGAAGCGCCTTCGAATATATTATTAAATATGTCGGAAAATTCAGCGATAAAGAACAGTATGACAATATCATCATTAAGGCTTTACCGGACGGACAAAACCTGATGCTGAAAGATGTTGCCAAAGTAGAATTGGGCGGTTTATCCTACAGCGGAGTTGGTGAAAATGGTGACAACCCTTCCATCAGTATGGGGATTTTCCAGACACCGGGATCCAATGCGCAGGAGATTATCGAAAATATAAAAGCACAGCTCAAAGCGAATGAAAGCAGCTATCCTGAAGGGGTAAAATATACCTTCAACTTCGATACCAATGAATTCTTGGATGCATCTATTGAAAAAGTAATTCATACGTTGATTGAAGCGTTTATCCTCGTATTTATCGTAGTGTATATATTCTTACAGGATTTCAGATCGACGCTGATTCCGGCTATTGCCGTTCCGGTTTCTATCGTAGGAGCTTTTTTCTTCCTGAATTTATTCGGATACTCCCTAAACTTATTAACACTATTTGCTTTGGTTCTCGCTATTGGTATTGTGGTGGATGATGCTATCGTCGTCGTCGAGGCCGTTCATGCCAAAATGGAAAACGGAATTTCTGATGCTAAAAAAGCGACCGTTGAAGCAATGGATGAAATTACAGGAGCAATTATTTCAATTACATTGGTAATGGCATCCGTGTTTATTCCGGTGACATTCATTACTGGACCAACGGGAGTTTTCTATCAGCAGTTTGGTATTACATTAATTGTGGCTATTTTTATCTCTGCGATCAATGCATTAACGTTGAGCCCGGTTTTATGTTCTTTATTTTTAAAGCCTCACGATGCACATCATAAAGAATATAAAAATTTGAATTTCATCCAGAAATTTTTCTATAAATTCAATATAGCCTTCAGGACAACAACAGAACGTTACGGAAGAGGATTTATCTTCCTTTTAAGACACAAATGGGTTACCCTTATTATCTTTGCCGTTACCGGAGGGATTTTGTATTGGGCGAGTGCCACCATGAAAAAAGGTTTCGTACCTACTGAAGACCGGGGAATTATCTTTACCGATGTTCAGCTTCCTCCGGGCGCATCTATGGAAAGAACCTACAATGTGTTAAAAACCATACAGAAAGAAGCTCTTAAAATTCCGGGAATTCAAAACGTAACAATTTCTACAGGTCGTGGGCTTCTCTCCGGGAACGGTAGCAATAACGGGTTGGCTTTTATTAAACTCAAGCCGTTTGACGAAAGAAAAGGAGATTTAAGCTCAGAAAATATTACCAAACAACTATTTGGGCTTTCAGGAAAAGTTCCGGATGCAAAAGTGGTATTTTTCCAACCGCCAAGTGTTCCGGGATTTGGTAACAGTGCCGGTTTTGAAATGGTATTGCTGGATAAGTCCGGAGGTGATTTTGCCAATCTTGATGCTAAAACAGGAGAGTTCATCGGGAATCTGATGAAAAGGCCTGAGATAGAATTTGCCCAGACTTCCTTCAACACGAAATACCCTCAATACCAGATGGAAATTAATGTGCCTCTTGCCAAGCAGACAGGAGTTTCCGTAAACACCATTCTGGAAACAATGCAGGGCTATATCGGAGGTATCTACGGTGCCGACTTCACGAAATACGGTAAACAATTCCGTGTTATGATTCAGGCTTTACCGGAAAACAGGAAAGATGTAAGCAATCTGAATGAATTATACGTTCGTACAAGTTCAGGAGCGATGTCACCGATTTCACAGTTTGTCACTTTGAAGAAAACTTATGGGCCGCAATCGGTAGGACGTTATAACCTTTTCAGCTCCGTAAAAATAACCGGAGCCAATGCTGCAGGATACAGTACAGGTGACGCCATTGGAGCAGTACAACAGGTAGCCGGTGAAACGTTAGATAAAAACTACGATGTAGAATTTACGGGCCTTTCACGAGAAGAATTGTCTTCAGGTTCTCAGACAGTATTGATTTTTGCACTGAGTTTGATCTTTGTATACTTTATCCTGGCGGCTCAGTATGAAAGCTATATCCTTCCGCTGGCCGTAGTGATCTCATTGCCTCTTGGAGTAATGGGAGCGTATTTCGGACAGAAAATTATGGGCTTGGAGAATAACATTTATTTCCAGATTGCCTTAATTATGTTGGTCGGACTCCTGGCGAAAAATGCCATCTTGATTGTGGAGTTTGCCGTTCAAAGGAGACATCACGGAGAAACTATTGTCATGTCTGCCATCAATGCAGCTAAAGCGAGGTTAAGACCAATTTTGATGACCTCATTTGCATTCATCTTCGGACTTCTTCCGTTGGTACTGGCAAGCGGAATCGGGGCGGTAGGAAACAGATCCATCGCTACGGGAGCAGCCATAGGATTGTTAATAGGTACTGTTTTAGGGCTTTTTGTAATTCCTGTTCTGTATGTTATTTTCGAATACCTTCAGGAAAAAGTAAAACCTATCAAACAAAAAGACATCAATTTAGCAGAATAATTAAGCTTGTTTAGGGTTTGGTTAAATTTTAAATTTATATTAAAAAGAACGAAGCCCTGAACTTTAAAACCTTAAACTTCAAAATGAAGAATATTTTAAATATTATAAAAGGAATCTCTTTCTCAGTGGTACTTCTGGCAGTGGTATCATCTTGCATGGTGAGAAAAGAATACAACCGCCCCAATAATGTGGTGGATGAAAAGCTGTACCGTACAGATATGCTTCCTTCAGACAGCACCAATATCGCCAACGTTTCCTGGAAAGAAATCTTTACCGATCCTATCCTTCAGAAGCATATTTCAAAAGCGCTGGAAAATAATCTTGATATCAGAATTGCCTTGCAGAGCATTGCTTCGGCAGAATCATACCTGAAACAAAGCAAAGCGGCGTACCTGCCGACTTTATCCATCGGACCCAATTATACTTTTCAGACACAGTCTATCAATACACAGTTCGGGCAGATCATCGGAGAAAGAAGATACATCAACCAGTTTGATATTACGGCAAGTATCGGCTGGGAAGCAGACATTTGGGGAAGATTAAAAGCGGAAGAAAAAGCACGTCTTGCCTCTTATCTTGGAACAGTTGCAGCACATAAAGCGGTGAAAAGTGATCTCGTAGCATCAGTTGCTTCGGCATATTATCAGCTTCTTACTTTTGATGCACAGAAAAGAATCATCAACGAAACCATTGCAGTTCGTGAGAAAAATCTTGAAACAACGAGAGCCCTAAAAACAGCAGGAACTTTAACGGAAGTAGCGGTACAGCAGAGTGAAGCTTTGGTTTTTAATGCAAAATCTTTACTGATTGATATTGATACCCAGATCCAGCTGTTGGAAAACACCATGAGCCTCCTGATGGGAGAACCTTCCCACACCATCGAAAGATCTACGCTTGAGAGCCAAAATCTGCCAATCGATGTAAAGCTTGGGTACCCGGTGCAATTGTTGGCTAACCGTCCGGACGTGATGCAGGCAGAATACAACCTTGTCAACGCTTTTGAATTAACCAATTCAGCGAAAGCGCAGTTTTATCCTACCTTACGCATTACAGGAAGCGGAGGTGTGCAATCTGTGGACATTGACCATTTGTTTAGCGTAAACTCACTGTTTGCCAATGTTGTGGCCGGTCTGGCACAGCCTATTTTAAACAGGAGAGCCATCAGAACGAATTATGAGGTAAGCCTTGCCAACCAGGAAACAGCCTATCTGAATTTCAGGAAAACAGTTCTTACAGCCGGAAAAGAAGTTTCTGATGCCATAAGAGTTTTTTCTGTTCAGGATTCTTTTATTGAATTAAAACAAAAAGAGCTGAATGCTTACAAAAATTCCGTTGAGTATTCCCAGGAATTGGTGAACTATGGAATGGCAAATTATCTTGAAGTACTGAATGCCAGTGTAAATTCCTTAAATGCAGAACTGAATATTGCCAACGCAGAATACAGCAAAATGAAAGCTGCCGTTGAGCTTTATCAGGCTCTTGGCGGAGGATGGAAATAGTTTTAAGCTAGTAAAACCACTTAAAAGCAGAACGCATGTTACCATAATGTGCGTTTTGTTTATATTAATCTGAAATGCCTGAAATAATGTTGGTTAGCTATAAATACTGAAGAAAATTTAATAAAATGTTTGCAAATGTTGTTTAAATAGCTATTTTTGTACCGCTTTAAACAGTAGAAGGGGAATTAGCTCATCTGGCTAGAGCGTTAGACTGGCAGTCTAAAGGTGACGGGTTCGATCCCCGTATTCTCCACATTTATAAAGAGTTACATTATTAAATTGTAACTCTTTTTTTTATAATAACATTTTATTACTAATTATTGAATATCAAATTATTCATATAAACCAATTATTAAAAACTTTTTTCTAAAAAAATTCAGCAACAATAGTTCATTTCAGATATTTTATTATCTTTGAAAATAATTAAAAATAAAATAAAAACAGTTAAAACTAACTGTTTTTTCAATAAAATTAAAATACAACCAATTATTAATCAGGAGATAAAAGGATTTATTAAAAACCCTGCATTCTCTATATTTTGTTTATAAAACAAGACTATGAAGAAATTATTTTTACTTGTATTCACCGCTTTTTTATTCATCGGCTGTAAAGATGAAGATACCATCTACGACTTCATCGGCACCTGGGCCGGAACCTATGCAGGAACGGAAAAAGGAAGCTGGAACATCGTTGTGGCAAGCGACGGTAAAGTAACCGGGACATTGGATTCTGAGCAGACTACAGAAAATTATTACATTTCAGGTACTCTTTCCGAATCAGGGGAGCTTAATGCCACCATCGGTTCTCCTGAAGATGGAGAATTTAAAGGAACGCTCACCAGAACAAAAACAGCAAGCGGAACATGGGTAAATGCACTCCCGACTCCCGACAGGTCCGGAACATGGAAAGGTGAAAAAACATCCAATTAATACAATCATTCAGTAACTATACAAAGCTATTCATCCGAATAGCTTTTTTGTTTTCTTAAACTTCAAAGTATTCCATACCATGAAATGAGACAAACAAAAGCATAATTTATTTATATTTGTATCACGTTTGCCTTATAAACCAAAGAAATATGAAGAAGTGTCTGAATGCTAAAATTGTAAGTTATAACATAATTCATAGTGTACTCCTTGCATCATTACTTACTGTTTCATGCGGAAGTTCAAAAAAAGTAAGTTCAGGTAAAAGTACAGGCGCCAAAGCTGTCTCTAAATCTGAAAATTTAAGAAATCTGGATTCTAATTTTAGCGGCAAAATTTCCAAGTCTACCAATGAGTTACTCAAAGACGCCGAAAAATACCTTGGTGCTCCTTACAAATTCGGAGGAAATACATCAGCCGGGTTCGACTGTTCAGGATTTGCCGTAAAGGTTTTTGAAGAAAACAACTATAAGCTTCCAAGAAGATCAGCAGACCAGGCCGAAACCGGAAACACAATCAACATCAGAGAAGTGAAGCCCGGAGATCTTTTATTCTTTGCAACCGCCGGCGGAACAAGGGTTTCCCATGTCGGGATCGTTCATGAGATCGGTAATGACGGCGAGGTAAAATTCATTCATGCATCAACCACAAAAGGTGTTATCATTTCATCTCTCAAAGAAAAATACTGGAATAAGGCATATCTCCACGCAAAAAGAATTCTTTAACAACCTTCCTCGAAGATTAATTTACATTCAGAAAATTTCCCTTAACTTTTGTATCTTTGGCGCACATAATTTTAAACTACAAACATGTCGTTACAACAAACAATTGAAAATATCTGGGACAACAGAGAATTATTGCAGAATGAGGACAGCCAGAAGGCGATCAGAGAGGTTATTGCTTTGGTGGACAAGGGAGAGCTTCGTACGGCTGAACCTACCGAAAACGGATGGCAGGTAAATGAATGGGTGAAAAAAGCAGTGGTACTATATTTTCCGATCCAGAAAATGGAAACTATTGAAGTTGGTCCGTTTGAATTTCATGATAAAATGCCTTTGAAAAGAAATTATGCTGAAAAAGGCGTAAGAGTTGTACCGCATGCCGTGGCAAGAGAAGGGGCTTATATCGCTCCGGGTGTTATCATGATGCCTTCTTATGTGAATATCGGAGCATATGTAGATTCCGGAACAATGGTGGATACCTGGGCAACCGTAGGAAGCTGCGCGCAGATCGGTAAAAATGTTCACCTTAGCGGCGGGGTAGGAATCGGCGGGGTGTTAGAACCGCTTCAGGCAGCTCCGGTAATTATAGAAGACGACTGTTTTATCGGGTCAAGATGTATCGTGGTAGAAGGAGTGCACGTTGAAAAAGAAGCTGTTTTGGGAGCGAATGTCGTTCTTACAGCCTCTACAAAAATTATTGATGTTACGGGTTCTGAACCGGTTGAAATTAAAGGTAGGGTTCCTGCTCGTTCCGTAGTAATTCCGGGAAGTTACACGAAACAGTATCCGGCCGGAGAATACCAGGTTCCTTGTGCTTTGATCATCGGTCAGAGAAAAGAATCTACCGACAAAAAAACGTCTTTAAATGATGCTTTGAGAGATAATAATGTTGCCGTTTAAGAATATATTTTAAACCAATACCAAACATTTTGAAAGAAAAATTTCTTAAAATACTGTTAAACCCTAAATATATATTTGGGGTTTATCTTATTATATCGGTGGTTACTTCCATTTCCAAATATTTGAGAGGAGATTATGCGATTAACAATTACCTGATTTTTAAAAATGTATTTTACAATACCATTCATCAGAAAAACCTGTTCATTCATTATCCCGATCTTTATTTTGATTTAAACCATTACGGCGTATTTTTCAGTGTGCTGATTGCCCCTTTTGCCGTAATGCCCGACTGGCTTGGTATATCGCTGTGGAATGCCGCCAATACATTTATCCTTATTTATGGTATTTATAAGCTTCCATTTTCAGATTCCAAAAAAGCATTATTCGGTTTATTCTGTCTGCAGGAATACATCACGGCAGCTTTAAGTCTGCAATTTAATGTTGCCTTAACCGGACTTTTACTCTTATCAGCAGTATATATTCACGAGAAAAAAGAAGTTAAATCGGTAACGGCAATATTGATCGGAGTTTTCGTAAAAATCTACGGAATTGTAGGACTGTCTCAGTTTTTCTTTATTAAAAATAAAACGAAATTTATTCTTTCAGGATTAGTTATTGCCGCAGTTTTCTTTGTGTTGCCTATGGCCTATTCAAGCCCCAAATTTGTTGTTCAGTGTTATGCAGACTGGTTTCAGTCTATCGTAGAAAAAAACAATGAAAACCAGGTGTTGGGAAATATGCAGGATATTTCGCTAATGGGCTTCTTCAGAAGAATTTTGGGTGATGCTTCCATTTCAAATTTAGTATTTCTTGCTTTCGGATTACCGCTTTTTGCAGCGCCATATTTTAGAATTAAACAATACAAACATTATGCTTTTCAGCTGATGATTCTCGCTTCAACATTGTTGTTTCTGGTATTGTTCAGCTCAAGTTCGGAATCTCCGACGTATATCATTGCTATTGTTGGCGTACTGATCTGGTTTTTCCTTAAGAAAGAAAGAACACCTCTCGTTATCGGGTTATTGGTATTCGTCATTATTTTCACCTGCTTCTCAACTTCCGATCTGTTCCCGAAATATGTAAAGCATAACTACATCATCAAATATTCTTTAAAAGCCGTACCTTGCATCGTAGTCTGGCTGAGAATTACCTATGAGCTTCTCACCAAAGATTTTGAGAAAAGTTACAGCCTTGAATAATCAGTATGAAGAAAATTTCAATCGTCATTCCTGCACATAACGAAGAAGGGAACGTTGCTTTGGTCCATCAAAAAATAAAGGAAGTTTTTGATAGTCTTGAGCATTACACATTTGAAATCATATTCGTTAATGACGGCAGCAGGGACAATACCCAGCAAAAATTGGAGGAGCTATCACAACAGCATGAAGAAGTAAAATTTATTGAATTTTCAAGAAACTTCGGACACCAGCCAGCGGTAAAAGCAGGAATGGACAACGCCACCGGAAATGCGGTCATTTCGATGGACGGCGATCTTCAACATCCTCCCGAACTTATTCCGGAGATGATTAAAAAATGGGAAGAAGGCTACGATATTGTATTCACGGTAAGAAAATACCCTAAAGAAATTTCGGTATTCAAAAGAAAAACTTCGGATTTTTTCTATAAAATTTTATCTGGCTTATCGGATGTTGATTTAACAAAAGGCGGTGGTTCAGATTTCAGACTGATGGATGCCGGTGCCGTAGAAGTCATGAGAAATCTCAATGAGGATGATCTTTTTTTAAGAGGACTCACCAGCTGGATGGGCTTCAAACAAATCGGAATCAGTTTTACCGCGAATGAAAGGCTTTCCGGGAAAAGCAGCTACAATCTTAAAAAGATGGTTACCTTTGCCTTTACCGGAATTACGGCTTTTAGCGTGAAACCGCTTTACATTGCCGCTTATCTGGGATTTTTATTCTCGGGAATTTCAGTGATCGGATATGCAGTGTATGTCATCCATTCTTTCATTACCAAAACAGAAATTTCCGGATGGGCATCACTGATTATGACGATCGTTTTTTTTGGCGGACTGCAGTTAATCATTTTGGGAATCATCGGAATGTATTTAGGTAAAATCTTTAAGCAGGTAAAAAACAGACCCAACTATATCATCAAAAACAAAAATTTTTAACATGGTTTTATTAAGTTTTGACATCGAGGAATTTGATATGCCATTGGAATACAAAGGGGAGATTTCTTTTCAGAAACAGATCTCCATTTCTCAGGAAGGACTGGAAAATATTTTAAATATTCTTAAAAAACATCATGCAAAAGCAACTTTTTTTTCAACCGTTGTGTTTGCAGAAAATAGTAAACATTTAATCGAAAGATTATTGAATGAAGGCCACGAACTGGCTTCTCACACCTGGTACCATTCGGATTTTAAAGAAGAACACCTGAAGCAGTCTAAGGAAAAACTTGAAGAATTATTCAGCACAAAAGTGACCGGACTGAGAATGCCCAGAATGATGCCGGTAAGTAAAAATGCTGTTGAAAATGCGGGATATTCGTATAATTCCTCCATCAATCCCACTTTTCTTCCGGGAAGATATAATAATCTGAAAGTATCCAGAACGTACTTCATAGAAGGAAATGTGATGCAGATTCCCGCTTCGGTTTCGCCCAATTTCAGAATTCCTTTATTCTGGCTGAGCTTTCATAATTTCCCTTTATCTTTTTATAAAAAACTGGCTTCAGATACTTTAAAAAAAGACAACTATCTCAACATCTATTTTCATCCCTGGGAGTTTGCGGAAATTAAGGAAGAAGCCTTTAAATTACCGGGCTTTACGGTAAAAAATTCAGGACAGGATATGGTAAAACGTTTCGACGAATTTCTATCCTGGCTAAAAAGTAAAAACTATACATTCGGTACATTTCAGGAATTTCAAAAAAAGATCAGCTCATGAAAATAGCTTTCGACGCAAAACGTTTTTTCCACAACACTTCCGGGTTAGGGAACTATTCGAGAGATTTCGTAAGAATTCTGGCAACTTATTTTCCTGAAAATGAATATCTTTTGCTAAATAAGAACAAATCCGAAAGAGGATCTGATATTCTGGATCTTCCCAACGTCGACTTCATCAAAACAACAAAAGGAAGCCTTTCCCGCCAGCTGAAAATGGGGAAAGATGCACAGCATCAAAACGCCGATATTTTTCATGGATTATCGGGCGAGCTGCCTTTAAAATGGGATAAAAAACCTATTAAAAAAATCGTTACCATTCACGATCTTATTTTCATGCGTTTTCCGCAGTATTATTCCTTTTTCGACCGTAAAATTCATTTTTGGAAATTTAAAAGAGCCGCAGATTCAGCAGATAAAATCATAGCGATTTCCGAACAGACGAAAAGCGATATCGTTCACTTCCTCAACGTTCCGGAATCTAAAATTGAGGTGATTTACCAGGGCTGTCATAAAGCTTTTAAAGAAGAGCAATCTGGCGAATTTATTCAGCAAACAAAGGAAAAATTCAATCTTCCCGAACGTTTCATTCTGAATGTAGGAACCATTGAAAAACGTAAAAATTTATTAAGCGTTGTTAAAGCTTTAAAAGGCACGGAAATTCCACTGGTGGTAGTTGGCAAAAAAACAAAATATTCCAAAAAAGTAGAACGCTTTGTCCGTGATAATAAAATCAAAGCTTATTTTCTGGAAGATGTTTCAATGAATGAATTAGCTGTAATCTACAAGCTCGCAGATATCTTCATTTATCCAAGTTTATTTGAAGGATTCGGCATTCCTGTGATCGAAGCATTATTTTCCAAAACCGTGGTGATCACCAGCAATACAAGCTGTTTGCCGGAAGCCGGCGGACCAGATTCTGTGTACGTAGATCCCAATAATCATCTTGATATTCAGGCAAAAATTAAATTTTTATGGCAAAACGAATCCGAAAGGAAACGCCGTGCTGAAAAGGGTTTTGAGTTTGTGCAAAAGTTTAATGATCAGCCCATTGCACAACAATTAATAAAACTTTATGAAAATATTTTAAAATAATATTTGCATTATTAAAATTTATTGGCTTAAATTTGCATCATACAATTCAAACAAAATGAAACCGAATTTTTTAACAGTACATCATTATCATCATCTCTGCTAAGACGGAATTGATTGATAGGTACTTATGTTAAAAATCAAAAATAATTAAAACCGTCTGAGTAAACAGGCGGTTTTTTGTTTCTAAATTCATCCCGGGCAATTTATTTCCAAACCACCCTTTTTTACTCAGACACAACAAAAAGTAAAATGAGTAAATTAAAAATAGCCATACAGAAAAGCGGCAGGCTTTACGAAGAATCACTTCAGCTACTGAAAGACTGCGGTATTTTCGTTAACAACGGAAAAGACCAGCTTAAAGTTTCCGTAGATAATTTCCCCATGGAAATTATGTACCTCCGAAATTCGGATATTCCTCAGTATCTGGAAGATGGAGTAGTAGATGTTGCCATTGTTGGAGAAAATCTTCTGGCAGAAAAACAGAAAAAAATTGAAATCGTTCAGCCTTTAGGATTTTCAAAATGCAGAGTTTCTCTGGCAGTTCCGAAAGAAATTGAAACCAATGACCTGACTTATTTTCAGGGAAGAAAAATTGCCACTTCTTATCCGAATACCCTGAAAAACTTTTTGGATAAAAACAATATTTCCGCAGAAATCCACATCATTTCTGGCTCTGTAGAAATCGCTCCGAACATCGGACTTGCCGACGGAATCTGCGATATTGTTAGCTCAGGAAGCACCCTCTTCAAAAACGGATTAAGAGAAACCGTCACCATTCTTACTTCTGAAGCTGTTCTGGCAAAAACATTCAGGCTGGATGAAGAAAAAACCAGAATTCTTGAAAAATTTCTCTTCAGAATTAAAGCCGTCCTTAAAGCAAAAAATTCAAAATATATTCTCATGAACGTTCCGAACGACAAGATCGGAGAAGTTTCAAAAGCGCTTCCTGTGCTGAAAAGTCCGACGGTGATTCCGTTGGCGGAAGAAGGATGGAGCAGCATCCATTCCGTGATAGATGAAGCGCGTTTCTGGGAAGTGATTGATGAACTGAAAGATAAAGGAGCGCAGGATATTTTAATAATTCCAATCGATAAAATGGTGATTTAATATGCAGGTAAAAATATATCCTGAAAGGGAAAAATGGTCTGAATTAACAAAAAGACCTATTATAAAAAGAGAACAGCTAACCGAAATAGTTGCCGGAATTTTTAATGAAGTAAAGAACAACGGAGATCGGGCACTGATTGATTTTGCTAAAAAATTTGATTCCGCTGAAATAAACAACATTAAAATTTCTGAAGAAGAAATTGAAACCGCTGAAAATCTGATCAGCGAAGAACTGAAAGCAGCGATTCAGGAAGCTAAAGAAAACATCACTACATTCCACGCTTCTCAAATTTCCGGTATAGAAAAAATAGAAACGACGAAAGGAGTAGTATGCTGGAGAGAAAACCGTGCGATCGAAAAAGTAGGAATTTATATTCCGGGCGGAACAGCTCCTTTGTTTTCCACGGTTCTAATGCTTGCCGTTCCGGCTCAGTTGGCGGGTTGTAAAGAAATTATTCTCTGTACGCCGCCCGATAAAAACGGAAACGTAAATCCTGCCATTTTATACACCGCAAAATTGTGCGGAGTTACAAAAATATTCAAAACAGGAGGCGCGCAGGCGATTGCAGCAATGACATTCGGAACAGAAAGCATTCCGAATGTGTATAAAATTTTCGGCCCCGGAAATCAA
This sequence comes from Chryseobacterium salviniae, assembly GCF_035819015.1. Classification (NCBI taxonomy): domain Bacteria; kingdom Pseudomonadati; phylum Bacteroidota; class Flavobacteriia; order Flavobacteriales; family Weeksellaceae; genus Chryseobacterium; species Chryseobacterium salviniae. Next base: position 185,330 of record NZ_JAYLAA010000039.1, on the reverse strand, counting down.
TATGTTGTAGCGGCGAAAGAATATGCTCAAAATTACAATGTTGCGATCGATATGCCTGCCGGACCGAGTGAAGTCCTTGTGATTGCCGACGAAAAGGCAGTTCCTGAATTCTGTGCAGCAGATTTGCTTTCTCAGGCAGAACATGGGAGTGACAGTCAGGTGATTTTCCTGTCCACAGATGAGAAAATTCTTAATGAAACGATTTTGGAAACCCAAAAACAGCTTGAAGCACTTCCAAGAAATGAAATGGCAGCAGAATCTTTAAAAAACAGTTATTTTATTTTGCTTAATTCAATTGATGAGGCTTTGGAATTCAGCAATTTGTACGCTCCGGAACACTTGATTTTAGCACTCAATGATTTTAAAAATTATATTCCGAAAATTCACAATGCAGGCTCTGTATTCTTAGGAAATTATTCCTGTGAAAGCGCAGGAGACTATGCTAGCGGAACCAATCACACCCTTCCGACGAACGGATTTGCAAAAAGCTACAGTGGTGTGTCTCTCGACAGTTTCGTAAAGAAAATCACGTTTCAGAATCTGTCGGAACTGGGATTGAAAAATTTAGGAAAAACCATTGAAGTGATGGCGGAAGCTGAAGGATTATTCGCTCACAAAAATGCAGTAAGTATCAGATTAAAAAAACAAAAATGAAAGAATTTAATATCAAAGATTTAGTACGAAAAAATATTCTGGAACTTCAGCCTTATGTGAGTTTCAGGGACAACAATACATTTGAAAACCCTGTTTTTCTGGATGCGAATGAAAGCGCATTCGGAGAATGCAACCGCTATCCGGATTCTACCCAGAAAGAATTGAAAGAGAAATTGGCTGCACTGAAAAATGTTTTGGCAGAACAGATTGCAGTAGGAAACGGAAGCGATGAGCTGATCGATCTTATCGTGAAAGTTTTTTGTGAACCGAAGAAAGATGCTATTCTGATGATGAATCCTTCTTTTGCGATGTACGGATTTTATGCTTCTGTGAATGAAAATAAAGTGATCAAACTGAATCTGGATGAAAATTTTGGAATTGATAAAGAAGAGTTTTTAAAAATTTCAAACGAAGAAAAACCAAAAGTTTTCTTTTTATGTTCTCCCAACAATCCTACCGGAAATTCTATTGAAGATATTGAATTTTACATTCAGAATTTTGATGGAATTGTTGTTGTGGACGAAGCGTATATTGAATTTTCAGAACAGACATCCTGCATTGAGCTGTTGGAAAAATATCCCAACCTGATTGTTCTTCAGACCTTCTCAAAAGCATGGGGAATGGCCGGAGCAAGAGTGGGTATTGCCTATGCATTGCAAGAAATCATAAAGCTGATTAATACCGTGAAATCACCTTATAACGTTAATTCATTAAGTTTAAATAAAATCATGCAATTAATTAATTATAAAAATATTATAGAAGAAAATATAAAAAATACTTTAAGTGAAATTTCAAGATTAAAACATGAATTGCTTAATATTGAATGTGTAAAAAGAGTATTTCCTACAGATGCTAATTTCTTTTTAATTGAATTTAACAACGCAGAAAATGTGTACCAGGAGTTACTGAAAAATGAAATACTGACAAGCAAAAGAAGTCCTCAGATTCCGGATTGCATTAGAATTAATGTGGGTAAAAGGGAAGAAAACAATAAGCTGATTAACGTCTTAAAAAGTATTTAATTAAATCTGGAACCTCACAGGTTTTTAAAACCTGTGAGGTGTAGAAAAAGTAAAAGAAAAGTAAAATGAAAAAAGTATTATTTATAGACCGCGACGGAACATTAATCATAGAACCGCCAACAGATTTTCAGGTTGATTCTCTTGAAAAGCTCGAATTTTATCCCGGAGTTTTCCAGAATCTTTCCAGAATTGCCAGAGAACTTGATTTTGAACTGGTAATGGTAACCAATCAGGATGGTTTGGGAACTGAAAGTTTTCCTTACGAAGATTTCATCAAACCACAGGAAAAAATGCTGAAAGCATTTGAAAATGAAGGAATTCTTTTCAGTGATATTCTGATTGATAAAAGCTTTGAAAACGAAAATTTGCCCACAAGAAAGCCGGGAACCGGAATGTTGGCAAAATATATTTATGGAAATTACGATCTGGAAAATTCATTTGTGATTGGTGATCGGCTTACAGATATTCAGCTGGCAAAAAACTTAGGGTCAAAATCCATATTGATCAGTAAAATCCAAAATGAGGAAGCTGATTTAACAACGGAAAGCTGGAGCGAAATCGCACAATTTTTGGCGAATATTCCACGAAAAGCAAAAGTTTTAAGAAAAACCAATGAAACAGAAATTGAAATTGAAATCAATCTTGATGGAAGCGGAACATCTGAAATTTCAACCGGATTACACTTTTTTGATCACATGCTCGAGCAGATTTCTAAACATGGCAATCTAGATTTAAAAATTAACGTCAAAGGAGATTTGCAGGTTGATGAACACCACACCATTGAAGACACGGGAATTGTTCTTGGCGAAGCTGTTTTAAAAGCGTTGGGAAAGAAAAAAGGAATTGAACGTTACGGATTTCTCCTCCCAATGGATGATTGTCTGGCACAGGTGGCGATCGATTTTGGAGGAAGACCGTGGCTGATGTGGGAAGCAGACTTTAACCGTGAAAAAATTGGAGATGTTCCCACAGAAATGTTTTATCATTTCTTTAAATCGTTTACCGATTCATCAAAATGCAATCTCAACATTAAAGTGGAAGGAGACAATGAACACCACAAGATCGAATCTGTGTTTAAAGCATTTGCCAAAGCGGTGAAAATGGCCGTAAAGCAGACGGATACGAATTTTAATTTACCATCAACCAAAGGAAGTTTATAATGATTGCCATCATCAAATACAACGGCGGAAATGTCAGTTCCGTACAAAATTCATTGAACAGATTAAATGTAGAATCTGTGGTAACCGATAATTTTGACATGATAAGAAAAGCCGACAAAGTGATTTTTCCGGGAGTGGGTGAAGCTTCGTCCACCATGAAATTACTAAAGGAAAAAGGCCTGGATCAGCTAATTCCAACCTTAAAACAACCGGTTTTAGGCGTTTGTCTGGGAATGCAGCTGATGTGTAAAAACAATGAAGAAGGAAATACAGTCGGGATGGGAATTTTTGACATCAATGTAAAAAAATTTCCTGCAAAGAATATTGTTCCGCACATGGGATGGAATACGATTTCAGATTTTAAATCCGGGATATTTTCGGGGATTGAAGAAAACAGCGATGTATATTTCGTTCACAGTTTCTATTGCGAATTATCGGAAAATACGACGTCAATATGCGATTACATTCTGCCGTTCAGTGCATCTCTGCAAAAAGATAATTTTTATGCGATGCAGTTTCACCCCGAAAAATCAGGAGATGTGGGAAGCCGTTTACTGGAAAACTTTTTAAAACAATAAAACCTGAATATGAAAATTATTCCCGCTATAGATATTATCGACGGAAAATGCGTCCGTTTGTCGAAAGGAGATTATGATACTAAAAAAATCTACAATGAAAACCCTCTTGAAGTTGCCAAAGAATTTGAAAGTTTTGGCATACAATATCTTCATCTGGTGGATCTTGACGGTGCAAAATCTAAGCATATTGTTAACCAAAAAGTTTTGGAAACCATTGCAAAAGAGACTTCTCTGGAAATTGATTTCGGGGGCGGACTGAAGACTTTAGAAGATATTGAAATTGCTTTTAATTCAGGAGCAAAGCAGATTACGATTGGAAGCATTGCTGTTCAGGATCCCGATTTTTGCTTTGATCTGATTGAAAAATATGGTCCGGATAAAATCATTCTCGGAGCCGATTGCGAAAACCGTAAGATAAAAACTTCGGGCTGGCTGGAAGAAAGTCAGCTTGATGTGATTGATTTTATTCTCAAATATAAAAATAAAGGAATTAAAAACGTGATCTGTACGGATATTTCCAAAGACGGAATGCTTCAGGGCGCTTCGGATGAACTTTATGAAGAAATTCTACAAAAAACAAACATCCGGCTCATTGCAAGCGGCGGAATTTCGGGTATGGAAGATGTATCTAAAATGAAAACAATAGGCTGTTCCGGAATCATTATCGGGAAAGCGATTTATGAAGGCAGAATCAGTTTGCAGCAACTCCAAAATTGTATTGAAAATGCTTAAAAAAAGAATCATTCCGTGTCTGGATATCAAAGACGGAACTACGGTGAAAGGAATTAATTTTGAAGGACTAAGAAATGCGGGAGATCCTGTAGAACTTGCCAAAAAATATGAAAAAGAAGGTGCAGACGAATTGGTTTTTCTGGATATTACCGCAACGATAGAAGAGCGTAAGACTTTTGCGGAACTTGTACAGAAAATTTCAGCGGAACTGAGTATTCCATTCACCGTTGGTGGTGGAATTTCTACCATTGAAGATGTAAGAAAACTTTTGGAAGCCGGAGCCGATAAGATCAGCATTAATTCTTCGGCGGTTAAAAATCCGGCACTAATTTCAGATTTATCAAAAGAATTTGGAAGTCAGTGTATTGTGGTTGCTATTGATACCAAATTAGTAAACGGATCAGATTGGGTTCATGTGAAAGGGGGAAGGGAAATAACGGATCTGAAGACATTAGACTGGGCAAAAAAAGCGGAAGAACTGGGAGCCGGAGAAATTCTTCTTACTTCGATGGACGGTGACGGCACGAAAAATGGTTTTGATCTAAGAATCACAAAATTAATTTCCGAAAGCATCAACATTCCCGTCATTGCTTCCGGGGGTGCCGGAAAATTGGAAGATTTTGAGGTAGTTTTTAATCAGACCAAAGCAACAGGCGCTTTGGCTGCAAGTATTTTCCATTTTGGAGAAGTACAGATTGAGGATCTTAAAAGTAATTTAAAATTTAAAAAATTGGCAGTACGATGAATATCGATTTTAATAAAAGCGAAGGCTTGGTTCCGGTGATTATTCAGGATGACAGAACCTTGCAGGTTTTGATGCTGGGCTATATGAACGAAGAAGCTTTTGAAAAAACTAAAAAAGAAGGAGTTGTAACGTTTTTCAGCCGTTCCAAGAACCGACTCTGGACAAAAGGTGAGGAGTCGGGAAATTTTTTAACCGTTAAAAATATTTCTGTAGACTGTGATCAGGATACTATTTTAATTAAAGCAATTCCGACCAATGTTGTTTGCCACACCGGAAGCTTCAGCTGTTTCGGGGAAAGGGAGTCCAAAGGTTTTCTGTATGAGCTTGAAGAGAAAATAAGCCGGAGAATTGATGAAAAGACCGAAGGTTCCTACACGTATTCACTGTTTCAGAGAGGAATCAATAAAATGGCTCAGAAAGTGGGAGAGGAAGCGGTAGAAGTGGTAATCGAAGCCAAAGACAGCAATGACGATCTGTTTAAAAATGAAGCCGCAGATCTGCTGTATCACCTTTTAATTTTACTGAAAGCTAAAAATTTTACGCTAAAAGATATTGAGGAAATTCTGCTGTCCAGAAACCGATAAAGTTGTTTTTTATATTTAAGGTTTAAATCTATTTTAAATTTTTTTCATTCTCATTAGAAGTTTCAGACGCAAAGTCTTATTTTCATAGTTAATATTTTAAGCTCTTAATGATTGTATATAAAATTGTTTAAATTTAAAAAGAAAACTCTATGGAGTTTTATCTGTGTAGAAATCATATTCGGAAAATGTTTGGCGTTCCGTAGGAACGCTATCTTTAAAATCACATAAGAACCGTATAAATCAGAAGCCAGCCAAAAAATTCGGTTGGCTTTTTCTATGCAATGTTTTTTATTTTCTTAGTGTTTTCTCCCCAATCATTCAGCTGTTTCAAAATCGGCTGAAGCGATAATCCCAGTTCTGTTAATGCGTATTCAACGCGTGGCGGCATTTCGGGATAAACGGTTCTGGTAATCAGTCCGTCTGTTTCCAGCTCTCTTAAATGTTGGGCGAGCATTTTTTCGCTGATCTGTGGGATTGCTCTTTTCATTTCTCCAAAACGACAAATTCCTTCCGTCATTTTCCATAATATGGCGGGTTTCCAGCGTTTACCCATTAATGATAATGCAAATATAAACGGACATTCTGCTTCCAAAGTCTTTTCGTTTTCCAGGTTTACAGAACTTTCTTTTCTCATCATTTGACACTTACTTTTTGGTAACTACCATACAATTAGGTAACTACTTGCAAAAGTAAAGATACAAAACTAAGTTTGCAACTTTAATTTTTTTAATAATATTAAACTCATGAATATAAGTTTTATCGGTGCTGGAAATGTAGCATCCAATCTTGGGAATTTATTTACGAATGCAAGTCATTCGGTACGATTCGGAACACATCAACCTAAAGATGATCAGCTTTCTGTGGGAGATGCAATTTCTTTCGGCGAAATTATCTGCTTTGCTATTCCTTTTTCTGCGATGAAAGAAGTTTTAACAGAGAACAGAGAGCATCTGAAAGGTAAAATTGTTGTAGACATCACCAATGCCATTAATATTTCAGACTGGTCACCCGTATTTTTAGGGGAAGACAGCGGGGGAGAACAGACAGCACGGTTGGTGCCTGAAAGTAAGGTTGTAAAAGCATTCAACACCATTTTTGCAGATGCAATGAAGTTGGATAAACAGTTTAACGGACAAAAATTAACCGCTTTTATTGCTTCTGATGATCAGGAAGCTGCACTTACGGTAAAGAAATTAGCTGATGATGCAGGTTTCAACGGTTTGATAGTGGGAGGAATTAAAAATGCAAGGCATCTGGAAGCAATGGCACATTTAAATATTGCGGTTGCCTTGAGCGGCGGTGGAACTGATGCCGGATTTATTTATGTTCAAAATAAAAATTAAAAGAAATGGAAAATCCGACAATGCAAATCTGGACAGAAAGCTGGAGAAATTCAGAGCCGGAAAATTTCAAAAATGTATATGCAGATAATGCTTTGATTTTTCCTCCTAATAAGCCTGTTGTCCAGGGAAATGAAAATATCCTGGATTTTATGAAAGGAGGCTTGGGAAAAGTAGACGTATTTTTTGAACCGCAAGAATTGATGATTTCTGAAACGTTAGCTTTTGAACACGGAATTTTTAAAGATGCAGAATTATCTGATGGGAAAGTATTGGGGAAAGGTCATTATTCTGTCACCTGGGTTCTGGAAAATTCAATATGGAAAATCCAATGTCATACCTGGTCGATGCCGATTAAGTATTAATCATAAATCTTTCAATAAAAAATCCTGAGCAGTAACTCAGGATTTAATTTATACAAAAAATTATTTTCCGATAATTATTTTTCTGACTGCCTTATTATCTCTGGTTTTTATCGTTGCTAAATAAGCTCCGTTTGCCAGGCCTGAAACATTTATTTTCGTTTCATTTGCTTTACTTAGGATAAGCCTTCCATTCATATCCGTAATTTCAATATTGAAATCTTTAATATCTTTCGGAAGTTCGATGTTCAGGATATCTTTTGCAGGATTCGGATAAACTTTTACTGTTTCAAGGCTGTTCATATTTATTTCTTCCGTAGCCAATAGGGTGGTCGAAGCCGTTGCAAAATGCTGTAATGCCCCAACAGCCGCTTTTCCTACATTGAAAACATAAGCCGGATCTACATTCGCAAAAGTATCATTTACCGTATGCTCATTGAAGCTTCTTACATTTTCATAAAACCCGGTAATAATATCTCCGTTCTGTTCAAAAGGGATATAATCTGAAGCATAAGCATTAGACATTACAGTCTGTAGCGGAGAATATAATGTAGTACAATTGGCCAGCTGCTGGGTAAAAGAAAGAGATTGGGCATTGTTTCCGGATTGTCCGGACTGGTCACTCTCACATTTAATCGCATTATTGTTGTTCCCGATTTTGCCTCCAACCTGATCAATATTAAAAACTACTCTGATGTTCAGCTGTCTTACATTATTCTGGAACACAACATTATCAGCATAATGCGTACTTCCAATCAACCCTTGTTCTTCCCCGGAAAAATGAATAAACTTGATGGAATAATCCGTAGGAATATCCTTTAAGATCCTTGCTGCTTCCAGGATAATGGATGTTCCGCTTCCGTTGTCACTCACACCGGTTCCGGTGATCGTATCGTAATGCCCGCAGATAATCACATAAATATTAGGATACAATGTTCCTGTTTTCGTAATCACAAGATTTTTTGAGGTGGTGCTGCCGAAAGTGAAAGGATCTTCCACCATCTGGCTCACAGCATAGCCGTACGACTGGTATTTTGCTTTAAGCCAGTTCAGGGCATTGGTATTGGCGACAGAACCTGTAGTTTTTACCCCAAGATTTTCAAATTCCTGAAGCATCGTGGTAATATTGGTCTGGGAAACCTGGTCTGCCCTGTTTTTATATGCCTGAATAAAACTTTGGCTATGAAGGTTGTAAGAAACCAAAGAAATAAGCAGAAAAGTAGTTAGTTTTTTCACCCTTAGATAAATTTTTATATATTTAATAATTCAACAAATGTAAATAATAAAAAAATCCCGGGCAAAAAAACCGGGATTTAATATTGATAACAAAAATTTTACATTATTTTACTTGATCTACAACTGCTTTGAAAGCTTCAGGATGATTCATTGCTAAATCTGCTAAAACTTTTCTGTTAAGCTCCACATTGTTTTTCTTAAGAGCTCCCATAAACTGAGAGTAAGACATTCCGTGCTCTCTGGCTCCTGCGTTAATACGAGTGATCCAAAGTGCTCTGAAGTTTCTTTTCTTCTCTTTTCTACCACGGTAAGCATATTGCATTGCTTTTTCCACCGCGTTTTTAGCTACTGTCCAAACGTTCTTTCTTCTTCCGAAATAACCTTTAGCGTGCTTAAAAATTTTCTTTCTTCTAGCTCTTGAAGCTACCGAATTTACTGATCTTGGCATAATTAAATTGTTTTTTTGAAATGTGCGGTACTTTTTTCATTACTCTTAGGTGCTCCATTTCAGGGTTAAAATGTTGAATTTGTTTTGAATTCTTATAAACCGGATATAGATTTATAAAAACTACTTAATTGCTAATTGACGTTGAACACTTTTCTCGTCCACTTTAGCAACATAAGAAGTTTGCGTAAGATTTCTCTTCTGCTTCGTTTCTTTCTTTGTTAAGATGTGGCTTTTGTAAGCGTTTTTTCTTTTGATCTTACCAGACCCGGTAAGAGCAAAACGTTTCTTAGCACCTGATTTCGTTTTTAATTTTGGCATTGTTTTGCTTTTTATTGTTTTGTTATCAATATCTGTTATCGGTTTCCGTAGATTCCCGGAAATAATAGGGTGCAAAATTACAAAAAATTATTAATATTTCCTTTGCAATTCCAGACTTTCTAAAAATATTTCCTTATTCGGAATAACAGTAATGATCATTGTATCATTTTCATAACTTATTGTAGGCTCGGTAGAAAATAAGCTGGTAGCCGAATTGCTAATTTCCCATTGTTCATTATCAGGGTTTTTTAAAGAAAGAATATAGATTTTTCCCTTCTCAAGATGCTTCAGTAATTTTTTACCTTTAAAAATGCTTTCATTATGTGTATCTGAGCTTATAAGGTAAGCCGGAATGACAATTTTATTTTCTTCTCTTCTGATTCCGGTACTTTTTCCATATTTATTAAAGTATAAAATATGTTCGTCATTACTTTGTCGGGCAAGAACTTCAACATAATGAGTAATAAAAACCGGATGGGTTTTCATCTGATCTCCCACATTAAATCGGGGAGCAGTACCCATGTGATAAATAATAATATCCGGGGTTCTTCCGAGTACATAATTGGCGTCGCCCAATTCATGAGCCAGCATTCCGGTTCCAAAATTTTTTGGTGGATGGCGGGGCGTGTAGTAATCATTTAAGCCAAGCATGTCAACGGTTGGAAGCTCAGACGAGTAGGGAATACATCCGGCAGCGGTAACAGCGATCAAAGTATTTTCAGGAAATGTATTTTTTAATGTTTCCCCAAGTTTCATCCCGCGGAATTCCCAGCGTTCGTCAATTGCATTTTGATTATCAGGAATCAGCAGCTGGATAAAAGGATTAATCAGCAAAATAACAATATATCCTGTTTGAATGCTTTTTGTTTTAAAGCTGAACTGCATTTCATTTAACCCTAAAATAATCGCAAAAATTAATAAAATTAACACTACGTAATAATGACGGAAAGCCGGAAAAATATCACCGCCAACTGTAACTACATAAGCGGTCCATGCTGCAATATTTAGCAACAAGTAAAACCCGAAAAGATTTTTCTTTTTATAAGCGAGATAAAATAAACAGTACAGTCCAAGAGCAGACAATAATAATGTTCCGAAAAAAGCTTTAAAAATATAAAAGCCACCCCGTAAAACATGATGTAAAGTTATTTTCACTTTAACCAACGCTGTATTCGGAACCAGTTCTCCATAAAACTGATACCTGAAAATAAGCTGACCCAATAAAAATAAAGCCGGAACAACACCTGCGAAAATAAAAATCAGGATAAGATATTTTCTGTTCTTTCTGAAAGCAGCTCCTAAAAATAATGTTGTTAAAATGGTAAACAGAAAACCATCCGGCCTTGAAATTGCCAAAAGACCGAGCCACAAAGCCAGAAAGTAAATGGCTGTTTTATTTTTATCGTTAATGATCTTTGAAACTTTAACTAAAGTGAGCGTAAGCAGAAGAATGTAGAGCGGCTGCTCCAGTCCGCCAATCGCCCAAACCGTAAAACACGGTGTGGTCGCCAATAGAAATATAGCGGCAAAAACGTATTCTTTCCTTATATTTTTTGTTGTAAAATAAGAAAAGATTACGGCAAGCGTCCCTACTGAACATGCAATTCCCAATATTCTTGCTGCAAGGATAAGATTCATTCCCAATTTTCCTAAAAGAGAAATCATGAGAATCCACAACAGATTGGAATAGCCTTCTACAGGATGTCCGTCGTTCCAGGTAAGTCCTTTTCCCTCAATAAAACGCTGTGCATATCGAAGCGATATTAAACTGTCATCAGAAAGAAAAGGGTAATGGTAATAACAGCCCAGCGCAAAAACAATCAGGATGAATAAGAAAAAGGAATGATACCCTGCTTTCATGGAATTGAATTATAATAAATTTCTTAAGCTTTTTAAGATCAGAATGCAAAATAACAAAAAATAAAAAGTACAATTCAAAATAAAACCGCTTCAGTAAAGAAGCGGTTTACAGTTGATATGTTTTTCGGATCAAATGATCCCTGCTATTGATTATTTAGCCGGTTTTTTAGGACTCATCATCATAATCATTCTTTTTCCCTCAAGCTTAGGAAGCTGGTCTACTTTTCCAACGTGCTCCAGTTCCTGGGCAAGCTTTAAAAGAAGGATTTCTCCCTGGTCTTTAAAGATAATCGAACGTCCTTTAAAAAATACGTAGGTTTTTAGCTTTGAACCTTCTTCAAGGAATTTTTCAGCATGCTTTTTCTTAAACTCGTAGTCGTGTTCATCGGTTTGAGGTCCGAAGCGAATTTCTTTCACTACTACTTTCACCTGCTTGGCTTTAAGTTCCTTCTGTTTTTTCTTTTGCTCGTATAAGAACTTTTTATAGTCCAAAACTCTAGCAATAAACGGTTCAGCCTTATCAGAAATCACCACCAGATCCAGTTCCTGCTCCTGGGCAATCTGTTTTGCTTTTTCTGTAGGATATACTCCCGGCTCTACGTTATCGCCCACTAAACGAAGCTCTCTCACACGAATTTTATCGTTGATCAAGTGAGCGTCCTCCTGTACCGGACGTCTCTGTGGGCCCCTGTTGTTAAATCTTTGTGCTATTGTATTATAATTTTATTGGTTAATTCTAATTTAATTGTCATTCAGAACTCAAAAATTTATTTTAATTCTGAATTTTAAATCTTTGATTTTTATATCGCAGATTCTTTTTTGAAATAAGAAACGAAATCTTCTAAATTCATTACGCCCAGGTCTCCTTCACCCCGTCTTCTTACAGAAATTGTGCCATCTTTTTCTTCATTTTCTCCTACAACCAGCATGAATGGGATTTTATTTAATTCCGCATCACGGATCTTTTTCCCGGTCTTTTCGTTTCTGTTATCAATCTGACCGCTAATATCGTGATTTTCTAAAAATTCTGAAACTTTTTTAGCATAATCTGCATATTTTTCACTGATGGGAAGAATAATAAATTGATCCGGGCTTAGCCAAAGAGGGAAGTCTCCTGCGGTGTTTTCAAGCAAAATAGCAATAAAACGTTCCATAGAACCAAACGGGGCTCTGTGAATCATTACCGGCCTGTGCTTTTCATTATCGTTACCTATGTAGTGAAGATCAAATCTCTCCGGCAGGTTATAGTCTACCTGAATCGTTCCCAGCTGCCATTTTCTTCCTAACGCATCTTTCACCATGAAATCAAGTTTCGGACCGTAGAATGCGGCTTCACCATACTCAACAACAGTTTTCAGACCTTTGTTTTTTGCTGCGGTGATGATTGCATTTTCTGCTTTTTCCCAGTTCTCATCAGAACCGATATATTTTTCTCTGTTATCAGGATCTCTCAAAGAAACCTGGGTAACAAAATCTTCAAAACCTAACGATCTGAAAACATACAATACCAAATCGATTACCGCTTCAAATTCTCCCAACAACTGATCTGGGGTACAGAATAAGTGCGCATCATCCTGAGTAAATCCACGAACCCTGGTCAATCCGTGAAGTTCTCCCGATTGCTCATATCGGTAAACCGTTCCGAATTCTGCATATCTTTTTGGTAAATCTCTGTAACTCCATTGTGAAGTTTTATAAATTTCACAGTGATGCGGGCAGTTCATCGGCTTCAGCATGAATTCTTCACCTTCATTCGGTGTTTTGATTGGCTGGAAGCTGTCTGCACCGTATTTATCCCAATGCCCGGAAGTCACATACAATTCTTTGGAGCCAATGTGTGGCGACATTACAAATTCATAGCCTCCTTTTTTCTGAGCTGCAGAAAGGAAATTTTCCAATTTTCTTCTCAAAGCGGTCCCTTTGGGCAGCCAAAGCGGCAAGCCAGCTCCCACTTTTTCAGAAAAAGCAAAAATTCCTAATTCTTTACCTAATTTTCTATGGTCTCTTCTTTTAGCTTCTTCCAATCTTTCAAGATATTCGGTCAGCTCTTTCTGTTTTGGGAAAGAAATACCGTACACTCTTGTCAGCTGAGGATTTTTTTCATTTCCTCTCCAGTATGCTCCGGCTGCATTTAAAATTTTCACAGCTTTTACGATACTTGTATTCGGAATATGCCCCCCACGGCAAAGATCTGTAAAGTCGTCGTGGGTTACAAAAGTGATTTCTCCGTCGTTGAGATTGGAAATCAGTTCTACCTTATAAGGATTATCTGCGTATACTTTTAAAGCTTCCTCTTTAGAAACCGGATATAACGAGAATGTTGAGCCTTTTTTAGCATTTTCCAATACTTTTTTCTCAATCTTCTCGAAGTCTTTTTCAGATAAGCTTTCGTCCCCGAAATCTACATCATAGTAGAATCCGCTTTCGATGGCAGGACCGATGGTTAACTTAGCATTGGGATAAAATTCAAGGATTGCCTGCGCCAAAAGGTGCGCAGAAGAATGCCAGAACGCTTTCTTTCCAAGATCATCATTCCAGGTAAGCAGCTGTATTGTAGAATCCGTGGTGATAGGCGTGGTCGTCTCTACTTGTCTGTCATTAACAATTGCGGAAATGGTGTTTCTAGCCAATCCCTCGCTTATAGATTTTGCCACGTCTAGCGGAGTAACTCCTGCTTCGAATTCTTTGACACTACTGTCTGGAAGTGTAATTTTTATCATTGTTTACTAAGAAATTTTAAGATGCAAAAATACAGAATTTTTATTTAAAATGCTATATTCCCACATATTTGAAGCAATATTTAATACTAAAAATCATAGAATTCCGTTTTTAATGATTAAGCCTACGTCAAAAAAACCGGTTATAAAAGTTTAAAGCTTTCTTTTATATTTTACTTTTTGTTTGATAATTTCAATAACATCTACATTTCTTAGCCTGGATTGTACCCATCCGTGAATATCAATGTACAGCAATGATCTCCTGTAGTATTCGTTTTGGGAAAAAAGTTCCAGTTTTTTGTCGAATTGTTGAAAAGATTCAATCTGCTGCTGCGGAGTTTTATTATTTAAATTTTTAAAAAAACTGATGCTTTCAAAATGGAATTCATCCGGCTTTTTCATTTTTTTAGTGAATTTTAAAGTAGCTTTTATAAAATCATCGTAATCTTCATCATTTCCCGATTCATACTTTGCCATTAAAATCAGGATTCTGGTATGAAACAGCAGGTCTTCCTGAACATTTCCTTTTGATTCAATGACTTTCAACGCGTACTTTATCGACTCTTTAAACTTTTTACTCCCGAAAAACATAGCTGCCATTTTAAGATACAGAATCATAAAATGATGCTCATCAATTTTATCACGCAGCTTTTCCATTTTAAGCTCGATTTCAGGGATTATTTTAGTTCCTGAAAAGAATTCACCTTTTACAAAGTGAATATTCATCAAAGTATTATAATGTGTCAGAAAAATAAGCGATTGCAGGTTTTCATTTTGAGCAAAACTTGAAGAATGTACCACTTCGTTAAACTTCATAAAACGGTCTTCCAGAATATCAATATTCCCGTACAGAAAAAGGATTTTCAGGAGGTAAGTATTTCCTTTAATATACCACACGGGATGGCTCGTAATCATTTCCGGATTGCTGTGAAAAAGATCTACCCAGAGAAAGGCATATTTCAACGTGTATTTATATTCCTGGAGCAGCTGGTTCTTCCAGACATGAGCCTTAAAATACCATAATTTTTCTGTAAAATTCAGTTTTTCAAAAACTATTTTCTGAATTTGCACATCAAAAATTTTCATGATTTCAGCACGCTCTTCATCAGTTTTCACATAACCATGCGTCAGCATTTGGCTGTACAGCTTCAAAGAAAGATTAGACAGTTCGGTCGCATAATGATTTTGCCTGCTGATTTCAGTAGACTGCCGGATCAGTTCTTCCGCCCGTCCTTCAATACTTCGTGTAATAAATTGTGATTCAATTACTTTTTCCAGATCAATAATTTCTGAAGCAATGGTTTTTTCGTCAAGCTCAAGAGCTGTCTGTTTTGTTTTATCTAAAATTTTCAAAGCCTGTTTATACAATCCTTTCTGGTACAAAATATTGGCAAAATCCAGCTGTTCACGCAGCTGAATCCTGTAATTTTGGTGGCTTGGATTCATTCGTAAACTTACCAGAATCTGTTTGTAAAGATGCGCTTTAAGATTGGATAACTGCTGTTTTGTTGAAATTTTTTTCTGAATGATAATGCTTTCATCATATTCTTTCATCTTATCCATTTCAGAAAAAAGAAGCAGGAATTTTGCATCCACATTGATCCCGAGCCGGTTTACATACAGCCTGAACTGCCTTTTTTCCGAAGTCGTAAGCGACTTAATCAGGATGAATAAAAAATCTTTATGCAATTCTGCCATTGTAAATTTTTAAATTTTAAAGTGCTGATAAACAGAAATTTAAATTCAATTTTCTATATTTTGAATATTGTAATTTTTATAAAAACCGAAAATGAATAAACGTTTCATCTTTTTAGTTTTGAATCAAAATTAAGTAAAATACTTCATTATGAATTCCGAAAAAGTTGAAATTTTTGATACCACGCTGCGGGATGGAGAGCAGGTTCCCGGCTGTAAACTGAATACGGAACAGAAACTGGCTATTGCGGAAAAGCTTGATGAACTTGGGGTAGATATTATTGAGGCAGGTTTCCCCATTTCCAGTCCGGGGGATTTTCATTCGGTTTCCGAAATTTCAAAGCTGGTGAAAAATTCAAAAGTGTGCGGACTGACAAGAGCCAATCAGAAAGATATTGAGGTAGCGGCGGAAGCACTTAAGTTTGCGAAGAGGCCAAGAATTCATACAGGAATCGGAACTTCGGATTCGCATATCAAATATAAATTCAATTCTAACAGGGAAGATATTATTGAGAGAGCGGTGCAGGCAGTAAAATATGCTAAAAGTTTTGTAGAAGACGTAGAGTTTTACGCCGAAGATGCCGGAAGAACAGCTAATGACTATCTCGCGAGAGTCTGCGAAGAAGCTATTAAAGCCGGAGCTACGGTCCTTAATATTCCTGACACAACAGGCTATTGCCTTCCTGAAGAATATGGAGAAAAGATAAAATACCTGAAAGAAAATGTAAAAGGAATTGAAAAAGCGGTATTGTCATGCCATTGCCATAACGACCTTGGACTCGCGACTGCCAACTCTATTTCAGGTGTCATTAATGGAGCACGACAAATCGAATGTACCATCAACGGTCTTGGAGAAAGAGCGGGCAACACAGCTTTGGAAGAAGTTGTTATGATTTTGAAACAACATAAAAAATTAAAATTATACACAGAGGTCAACTCCAAAATGCTCAATGACATGAGTGTTTTGGTGTCTGATCTGATGGGAATGCCGGTACAGCCTAACAAAGCGATTGTGGGAGCCAATGCTTTTGCACACAGTTCAGGAATTCATCAGGACGGGGTGATCAAAAACCGGGAAACCTATGAAATTATTGATCCTGTGGAAGTTGGGGTCAACGCTTCAACTATTGTACTTACTGCCAGAAGCGGGCGTTCTGCACTGGCTTACCGGTTCAAGAATATCGGCTTTGAAGTTACTAAAAACGAGCTTGATTTCTTATATCAGGAATTTCTAAAAATGGCTGACCGTAAAAAAGAAATCGATAATAATGACTTAACTGCTATTATCGAAAGGATAACGAGAAAAATAGGATAGGGAATTGGATTTCAATTGCAGCAATACAATGAATAAAAAAACACTTTTTGACAAAGTCTGGGATGCTCATGTGGTGGAAACGATTCCGGACGGACCTCAGATTATATACATCGATAAACATTTGATCCATGAAGTGACAAGTCCGCAGGCTTTTGCAGAACTTGAGTCCAGGAATTTAGGGGTTTTCAGGCCGAAACAGATTGTGGCAACTGCCGATCACAATGTTCCGACATGGGATCAGGATAAGCCGATACGGGATGAATCTTCCAGAAACCAGGTTGAGCAGCTTACAGAAAACTGCAGAAAAAACAACATCGAATTGTACGGTTTGGGACATCCTTATCAAGGAATTGTTCACATCATTGCCCCGGAGCTGGGTATTACCCAACCGGGAATGAGCATCGTTTGCGGCGACAGCCATACGTCTACACACGGCGCTTTCGGATCTATTGCTTTTGGAATCGGAACAAGCCAGGTTGCGCAGGTTTTTGCCAGCCAATGCTTATTGCTGAATAAACCTAAATCGATGAGAATTACCGTAAACGGAACCTTAAATAAAAATGTTCAGCCGAAAGACGTAATTCTTTATATCATTTCAAAAGTCGGGACCGATGGCGGAACGGGATATTTCTGCGAATATGCCGGAAATGTCTTTGAAGAAATGTCGATGGAAGGAAGAATGACCGTCTGCAACATGAGCATCGAAATGGGTGCGCGCGGCGGAATGATCGCTCCGGACGAAACGACTTTCAATTACGTTAAAGGAAGAAAATTTGCTCCGGAAGGAGAAGAATGGGAAGAGAAGGTGGAATACTGGAAGACACTTAAATCTGATGATGGAGCCGTTTTTGATGCGGAATTTACCTTTGATGCTTCCGACATTTATCCGATGGTAACCTACGGAACCAATCCCGGAATGGGAATTTCGATCAGCCAGAACATTCCTCATCCGCAAAATGATTCCGAAGAAAAAGCTTTGAAATACATGGGATTAACAGCCGGACAGGCACTTTCTGACATTAAAGTGAACTATGTCTTCATCGGAAGCTGTACCAACGCAAGAATCGAAGATTTCCGTTCGGCAGCCAATTATATTAAAGGAAAAAGAAAATCGGAGCATGTTCACGCATTAATTGTGCCGGGTTCCCAACAGGTAGCCAAACAAATATATGAGGAAGGCCTCGACCAAATTTTTACGGAAGCCGGATTCCAGATCAGGCAGCCGGGATGTTCGGCTTGTCTGGCAATGAATGATGATAAAATTCCGGAGGGTGAATACTGCGTTTCGACTTCCAACAGGAATTTTGAGGGAAGACAGGGACAGGGCGCGAGAACGATTCTTGCGAGTCCGCTAACCGCTGCTAAAGTTGCCGTGGAAGGGAAAATTTCGGCTTTTGAAAACTGATTGATGAATTTTACTAAAACTTGTCTAAACTTTTTTACCACAAAAGATGCAAAGATTTACACACTTTAGTTTTTTAAGCTTTTAGTAAGTGAATTGTCAATAGCGAATAGTGAATTTTAGAAATTAACCATTCACTTTTTTAGCCCCGATAGAAACGGTTACCCCGGAGCATGTGAAGGCAAAAGCGATGGAGCGAGGAGTATGAGTGGATAGCGGGAAATAGCTTCTAAAAATTAACAAAATAATTACAACTATAATTGATTTAGCACAAAATGCAAAAATTAGTCATGATACAATCCCGGGCAATCCCGTTGCCGGCAGAAAATATAGATACCGACCAGATTATTCCGGCCCGCTTTTTAAAAAGTATTGATAAGAAAGGGTTTGGCGAAAATCTTTTCAGAGACTGGAGGTACAGTGTTCATACGAATGAGCCGAATCCTGATTTTGTATTGAATAATTCAAAATATTCGGGTGAAATTCTGGTGGCGGGAAATAATTTTGGTTGTGGAAGCAGTCGGGAACACGCCGCCTGGGCGTTGACGGATTACGGTTTTAAAGTAGTTATATCCAGCTTTTTCGCGGATATTTTTAAAGGAAATGCGTTGAATAACGGGTTGCTTCCGGTAAAAGTTTCCGAGAATTTTTTACGGGAAATTTTGGTCGGCATTACAGAAAATCCTGAAAAAGAAATTTTTGTAGATGTTGAAAAACAGACTATTACTTTTAATAATAAAACAGAAAGTTTTGAAATTGATTCCTACAAGAAAATCTGCCTGATGAACGGGTATGATGATATTGATTTTCTGATCAGCAGGAAAAAGGCGATTGAGGATTTTGAATTGAAAACACAGAAAATTTATGAAAACAAGTTTTAACATTGCCGTTCTTCCCGGAGACGGAATCGGACCAGAGGTAGTGAATGAAAGCACTAAAGTTTTGAATGCAGTTGGCGAAGCTTTTAATTATACCTTTGAATTCAGGTACGGATTGATGGGCGCAGAAGCGATTTTCAAGACAGGAAATCCTCTGCCGGATGAAACGCTCCAGATTTGTAAAGAATCTGATGCGGTGCTTTTCGGAGCCATCGGAGATCCTTCTTTTGATCATAATCCGGATGCAAAAGTTCGGCCTGAACAGGGACTTCTGAAACTTCGCAAGGAACTCGGGCTTTTTGCCAATATCCGTCCTTTAAAAACATATGCTTCCCTGATTGATAAAAGCCCTTTGAAAAAAGAAATTATTGAAGGAGCCGATATCCAGATTTTCCGGGAGCTGGTGAGCGGAATTTATTTTGGTGAAAAATTTACCGATGAAGAATCAGGATATGCCTACGATATCTGTACATATCACCGTGATGAAATTGCTCCTATTGTGCATATGGCTTTTCAGGAAGCAAGAAAAAGAAGAAAGAAATTAACTTTAATTGATAAAGCTAACGTTTTAGATACTTCCAGATTATGGAGAAAAGTCTGTAAGGAAATTGCACAGGAATATCCGGATGTGGAACTTGATTTTATGTTCGTGGATAATGCGGCGATGCAGTTGATTTTAAACCCGAAACAATTTGATGTTATTGTAACGGAAAATATGTTCGGCGATATTATTTCGGATGAAGCGAGCGTGATCGGAGGCTCTATCGGTCTTCTTCCATCAGCCTCCATCGGAAATGAAAATGCTCTGTTTGAGCCGATTCATGGGTCTTATCCTCAGGCAAAAGGGAAGGGAATCGCGAATCCTGTAGCTTCCGTTTTAAGCACAGCGATGATGCTGGATTATCTTGGACTGGAGCAGGCTGCAGAAAGGCTAAGGCAATCTGTAGAATATGCCATTGAAAATAAATATGTAACAGTGGATCTGAATGCTGATCTATATTATTCAACAAGTGAAGTGGGAAGTTTTATTGCGGATTACATCAAATATTCTGAAAAGTCTTATTATAATTTTGAAAATGTAAAAATCGGAAAATCGACGATTGTCTGATTTAAAAATAATTTCGCTTCGCTGAAAATTAGATAAAATAGTCAACAGTCCATAAAATTCATACGGCGGAGCGAATTTTTATACGGTTTGATTTTTATTTGTATATTTTTTCTAAAAAAAGGTTCTGCTTCTGAGAAGCGGAACCTTTTTATTTATTCTTCGATATTATCCGTTTTGCCGGATTTGTTATTCTTTGAAGATTTCTGAACGTCTTCCTTGTCTACATCAGAAGGGTTTGTTTTCTTTGATGATGCCGGGATATTCGGAAAATCCTCGTTTTGCTTTTTTGTTTCTGCGGTATTTGCAGATTCCTGTTTTTTGTTTTCTTCTGAGTTCATTGCTTTAAATTTTACAGTTTTAGAATGCCCAGCTTTCCTGTCTGGTCTTCTATTGTATAATTCAAAGCCTTTGCCAAAACGAAAATGCTATTGAGATTTTCCATGAGCTGCTGCTTGCCTTCGCCTTTCAGCCTGTTTTGATCAATGGAATTAATGGCTGTGGTTTTGGCTTTCTGCGTAACGTTCTTAATGTCTTTTTCTGAAATCCTGTTGAAGAAAGAATCATCCAGCGACTGGATTTCCACGCTTGGCGTAATTCTTATTTCAGGTTCCGGCAGTTCTGTAATAATCAGTTTTTTATTAACGGAATCTACTTCCATTTTCATCTTGTTGAGATCATAGGAAACCTGCGCATTGGTTTTAGTATAGGTAATAATACTGTTGCTGGATACTTCTTTTCCGAAAAATTCGTAGCCCATTTTTGTCTTTTGCATGGAAGAAGTATTCTGTTCCAGAACCACCATTTTATTCATTTTTGAGATCTGATTGGTCAGAATATAATAATCTGACTTTTCGGTTTTCTCAGCCGGATTTAAACAGGATCTGAAACTGAAAAACAGGATCATCATCAAAATAACTCCTGCCAGAAACGGTACTATTACTTTTAAATTTTTCAAGATTTATTTATTAAAAATTTCTTTGATTACGGACTGGTCGTCTTTTTTCAATATTTCAACAAGATCTCTTTCGACATATCCTGTCGTCGGCATTTCTATAATTCTTCCGATTTCCTTACCGTATCTTTCTACAATTATCGTGGGCACTCTCTGAACATTGTACCGTACCTCATCCCCGGTAGGCGATTCTTTTTTACGGTTTACGGCGATAATGGTAAGTCTGCTTTCCGGATATTTTACTTCCTCCAGAATTTTCATTAGGCGTGGAAAATCCCTGTGGCTGTCTTCGCACCATGTTCCCATGAAAACAACCATATTGTAAGAATTGATCTTGTGTTTTTTAAGTTCGCTGATTGCTTTCTGATCCAGTGCATACTCGTCATGCTCTTTCACATACCATTCGGAATACGGAGCTTCCAGGAATTTTGATTTCAGCTGGCTTCCCAACAGCATTTTGCCGTCGCTGGTGGTTTCCACTTCGCGGCCCACGATGATTTTCTGCGCATCCAACTGCTGAACAGTAAGGAACAATACGGAGAACGTAAGGATACTTTTAATAATTTTTTTCATTCTATTTTTCAGTACTTATTAGATTTCGAAATAAAATTTGAGACCAAGTTTCAAATCTATCAATATCTGTATATATTTGATCTATATAATACCAATCCAATGTCATCTTTTGCTTTTCGACAACATCATCAATTTTATTATCAATCTCCATTTTAAAAACAACTCCCAAATGTACTTTTCCTACTTCATTACTGTCATCATTTATAAAACCGATAAATTTTAAAGAGTCATTAGTATTAAGTCCCAGCTCCTCGATAAGCTCTCTTTCAAGCCCGCCAGTAATTATATTATGTGATTCTGTATCAATAGGATTAATATGTCCTCCAATTCCAAGCGATAATTTTTCATGTAACCTTCCTTCCGTTTGCTTTTTGGTTCTTCTATAAACTAAATATTCGTCATTACATTTTATAAATAGATATGGAATAATCTGTTTAAAGGATTTATTTTCTTCAGCAATATGTCTCTCCATCGAAGAAATATTATCCAATATTATATTATAGAGATTTTCATCCTCTATAAAATTTTTGATTAAATATTTATCAATTTTCTCTCTGTATACTCCTAGTACAATTTCTTCTTGCATTGTTATTTTTGAAATGTGGGTTTGTCTGATTTATTATATTTACCAGAATATGGTTTTACTTGTTTTGTAGATGTTTTTAATAAAAACAAATCACCTATTATTTGTTTAGGTCTAATCTTAATACAAAAGTTTGAAAAATTTATAATTTCAAAAGTTATTTTCCCAGAAAAACCTGGTTCAATTTGACCATCACTACAATGTATTGATACAAACAATCTTGCTAATGATCCTTTCGTTTGTAAAAGTCCAAAATATCCTAATGGAATATTTATAACTTCATGAGAACATGCTAAAACTGTAGATTTTGGTTTTAACACCAAATATTCTCCATCTTCTATAAATGATTCCTGTATAAATTCTTGAGGTATGGTATTGCCATAAATAAATTCGTAGTTAGCAGGAAATTTTAAGAATGTTATATTATTATCTAAACTTAATGATATTGAAGTTTCATCAAAACAAGTTTCATTAACAATATTATGCTGTTTGATGAGCTCTTTTAAATTATCACTTACTATTACCATTATTGATTGTTTTAGTTACTTTATTATTTTCAACATTCTGCTTATTATAAAGAATAAAATTTCGATTTAAAAATACATTAGCAAAAGAAGCAAGTAAAGCTATGATTGATATTAAAATTGCTAAAAATTCTTTATTTTCCTTTATTCTATTTTTTAAATATTTTGCTTTACCAATAGGTTTAGCGTTAGTATTAGAGTTATCACTTCTGTTTTTTAATGGAATTTGTAAATTTGACTCCATTGCAAAAAATACACAAGTACATAAAGGCATATCTTTTTTGAATATTATTTTCTTCTTACTTCCATTATAGATTCCTATTTTAAGTTTTCCCACATAACCTGGATTAATCTTACCAGTAGATATAAAAACTCCCTCAAATATTTTTAGTCCTTTACCGGTTACTAATCCAAATACATTATAGGGATTTGCTATTTCCTGTTTTACTTCTAACAAAATTGATTGAAATGGAGCTAATTGTATACCCTCATCTGTTATTAGATACGGCTTTTCTTCATTTGGTTGATACCAATTCTCACCAACGCATAAATCAATTGAGGATGGTCCATCTTCAAGATTGATTTCATGGTCAACATAAATGTAACTGTCGCTTGATCTTTTATTATTGTTATAAGTATTCCAGTCATTACAAATTCTTGTAGATAGATCAATTACAGACATAGCAAAAAGTTGTTTTATTATGGCAAATATATAAAATTAAAATTCATAAAAAAAGACTGCCCGTTTCCGGACAGCCTTTCAGTTTAATTGAATCAGTTATTAGTTTTTAATGAATCTCTTGGAGGTTTCCCCGATCTGGATTATATAAGCTCCTTTAATAAGGCTGCTTACATTAACAGAGCCTCTTTCGAGTTTTCCAGTGTTGATTAGTTTTCCACCCATATCGAAGATTTTATAATCTTCTGCCGTCGTATTCGAAATATATAAAATGTCTTTTACAGGGTTAGGATACAGTTTAACATCTGTGATCAGATCTTTCGTGCCGATTTCACCTTTTCCGGAGGATGAGATGTTTAAGGTATAATCTTCCACCTGTCCGTACGTATATGTTCCGCACGAAGATGAAGGCACAGAACTGTACTGCATCATCACTCTCATTCTTGTGCTTCCGAGCGTTGCTGTAGACGGAATCGTAATAGAACCTGTCACCGGACTTGTGGTAGATCCCGTTCTCGTCCACGCCAGTTCTCCGCTGTCTGTAAAATCTCCATCCCCGTTGTAATCAATATACACTGCGTAAGCTTCGCTGTAAACAGTCGAAGTCCAAACCGGAGTTACAGAAATGGTATAAGCTGCTCCTCTCGTTACATTGGTAGAAATTGATGTAAAGTTTTCATAACCGGCAGTTCCTGTAGACGTATTATTAATCGTACCGAATTTCACGTTTCCGATTCTCTCATCTGCCGTATTGTTTGCAGAAGCCGAGCAATAAGAAACCGTGCTTCCAGCCAATGTAGTAACATTTACCGAATTGCTTGAGGATGAAACATTTCCTGCTGCATCTTTAGCTCTTACCGAGAAAGTATATGTTGTGGAAGGACTAAGACTGGTTACGGTATATGATGTAGAAGCTGTAGAACCGATCAATGATGAACCTTGGTAAATATCATAGCCTGTTACCGCAACATTATCCGTTGCTCCGGACCATGACAGATTGGTGCTTGTAGAAGTTGTACCTGAAGCGGCAAGAGTAGGAGCCGTAGGAGCCGTTGTATCTACTCCGGATCCTCCATTTACCGTGATATTGGCATTATTCACATCAAAGAAAATATGATTGGAGCCTTTTACCATAATTCTTCCTGTTGTAGTAGATGAATTAGGAATCGTTACCGCCTGAGAGCCATCGTTTGGAGTTCCTGCTAAAAGAGTGGTCCATGTATTTCCGCTGTTGGTAGACCAAAGAATGTCGACGTTGGCTGCATTTACTCCGTTTGCCGTAGTTCCTGCCACGTTCCATGTTACGGTTTGAGAAGTTCCTCCGGTATATGTTGTGGCTGAATTTTGCGAACTTACACTGAAAGGCCCTGCCGTACCGTTTACTGTAATCACCGCATCATCTGAATTATTTCCGGAACCGCCTGCTCTGTTGTCGCGAACCGTAAATCTGAAATTATAGGTTCTGGCGACATTGGATAAAGCTTCCACTGTAATTTCCGAACCGGCCGTTGTTGTGGCTCCGGCTAAAACAGAAGCCATTCTCGGGAAATATCTCACCGGCGAAGCGGTTGGTGTAAATGATCTGAAAGTAGGCCCTGAAGCTTTGGTAGCACTTGCTGCCGAACTCGCCCCCGTTTGAGATGAAGAAGCATTATCCATCTGCTCCCAGATATAAGTCAAAGAATCTCCGTTGGCATCTGTTCCGGTACCGGTTAACATAAACGGAGTACTTTTAGGAATGGTATAATCCAATCCTGCATTGGCCGTAGGTATTGAATTTCCGGTATTGGTGCTTACAGGGCAGGTTTTAGCTTTAATATTATTGGTAATCTGCTGAATACTGATTGCATGGAAGAAAGCATCAGAGTGAGGCTGAATATCCTGGCTCGTAATTCCGGCATATCCCATGATGGTAGATCCTGATCCCGGTTCCATATTGGCTCCGGTTCCTTCATTGCTCATGGAGAAGGTATGGTTTCCGCCGAACTGATGCCCAATTTCGTGAGCTACATAATCGATGTCAAAATTATCTCCGGAAGGAATTCCGTCTGCCGGAGAGGTGTAAGCGCTCCCTTTTGATCCGTTGGTGCATACACAGCCGATGCAGCCAGCGTTTCCACCACCTCCGGAAGCTCCGAACAAGTGACCGATGTCGTAGTTGGCTTCACCGATAACCGATGTTAACGTAGACTGAAGCTGTGAGTTCCAGTTGTTCAACTGTGACGCAGGAGAGTAGGGATCTGAGGATGCACTGGTATAAATTACCGCATCATTATTTGAAATCAACACCATTCTCGCTGAAAAATCTTTTTCAAAAACTCCGTTCACACGGGTCATGGTGTTATTCATTGCGGCTAAAGCGTTGGCTTTTGTTCCTCCGAAATAAGCAGTATATTCTCCCGTACAGGATAGTGCAAGTCTGAATGTTCTCAGCTTTGCATCGTCTGCATTGGGTCTTGCAGTTACATCACTTGTTGCAGCTCCTTTCTGGGCAACATCCAGCACGGTACATTCAAATTTATTAAGATTGTCCTTTTTATCCGATTTTTTATAAACAATATATGTAGAAAGATCTTTGGTGTACGGCTCAATGAAAACCGCAGATTTGTCACCATAGATTTCCATGGATGAAAGTCCTAAAGGCGAGACGCTGAAATAGATTGTTGAAGCAGAATTTTCAAGGCCTTCACCGACGTAAGATTTTATATCGGGAAATTTCTCAGCCAGCTGAGGATCGAAATTGGAATTTTCGCGTACTTTGAAATTTTCCATTTTTCCTTCTGCATTAGGAAAAGAGATAATGATTTCTGATTTTTCTCCTGCTGCGAGTCTTCCAGGAGCTTTGGCAAGAACATTTTTCAATCCGTTAATATCAAGGCTGTAAATTTTAGGATTGATAATGTTGCTTTTGTTTTCGAAGATGTCGGAAGTTATTTTTCCTGAGCCTGAAGACCATAGACGATCGGTCTGCGCGAAAGAAATGCCGGATAGAAACAGCATTCCCAACAACGTTAATTGTTTTTTCATATAATTTTTATTTGATTGTGGAATACCAAATCTAATAAAAATATCATTACGAAAAATAAAATTTTTTAAGGAATTTTTAGATATTTCATTTAAATAATTATGTAATACATTAAATATTCTTATTTTTATATTTACTCATAAAAAGAAAATAGTACACGCAAAACACGTGTACTATTCACTTTTTAATGATATAATTCTAATTTTTTAAAAAGAGTTATCATCAGCGGTGGGACCATACATTCCGGGAACATGATTCCCGGTTGATCTCAGGTAAACAATCAGCTCGCCTCTGTGATGATATAAATGATTAAACAAAAAACCCCGAACGACATGGATTTTTGGTGTAGGAGGGAAGATTACATTCCCGTGCATTTCCATTCTCCACTCATTCATTGCAGTACTTTCGTCCCAATTTTCAAGGGTCTGATGAGCTTTGGCTACATTTTCTTCGAACTTTTCCACAATAGTCTGAGCCTTTGAAATATCTCCTTTATCATAATGATAAGTCCCCATATCAAAGACATCTTTGTTAAAGGTATCTGAGTACCAGTTGTAAACTTCAGCAATATGTGAAGCCAGCTGACCTGTTGTCCAGTTTTTCTCGGAAGGCTTCCATTCTAATGCGCTGTCCGGGATTGCATTTAAAAGTTTTCTTGTATTCTCTGCCTCATGCAGGAATTCACCTAAAAGTGCTTGCTTAATCATTTGTATTTATTTTAAAATGTTTTTTATTTTGTAATATCCCTTCCGATTACCAGTCTTTGAATTTCAGAAGTACCTTCTCCGATGGTGCAAAGCTTTGAATCTCTGTAGAATTTTTCTGCCGGGAAATCTTTGGTGTATCCATATCCTCCGAAGATCTGAACGGCATTATTAGCAATTCTTACACAGGCTTCTGAAGCATATAATTTTGCCATTGCCCCTTCTTTGGTCATTTTTTGTTTTGCATTTTTAAGAGTAGCCGCTCTCTGGATCAGCAATTCTGACGCATCAATTTCCGTAGCCATATCTGCCAGCATAAAGTTGATGGCCTGGAATTCTGAAATTGATTTTCCGAACTGGTGTCTTTCTTTAGCATACTTTAAAGCCGCTTTGTAAGCTCCTCTTGCCGTTCCCAAACTTAAAGCTGCAATAGAAATTCTGCCTCCGTCAAGGATTTTCATAGCCTGTTTGAAACCTTCTCCTACTTCTCCCAATCGGTGAGAATCAGGAACACGAACATTGTCGAAGATAAGTTCTGCTGTTTCAGAAGCTCTCATTCCTAATTTATTTTCCTTTTTACCGGAACTAAACCCAGGCATTCCTTTTTCCAAAACGAAAGCGGTAGAATTATTTTTAGCTCCTTTTTCTCCTGTTCTGGTCATTACCACGGCAATGTCACCTGAAATTGCATGGGTAATGAAATTTTTAGCTCCGCTGATAATCCATTCATCACCGTCTTTTACTGCTGTGGTTGACATCCCTCCGGAATCGGAACCTGTATTGTGTTCGGTAAGCCCCCATGCTCCGATTACTTTTCCTGACGCCAGTTGTGGAAGCCATTTATGTCTCTGATCTTCGTTCCCGAATTCATAGATATGATTCGTACAAAGTGAATTGTGCGCTGCTACGGAGAGACCGATAGAAGGGTCAACCTGAGAAATCTCATCCAGGATGGTAACATATTCGTGATATCCAAGACCTGAACCTCCATATTGCTCAGGAATAACAATTCCCATAAACCCCATTTCTCCTAATTCATGGAACAAATCTTTAGGGAACGTCTGACTTTCATCCCACTCCATAATATTAGGCCTAATATTTTTTTCAGCAAACTCTCTTACTGTCTCCGCTATCATTTTAATGTTGTCAATAGTCTCTGTATTCATATAGATATAATAGTTAATTCCCAAAGATAATTAAAATGGCGGAACGTCCAAAAAAATTATTCGTCGCATTCTTTTTACGTTGCAAATTTTTAATTTTCAATTATTTATATTCTAAAATTTAATACTTTATTAATAAAAATTACTGAACATACAGGATATTAATTTACTATTTTAGCCACCCAATTTTATAGCATGAAAAAATTTTTACATCTTACCATTCTTATAGTATCTTATGCGGCAGCTCAGGCGCCGGCAGGATATTATGACGGAACTTCAGGCTTATCAGGATATGCTTTAAAATCCAAGCTTCATGATATTATCTCTGAAAAGAACATCAACAGGCATTATGGTGATCTTACGGATTATTATAACCAGACTGACCTGGATAGGTATTATGATTATGGCGTTTCTAATACAACCATATTACTGGATATCTATTCTGAAATTCCTTCCGGTCCGGATTCCTATGAATACACTACTGCCAATATCATCGGGAGCGCCAGCGCAGAAGGCCAGGGCTGGAACAGGGAGCACATGATGCCCCAAAGTACCTTTTACAGCAATTACCCGATGTATTCCGATTTATTTTATGTAGTTCCAACCGATGCGAGGATTAATCAGCTGCGGAGCAATTATCCGTACGGAATTGCAGGATCCCCAATTTATTACACCTTCAGCAACTCGTCGAAAATTGCGAAATCAGCCATTCCGGGAATTGCGTATACAGGCCGGGTTTATGAACCGATTAATGAGTTTAAAGGTGATGTGGCGAGATGTTTACTTTACTTTGCTGTACGGTACGAAGGAAAGCTGGGAACTTTTAATTTTAACAATAATAGCAATCCTGCTTCAGATACCAATCCGCTGGACGGAACCGAAGAAAGAGCGTATGATCCTGCCTATATTTCAATGCTGCTTCAGTGGCACCAGCAGGACCCTGTTTCTCAAAAGGAAATTGACAGAAACAATGCCGTTTATGCTATTCAGAAAAACAGAAATCCGTTTATCGATAATCCTTCCTGGGTAAATGCCATCTGGAATCAGTCTCCTGATAATATAGCACCGCAGAGCCCTTCAAATTTAACCGTTACACAAAACAGCGCTTATTTTGCTACACTTAGCTGGACCCCCAGCATAAGCACCGATGTTATCGGATATAAAATTTATCAGGATGGGAATCTGGTGGGAACAACGAAAAGCTCAACGTTCAGCGCAGATCACTTAACACCTTCCACAACGTATAATTTTACCGTAAAAGCCTATGATAATGGTTATTTGCTTTCTGCCGACAGCAATACAGTCTCAACAACAACATTAGCATCGGATGTTTATGCCAAAGATCTTTTTGTTTCAAAATACCTTGAAGGAAGCTCAAATAATAAAGGCTTTGAAATTACCAATAAAACAGGGCATGCCGTAAACCTGAGGGATTACAGGCTGTCTATTCAGTTTCCGAGCGGATCGAATTATTACTTCCCCGATCCTTATGAACTGGAAGGAATTGTACAAAATAATGAAACATTTGTAGTACTAAATCCCGATGCCAATTTTTCATGTTATACCATCAACCAGGCAAAGTTTGTAACAGCTGCCCCACAGATGACCTTTTCCGGAAGCCAGTATTTGGAACTACGATATAAATCTACTACGGTTGATGCAATTGGTGTTTCGTCTACCAATAATTCTTCAGTGTTGGGAAATGTTTCTTTATATAGAAAAGCGAATATCAACCAGCCGAATACCGTATTTAACAGCAATGAGTGGGACTCTTATCCTTCCAATTACTGTCAGAATCTCGGAGTACTTTCCGTTTCCGAATTGATTTCATCAGGAAACACGTTCAGAATTTATCCGAATCCTGTGCAGAATGAAATTTTTGTTGAAGGAAAAACAGGCCAGGTAAGATCGGTTCAGATTCTCGATTTCTCAGGAAAACTGCTTTATTCTGAAAAACTGCCTTTCAAAAACAAAAAGAGTGTTTCGGTTCAGAATCTTACGCCTGGACCTTATCTTCTTAAGGTGGATGATAAGGTGTATCAGTTTATTAAAAAGTAAGTATAAAGATATTCTTAAATGGTTTTTCGGGGCTTCAAACAAAGTTTGAAGCCCCGAAAAACTTATAAACAGATAACATCAAGCAATTTATTCATCCGAAAAATTTATCTTAATGTATGTACTCTTGACAATTAAAAAGGTTTAAACAGTTTAAAACGTTCATTAATTTTAGAATTTAACTGTACTATATTTCGTGAAAAATCATTAAATTGGTATTCTCTTCTGAAAATGACAATTATTGCAATATAGAAGCAGAATTATGGACACACCAAATTACAGAATGCCTTTCGTGCCATCTACCTTAATGACGGAAGGAGGAAGCATCGACACCTGCGATATGGGAGAAAGTATTGCCCATAACATCATGTTGCTGATTACTACAAAAAAAGGCGAAAACAGATACGACGAAAATTACGGAAACGACGTATGGAACCTTGAATTCGACAATGGCATTACCAGCGCTGTCTGGGAAACGGTTTTCATTAAAAGCCTTAAAAAGCAGATTCAGTCATACGAACCCCGGATTGTAAATCCCCAGATTGATGCCCACATTCAGATTGTGGAGCACACCTACGATACAAAAGAACATACCGAAATCAAAAAGAAAGTAAAAATTGCCATCAATGCGAAAATGGAAGCTACCGGAGAGCGTTTCAGCTTTTCTACAGAACTGTTTCTCAGCCCGATGTCAATTGATTAATTTCTAACACCACAATCACAACTTATGAATTTAGACCAGAATATATATTCCAAAGAATCGGTAAAGGCGAGAATGCTTCAGAATGCCACCAAAGTTTGGGGACTGAAAAGCCCGCAGTCGCTTGATCCTTTTGTAAAATTATTAATTGATGCTTTCAGCACAGAAATTTTTAAAGCCAACAATGAAATACAGACGGTTAATGCCAGAATCCTGGAAAAATTGGCAAAATTATTAACGCCATCTATTTATACCCATCCGGTTCCCGCACACGCCATTGCTTTTACCCAGCCTTATGAATCTTCTGAAATCCTGCTGGAACACACGGAGTTTTTCTTCAGGAAACACATGACATCCACCATAAAATCAGAATCGGATAAACAGATTAATATTCCTTTCACACCGGTGGGAAACGTGAGGATCAACAAAGTGCAGACTGCTGTTATGTTTGTTGGCAATACCTGCTACAGCATTGATGAGCGGCTGAACAAAATTCCGATCGCCAGATTTCAGGGAAAACCGGAAGACTACCGAAAGGTAACCATCGGCATTGATGTCAGTCAATATTCCCAGGAAACTTTTCCGAAATATTTGAGTATTTACTGCTCAAATCCCGCATTTGAACATCTGGATTTCACCTACAAACTGTTGCCGTACATTACCGTAACGAGCAATGGGAATCCGTTATTCATCAGGGAAGGATTAACGTATTACAAAAATACAGAAGCAGAAGGCTACGAACAGATCTTCCACGAGCAATCAATTCGCAATAAAATCATTGAAGATGTAAAAAGCATTTATCACCATAAATTTATCGAAGTAAGCGGAATTTCAAATTCATTATTTACTGAACCCGGACAGCTGCCTGAAAATTTAAGGTATGTGGATTATAAAGAAGAAATCACAAAACATATTCAGGATAAGCCTTATCTGTGGCTCACTTTTGAATTTCCTCCACAGTTTTCCGCAGAAATTCTGGATAATTTTTCTTTTGTTTTGAATGCCTTTCCAATCTACAACCGCGGCTGGAAAAAAACAGAATACAGCCT
The DNA here is from genome assembly GCF_035819015.1 of Chryseobacterium salviniae. Classification (NCBI taxonomy): domain Bacteria; kingdom Pseudomonadati; phylum Bacteroidota; class Flavobacteriia; order Flavobacteriales; family Weeksellaceae; genus Chryseobacterium; species Chryseobacterium salviniae. The sequence goes on along the minus strand of NZ_JAYLAA010000039.1, from coordinate 153,169 downwards.
CGATATTATGGGAAATAACATTCCGCTCGTTACCGATGAAGGTGAGCATTTCCTGTATGTTGATGAGGTTCAGGATGGCGATGGAAGGCGTTACACTGAAATTCCTTTTACCCCGAATGATAATCTTAAGAAAGGATTGTACACCGTAAGAAAAGGAGGAATGGAGCGCTTTACGAACAGAAATGCCGTTGATATGATTGCCAATGTTCTGGAACTTACACGCGACGAAATCGCTGCTTTCTCTTTATTAAACAGAGATAATGTAAAAGGTTTGCTGAGCGAAATGTCTGATAAGATGAAATCGATGATTCAGAAAGTAAATAATGCAAAACGAAGCATTAAACAGGAGCTGAACTATGTAATCATGGAGCCCGTTGAAAAAACGGATCATACCTACGCTTCATTCTGGATAACACATTGCACGCTGGCCAACCACATGCGTCCCGGAACAGAACTATCAAATCAACTGAAATCCCAGGTCCTTATACTCCTCAGTGAGAGCATCGGCGGCGCAGAAGAACAGAAAGGAACAGACAGCATTCAGGCTTATAAATATGCCTTAACAACAAGGGATAAAATCATTTCTCTGGAAGATGTTAAAAACTATTGCAGAATGGTTCTGAAAGATGAATTGAAGGAAGTCCGGGTAAAACGCGGAACCATGATCAGCAACAAGCCAAAAGAAGGATTCATAAGAACCGTGGAAGTTGAAATCGTCCCAAACAATTATTCATTTTACGGAAGATTATATTGGGAAAATATGTCCAACATTCTGAGGAATCAGATTATTCTAAAAGCCATCGACGGCATAGAATATGTAGTGAAAGTCACCAATGAAGATACGGATTTTTAAGATTATTAAAAAACAATAAAGTGAGCCGGTGAAATTCATCGGTTTTGTTATTTTCGTTTTGAGCTTTAAACAAAATTAACAACCTCATTTCCTAATATTTTTTAACACAGAAAATTCCATAAAATTCCGTAATTTTGCACATCGTGATTTTCATGTAAAATCACACCAAATTATGAGTAAATCAACAGAATATATAGAAGTTTACGGTGCCCGTGAACATAACTTAAAAAATATCAACGTAAAAATTCCGCGCAATGAGCTGGTGGTTATTACCGGCCTTTCAGGAAGCGGGAAATCATCGCTGGCTTTTGATACGATTTTTGCAGAAGGCCAGCGCCGGTACATCGAAACGTTTTCGGCTTATGCAAGACAGTTTCTCGGTGGGCTTGAACGTCCCGATGTTGATAAAATTGAAGGGCTGTCTCCCGTAATTGCCATCGAACAGAAAACCACCAACAAAAATCCGCGTTCAACCGTAGGTACCGTCACGGAATTATACGATTTTTTACGCCTTCTTTTTGCCAGAGTTTCGGATGCCTATTCTCAAACCACCGGTAAAAAACTGGTGAGCTATACCGAAGAGCAGATTCTCGAAACCATCAAAGAGAACTATAAAGGCGAAAAAATTATGTTGATGGCTCCTGTAGTAAGAGCCAGAAAAGGACATTATCACGAACTTTTCGTGCAGATGGCCAAGAAAGGATACGGACAGGCAAGAATTGACGGCGAATTGCAGGATATTGAATATGATTTAAAGCTTGACCGTTACAAAACCCATGATATTGATATTGTGATCGACCGCTGGATTATCGGGGAAAGCGCCTCGGAAAACAGAATGGAAAAATCCCTGCGTACGGCAATGGAAATGGGAGAGGGGCTCATCGGAATCCAAAAGCTGGGAAGTACCGATATTGAGTATTTCTCTAAAAATTTAATGGATGCCGAAACAGGCCATTCACTTGCTTTGCCGGAACCCAATACCTTTTCGTTCAACTCCCCGAAAGGAAGCTGTCCAACCTGTAAAGGATTGGGAACTATAAAAAAAATCAACACCGATTATTTTATTGAAAATCCCAAATTATCAATCAACCAGGGAGGTTTGCTTCCCCTGGAAGATCTTAAATCCAACAAATGGATTCTTTCCCAGATCAAAAACATTCTTGAAATTTTCGGATTGGGATTGACAACGCCTATGAAGGATATTCCGCAGGAAGCTTTGGAATATATGTACAATGGCTGTCATAAAGAGTTCAACAAAGACCTGAAATACGCCGGAATTACCAAAAAAATCAAGATAAGCTTTGATGGTCTTATTGCATTCATGGAAGAAATCATCGAAGACAGAGAATCCTACGAAGCCATTCTCCTTGAAAGACATTTTACCACGGAAGAAACCTGCCCGGAATGTAAAGGTACACGTCTTCAGCCTTCAAGCCTGAGCTTTAAAATCGATGGAAAAAATATTGCGGAAGTGAATGCTTTAAGCCTTATCGATTTAAAAGAATGGCTGGCTGACGTTAAAGATAAATTTTCCGAAAAAAATGCAATTATTGCCCACGAAATATTAAAAGAAATCGAAACAAGGCTCCAGTTCCTTTTGGATGTTGGTTTAGATTATCTAAGTCTGAGCAGAAGCTCCAGAACGCTTTCAGGAGGTGAATCGCAGAGAATTCGTCTGGCAACACAGATCGGATCCCAATTGGTGAATGTTCTTTATATTTTGGATGAGCCAAGTATCGGACTGCACCAGAGAGACAACGAAAGATTGATCAATTCCCTGAAAAACCTTCGTGACATAGGAAATTCTGTATTGGTGGTGGAACATGACAAAGATATGATCCTCGAAGCTGATGAGGTATTGGATATCGGCCCGAGAGCCGGAAAATTCGGAGGTGAAATTCTCTGGCAGGGAAAACCGAAAGATCTTTTGAAGGCAGATACAATTACCGCTCAATACATCAACGGAAAAAGAAAGATTGAAATTCCTTCCGAAAGACGCAAAGGGAATGGAAAAAATATCGTTTTAAAAGGCGCCACCGGAAACAACCTTAAAAACGTTACGCTTGATATTCCCCTGGGAAAACTGGTGGTCGTAACCGGAATTTCAGGAAGCGGAAAATCTTCCCTGATCAACGGAACCTTGTACCCGATATTGAACAGGCATTTTTACAGAGCCGTTCAGGAACCTTTGCCATACAAAAAAATCGAAGGCCTTGAAAACATCGATAAAATCGTAGATGTTGACCAGACCCCGATCGGAAGAACACCACGTTCCAATCCTGCCACATACACCGGAATGTTTACGGACATCCGAAATCTTTTTGCAGAATTGCCGGAAAGTAAAATACGCGGCTACAAACCCGGAAGATTCTCTTTCAATGTGAAGGGCGGAAGATGCGAAACCTGTCAGGGTGGGGGTCTGAAAGTGATTGAAATGAATTTCCTGCCGGATGTTTATGTGCATTGTGAAACCTGCAACGGAAAACGATTCAACAGGGAAACTTTAGAGGTTCGTTACAAAGGAAAATCAATTTCCGATGTATTGGATATGACGATTGATGAAGCCGTAGAATTCTTTCAGCCGATTCCTAAAATTTTTGCTAAAGTGAAAACGTTGCATGATGTTGGTTTGGGATATATTACATTGGGACAGCAATCGACGACGTTAAGTGGAGGAGAGGCACAGCGTATTAAATTAGCTACGGAACTTGCCAAAAGACAAACCGGAAATACGTTATACATTTTGGATGAACCCACAACCGGGCTCCATTTTGAAGATGTAAAAATCCTTATGGATGCGATTAACCAGCTGGTAGAATTAGGAAATTCCTTCATTATTATTGAACATAACATGGATGTCATTAAACTGGCAGACCACATCATCGACGTCGGCCCGGAAGGCGGAAAACACGGCGGACAGATCGTTGCCCAGGGAACGCCGGAAGAAATCGTGAAGTCGAAGAAAAGTCTGACAGGGAAGTTTTTGAAGAGAGAATTGGAGTAAAAAGTATATGAATATTTTAAATCAAAAAGACGGAAGAAACAAAAAGTATTTTGAAATTCAGGAAGATGGAGTTTTCGTAAGGACGTTATTTGCAAAAGAACTTAATGAATACAAAGTTCACTTTAACGATATTCAGGATGATGAATCCGTATTTAGAAAATCTAAAGATCCTATATTGATTGGGATTGTTGTTTCGGTTATTTTAAACTCAATATTACTAACAATTTTTATTAATGATAATTATAATCTGTCTTTTTCAGCAGGAATGATCGTGTTTGGAATTGCTATAATTCCGTCATTACTGGTAACTGCTTTGTGTAATAATGAATTTAAAAAGGATAATTCTAAAAGCCTTGCTTCCGCAAAACCTCTTATATTTTCTTATGGTAAAAAGCAAATGGCAGAGGTAGATTCCTTTATTTCAAAAATTAAAGAATGCAAGAAAAATTACTATCTGAAAACTTACTATAAAGTAGATAATCTGATTCCATCGTATATTCAGATTTCCAGAATTCACTGGTTATACGAAAATCAATACATTACAGAAAGTGATGCAACATTTATCATTGCTGAAATTAACAGTAGAAAAATTATTGACGGATTATATTAAAACAACCTTAGGTTTATAATATAAAAGAGGGCTGAAACATTAAGTTTTGGCCTTTTCAGCTCATAATTTACCTTCTAATATTAAATTATCAATTATTTTTAAAATTTAAAATATTGACAATCAATAAATTAATTTTTAATATTAACTTAATGTTAATTCAATATTAATTTAATGTGAATTTTTTTCATATCTTTGGTAGAGAGACTAAAAAAACAAGTTTAATAACATTAAAACCAAAGCGTTATGAAAAATAAAATTCAAATATATATTGCTTTAATTATTTGTGGAGGCACAGTAATCTTTAATACAGCCCAAGCACAAAGTAGTACAAACAATACGATTGAAGAAGTGCAGCTGATTAAGAATCAGACTTTTAATGATATAAGAACCCGATTGATGGATAACTTTGATTTAACCAACCCAGATTATAAACAGGGAGTCGTGAACTCCATAGTTAAATTTGATATTTCTAAAAAGGGTAAAATAGTGAATGTACATGCCAGTGGTGACTGTAAAAATGTAAACAAGGAAATTGAAACGGTTTTAAGTGGCTTGCCATACAAAGTAGGCCGGAAAAAATTAACTGAAAATATGGTTGCTTATACTTATGTGATGCCGGTAACAGTGGATATAAACGACAGATAAAAGTATATATTTAATTGAAAAGCCCCTGAAAATAAAGTGTTTTCGGGGGCTTGTCATTTTAAATCCCGGGAATAGGCCCAAAGACCAGATTTGTTTTATTAACTTTGCAGTTCAATATAATTTTTTATGCACAAAGCAGGATTTGTAAATATCGTCGGGAAACCGAATGCCGGAAAATCAACCTTACTCAATCAGTTAATGGGCGAGAAGCTGGCCATTGTTACCCAGAAAGCACAGACCACACGCCACAGAATTTTTGGAATTTATAATGAAGAAGATTTGCAGATCGTATTTTCCGACACTCCCGGAGTTCTTGATCCGAAGTACGGCTTGCAGGAAAAAATGATGGATTTTGTAAAAGATTCCCTCCAGGATGCAGATGTTTTCTTATTCATTGTGGATGTTACCGATAAAGCCGAGCCTTCAGAATTTTTAATTGATAAGCTGAATAAAATTCCCGTACCGGTTTTATTGCTGCTGAATAAAGTAGACCAGACCAATCAGGAAGGTCTTGAAAAGCTGGTTGAAACATGGCATGAACGAATTCCTAAAGCTGAAATTCTGCCGATTTCTGCACTAAACGCATTCAACACCGATATTATTTTACCGAAACTGAAATCACTGCTTCCGGAAAATCCGCCATATTACGATAAAGACCAGTATACCGACAAGCCTGAAAGATTCTTTGTAAACGAAGCCATCCGTGAAAAAATCCTACTGAATTATGATAAAGAAATTCCCTATTCGGTAGAAGTGGTAACCGAACAGTTCAAGGAAAAAGAAGGAATTATTTTCATCGATTCCATTATTTATGTAGAGAGAGATACGCAGAAGGGAATTATAATCGGGCATAAAGGGGAAGCCATTAAAAAAGTGGGAACCGAATCAAGGTTGGATCTTGAAAAATTTTTCAATAAAAAGATTCACCTGAACCTTTTTGTAAAAGTGAAAAAAGACTGGAGGAAAAACGACAGAGATCTGAAAAACTTCGGTTACCGATAGACTAAAACAAGCTGAAAAGCCGTTATATTTACAAACATTTTCGTTATCTTTAATTAAATTTTAACTTGATGAACTATTTGAACACTACAAATTCTAATACGGTTTTTAAAGATATAATTTTATTGGTGGTGAGAGTTTTTATTGGTTTCGCCATGCTGTCTCACGGCTTCCCAAAACTTCAGATGCTTCTTGAAGGAGGGAAAATTGAGTTTTTCGACTTCCTGGGACTGGGGCCAACCGTATCTTTAACGCTTACTGTATTTGCAGAGTTTGTATGTTCCATCCTGATTATTTTAGGGCTGTTTACGAGAGTTGCATTAGGCTTTCTTATTTTTACAATGATCATTGCAGCCTTCGTGGTTCATGGGGCAGATCCTTTTGAAAAAAGGGAAATGAGTCTCATTTATCTTTCAGTTTATCTTCTCCTTATTGCTTCCGGCCCCGGAAAAATTTCAGTCGACTATATGATCGAAAAAAGAAAAAGAGCCAGTGACTGGTAATTTAACATACAGGCAGCAAATTTTGCTGCTTTTTTATTTTTCATTAAAAGAAAAATTTAGGTTAACATAAAATTCATTAATTTCGTCGGAAAGAGAATATTTAATGAAAATAAAGATAACCATTTGCCTTCTGGCGTTTCTTAATTTTTACGAAGCGCAGGAAAATATCACCTATCAGAAACCATCTGCCGAAATCCTTAAACTGGCAGATTACGAGCGACCTCCGAGTGTCTTGATGAACAGTAAAAAAGACTGGATTGTTTTTAGCTACCGTCCGACTTATAAAACACTTGAAGACCTGAATCAGCAGGAAATGAAGCTTGGCGGACTAAGAATAAACCCGGTTACGAATATTTCAAGCTCCGTTACCTACATTAACAATTTAAAAGTCCGAAAACTGAATGACAAAACGGAAATTCAGGTTAAAAATTTACCGCAAAATCCGAAAATTGCGTACACTTCATTTTCTCCGGACGAAAAATCTTTTGCTTTTACCAATACAACGAATAAAGGAGTTGAGCTCTGGATCGTTGATCTGGAAACTGCAGCCGCAAGAAAAATTACTTCAGATAACCTCAATGCCAATTTAGGAAGTCCTTACACCTGGAATAAAGATTCAAAGAATGTATTGATAAAAGTTCTTCCTCAAAACAGACCTGCGCTGATTGATTCAAGTAAAGATCTTCCGACAGGACCGATTGTTTCTACTTCCGACGGTAAAGTTTCACAAAACAGAACGTATCAGGATTTGCTTAAAAATCCTCAGGATGAAAGGAATTTTGAAATTCTTACCGCTTCCGAAATTTACAACGTTGATCTTCAGGGAAACCTGAAAAAAATAAAAGATCAGGATATGTACACCGGATTGAGTTACTCTCCGGACGGAAATTATCTGATGGCAACCACCATTAAAAAACCGTTTTCCTACATCGTTCCGTTGAGTCGTTTTCCCATGACTACAACCGTTTATGATGCCAACGGAAACGTGGTAAAAGTGGTGAACGAGATTCCTTTGAATGAAATTATGCCTAAAGGTTTTTCATCGGTAAGAATAGGAAAAAGAGATATGGGATGGAGAAGCGATATGCCTGCAACATTGGTGTATGCTGAAGCATTGGACGGCGGAGACCAATCGAAACCGGCAGATTTCAGGGATGAAATTTTTACCTGGGAAGCTCCGTTCAGCAATGCTCCAAAGTCATTTTTTAAAACAAAACAAAGATACGAAGGAACAAGCTGGACCAACGATCATTATGCGATTGTTTCAGAAGGATGGTACGATACCAGAAATACAAAATCTTATCTCATAGATCTGAACAACGGGGAATCTAAAGTAATTGACGACAGGAATTATCAGGATGTATACAATGACCCTGGAAATTTTAACACCACCAAAAATCAGTACGGAAGATATGTTGTCGATATGAAAGGAGGGAAGTCCTACCTGATCGGAGCCGGATTTACCAAAGACGGGCAGCACCCTTTTCTCGATGAGATGGATATGAAAACATTAAAGAAAAAAAGGCTTTACACTTCCAATCTTAAAAATGCAAAAGAAGAGATCGTTGACATCCTGAATCCTTCAAAAGGGGAGATTTTAACGACCCAACAGTCTTCCAGCCAATATCCGAATTATTACAGGAAAAATATCAAATCTAACAAAGTAGAACCTGTAACTCAGTTTGCCAATCCGTTTGAAAGCATAAAAGATGTTTATAAGGAAGTCATTACCTACAAAAGAAATGATGGGGTGACGTTAACAGGAACCCTCTATCTTCCTGCAGGTTATGACAGAAAAGCAAAAAACGAAAAACTTCCGTTGCTGATCTGGGCGTATCCGACAGAGTATAAAGACAAAAATACAGCCGGACAAAACACCCAAAACCCGAATGATTTTACCTTTCCGTACTACGGATCCTTCGTATATTGGACGACCAAAGGCTACGCTGTTTTGGACGATGCCGCATTCCCGATCATCGGGGAAGGAAAAACAGAACCGAACGATACGTTTATTCCGCAATTGGTTGCCAATGCTGAAGCCGCTATTAACGCCGTTGATCAGCTTGGATACATTGATCGTAAAAAAGTTGCCGTGGGAGGGCATTCTTACGGAGCTTTTATGACAGCCAATCTTTTGACACACTCAAAATTGTTTGCCTGCGGAATTGCAAGAAGCGGGGCCTATAACCGTACATTAACACCTTTCGGATTTCAGAGTGAGCAGAGAAATTACTGGGATGTTCCGGAAATTTACAACACCATGTCCCCATTTATGAATGCTGACAAAATGAAAACACCATTATTGCTGGTTCACGGTGATGCCGACAATAATCCGGGAACATTCACGCTTCAGACGGAACGATATTTCCAGGCATTGAAAAACCTCGGCGCACCGGTAAAAATGGTACTTTTACCTAAGGAAGCTCACGGATATGTTGCGAAAGAAAACATTCTGCATTTGCTCTGGGAGCAGGATCAGTTCCTGGAAAAATGCCTGAAAAAATAATAATTTTTATAAAAATCCGTTCAGATCTGAACGGATTTTTTTAGCTTAAACGACCATAAACCGATGAAAACTTTCTTTTTTCTTTTATTCCTGCCGATACTGTTCTTTGGGCAATTATCACCAAAAGTAAATAAGCTTTATAAGCAACTATCACAAAGTGAAAGATATGAATCCAAAAATATCAGCATTGACGGACATGAAAGTGAAGTTTATAAAATCAATGAAAAAATCGGAAAGATAGCTTCCGATGATGAAGTAAAATTTATAGCATCCAATGGAAATCCTTCCACAAAACTATATGCTCTCAATATTCTTTTCAGCAGAAAATCAAAATCTTTTGAAAAATTCTTTATCAACAATTTAAATACTAAAGATTCTCTTAAAGTAATGAAAGGATGTGTTATAAGAATGACAACTATTGCTTTTGAATTATATCAGAATGTACTTGCCGAAAAACAAATCATTAAGCAGGCCGATTGGGAAAGAAAATGGAAGGACAGTATGATTGCCAACCATAAACAAAATTCACCAGAATATCAGAATATTAAAGATATGCTGAATACCAGATCTATTTGGAAAACGAATGAAATTGATTCATTAACTTCACGTTTAGACCAGATTATTCTAAGCAATCCGAACAGTCCGAAAGTGATGGTAGAACTCCTTGCAGAATATCATTTATATGAAGGTTTAAAAGTTCCTTACTTTGATAAGTTAGCTTTTTTCGAAAGAAAATATAAATCGGAATACATTGACAAATACCTTAAATTCTGCAGATACGGCATCAAAGAACCCGTCTCATTTGATTAATTTACCTTTAATTTAAACATAATCCAAAATCTCACGGATATTTTTAAGCTCCATAAAACGTTCAGATTCCGGCTTATGCTCATGCTGCTCGTGAGCCCATGTAAGATGGTAAGGAATGTGAGCTGCGTAGCTGCCCATTTCCAACACCGGAAGAATATCAGACTTTATAGAGTTTCCTGCCATTAAAAAGTTTTCCGGATTACAATCCAGATGTCGGATCAATTTCTGATAATCCGTTATTTTTTATCACTCATAATTTCAATATGGTGAAAATAATCATGTAATCCCGATTTTGCAAGTTTTCGTTCCTGATCCAGCAGGTCACCTTTTGTGGCAACCACCAGTCTGTATCTGTCTTTTAGCTGATCAAGCGTTTCGGCAACGCCATCCAGAAGTTCAACGGGCTTTTGCAAAAGAGCATGTCCGATTTCTATAATGTTTCCAATGAGTGATCCTTTACTGAATCCGCTTGAAAGTTTCCCAGCCATTTCCATCATGCACAGCATAAAACCTTTCACCCCATAACCGTAAAGATGGAGATCCTTCATTTCGGTGGCAAATAATTCCTGCGTAACGGTCTGATAAGGCAATTCATCTTTAAAAAGCTCGCAAAAAGCCATTTCAGCTTCCTGAAAATAAATTTCGTTTATCCAAAGCGTATCATCGGCATCAAAAGCTATTGTATGGATAGAATTCATAATGTGTTTAAATTAGATTTTGTAATTTTCGGATCCAAAATTCAGAAATAAATATCAACCAAAAAAGGACATTTGTCCCGGATCATTATCATGCTGAGAACGAACCAACCATTTTTAGAGTACCTGGAAGCGCTTTATGAGAAACAGCCGGAAAAGGAAAATATCATTGTTAAATCTTATGCTAAAGGAGAACGATTGCTCACCCAGAATGAGACTTCCACAAAGATTATGCTCATCAGAACCGGCATCACCAAGTGTTATTTTATAGAAGAGAATGACAAAGAGTATATCGTTGAATTTTTAGGCAAAGGAGAAATTATCGGTGAGATAGAGGTCATTAAAAATGTTCGGTGTCTGTGTTCTATTGAAGCGATATCGGAGGTTACCGTATATGCGATGTCGATCCCGTATTTTAAGGATTTGCTTAAAAATGATTTGGGTCTGAATAATTTCCTGCTCGATGTTTTTGCGGAACGTATTGTCAACACTTCAAGCAGGGCATCGTACCAGCAGCTTCACACGACAGAACATACGCTCAACCAGTTTCTGGAATTAAAAGCTAAAGAAATGGAAATTTCAAAGGAAGATATGGCAGCCTATCTGGGAATCAGTGTACGAAGCCTCAACAGAAGCCTTAAAGAGCTGAAAGATCCCAACGCCGAAGAATAATCATATAAAAAAGAAAAATCTTCATGTATATTTGCAGATAAATGCTGTCGCACTATGGAAGAACTTACCTTCAGAAATGCCACCCTTGAAGATTTGCCGAAAATTGTTGAAATTTACAATTCTACCATTCCATCCCGGATGGTAACAGCCGATACCGAAAATGTTTCGGTGGAGAGCAAAATACAATGGTTTCATGAGCATAATCCTCAAACCCGGCCGCTCTGGATGGTAGAAAATTCAGCACATCATATTTTGGGATGGGTAAGCTTTACGTCATTCTACGGAAGACCGGCATACAATGGAACAGTGGAAGTAAGCATTTATATGGATGAAAGCTGCCGCGGAAAAGGGTTCGGTAAAAAAATTCTGCAATATTGTATCGACAATGCCGGAAAATTCGGGGTGAAAACATTATTAGGATTTATTTTTCTGCATAATGAGCCAAGCCTGAAGCTTTTCAGACATTTTGGCTTTGAAGACTGGGGAACCTTTCCAAATGTTGCCGTACTGGATGGCGTAGAAAGAACATTGGTCATTCTTGGCAAGAGAATAGGATAATTACCTGACTTTTTTTGCCTGTTCCACCAACCGTTTGATCCTGGAATCCAAATCTTCACTGGAAAGTGTCTGGCGAAGACTGTCTACTTTTATGGGGAAGCTCAATGGCGTAAAAGAATTGGCAAATTTTAAAATAACTTTTGACTTTTCAATACGCTTAAATGCTTCCACAAGCCTCTGCTCCTGAAGCTGCATATTAAATACTTCGGTATAAGACTGCCTCACCAAAAAATGGTCAGGATCGTAATCTTCCAGCACTTTAAAAATAAGCCCTGCGGAACTTTGCAACGATTTGTTGGAACGCTGCTGCCCGGGGAAATTCTGAATGACCATTCCTGAAATCACAGCAATATCCCGAAATTTACGTCTCGCCATTTCGGCAGCGTTAATACTCGAAATAACATCTGTCATTAAATTTTCTCGCGTAAGAATCTGCTCTAAATTATCTTCATTCAGCGGAATTTGTTTATCGCTGAATAATTCAAAACCATAATCATTCATCGCCATCGAAAATGAAATCGGAGCCAATTTAGAAATACGGTACGCAATAAGCGCCGCCATTACTTCATGAACCAGCCTTCCTTCAAAAGGATACATAAACAGGTGATACCCTTCGCGGTTTTTGATTAATTCTACCAAAAATTCATTTTCTTCAGGAATGTGAGAACGTTCTTCCTGGTTAGCCAAAAGAGGATGTAAAAATTTTAATTCTTTTTCAGAAGATTTAGGATTAAGAGCACCCGAAAGTTTCTCCCTTAAAAACTGTCCGAGGTTAGAACTTAAAGGCAGTCTTCCGCCGAGATAACTCGGAGCAAAAGCTTTTCCTTTGGAAGCCCTTACGAAAACCGTCATGTCTTTAATCATGGCCACTTCCAGCACACGCCCGGCAAGAATAAATTTATCCTCTTTCTTTAATCTCGAAATAAAATATTCTTCCACCATACCGATGTAGCCGCCGGAAATAAACTTTACCTTCAGCATCGCATCACTTACGATGACTCCCATATTCATCCGGTGAAGCATGGAAATTCTTCGGGATGTTACTTTATATAAACCTGTTTCATCAATAACTACTTTATGAAATTCTTCATAACTTTTAAGTGCCTTTCCACCAATGGTTAAAAAATCGAGAATACTTTTCCATTCTTCATCCGTCATCTGCTGAAAAGCAAAAGTTTCTTTAATCTGCGGAAACATTTCATCAGGATAAAAGCCGTCGCCAATGGCAAGTGTCATCAGGAACTGTACCAGTACATCAAAACACAGAACCTGCGGATCACGGGGCTCTATGACGTTATTTTTCACAGCTTCTTTCAGTGCGGAAACTTCAATAAGCTCCAGGGAATGGGTCGGAACGCAATAAATTTTAGAGGTTTCGAAAGGGGAGTGGCCGCTTCGTCCGGCACGCTGCAGAAATCTTGCAACCCCTTTTGCAGAACCAATCTGGATTACCGTATCCACCGGCTTAAAATCAATTCCTAAATCAAGTGATGAGGTTGAGACAACGGCTTTCAGTTTACCGTTGCTGAGGTTTTCTTCAATCCAGATCCTTAAATGAGCATCAATCGAACTGTGATGAATGGCAATTTGTCCGGCAAAATCCGGATAGGCATCCAGCAAAAGCTGGTACCACATTTCACTCTGGCTTCTGGTATTGGTAAAAACAATAGTCGAATTAGAATTCAGGATAATCGGAACGACTTTATCTGCCAGTTTATGGCCGAGATGCCCTGCCCACGGAAGAATTTCCACTTCATCGGGGAAGACGGAAAGAATATCAATTTTCTTTTTCTCTTTGGCTGTAATTTTTGTTTTTTTAATGTGATAAGGAATCAGGACTTCCATGGCTTCATCCAGATTTCCTATCGTAGCCGTTATTCCCCAGATTTTAATTTTCGGAACATATTTTCTAAGCTGTGAGATTCCCAGTTCAACCATAACACCACGTTTGGAACCCAGCAGTTCATGCCATTCGTCAATAACGATGGTCTGCAAATCCTGAAAAAACCGCTGATGTTTTTTTTGTCCGAGCAGCAAATGAAGGCTTTCTGGAGTTGCCACCAAAATTTCAGGCATATTTTTAACCTGTTGCTGACGAACTTTAGGATCTGTATCTCCGTTTCTGACACCGACTGTCCAATCTAACCCGATTTCATCAATGGCTTCCTGCATTGCTTTGGCAATATCTTTTGAAAGCGAGCGGAGCGGAGTGATCCATATCATTTTCAGGCCTTTTCCATATTTTTCAGGCCGATTGAGAAAATCTGAAATTAGGGCTAAAAACACTGAATAGGTTTTTCCGAAACCTGTTGGTGCAACAACCATTCCGCTGTACCCATTCCCGAATTTTTTCCAGGTTTCAACCTGAAATTTAAAAGGGGAAATGCCTTTTTCTTCCATCCAGTTCTGGATGATTTGGTAGCCGTCGGTATTTTCGAATGTTGTCAATTTTTTCTATTTTGTTTAAACGCTATGATAGTTAAAAAAGTTTTTTTTCGCAAAGGCTGAACGACATTCGTAAAATTTTAGTTTGTGTTCAATAAGTAAAAGCTGAAAATCCTGCTGAGTGAAACGCCTTGCGAACGAAAATATTCTGATATTTAAAATAAGCTTGCGTTCATAGCGTTTAAAAATCACAGTATTAATTTTTTAATTTCTTCCAAGTCGTCAATCTCATTTACGGTTTTATCTTTTCGCCATCTTAAAATTCTTGGAAAACGAAGTGCAACGCCACTTTTATGTCGATTACTGAACCCGATTCCTTCAAAAGCAATTTCAAAAACAAGTTCAGGTTTTACTGTTCGTACCGGTCCGAATTTCTCAATGGCATTTTTATTGACAAACTTGCTGACTTCCATAATTTCTTTATCCGTAAGACCTGAATATGCTTTCGCAATAGTTACCAGTTTATCTTCATTTTTTACAGCGAAAGTATAATCGGTGTAATAAGCGCTTCTTCTCCCACTTCCTTTTTGGGCATAGATTAGAACGGCATCTATCGTGAGCGGACTGATTTTCCATTTCCACCAATCGCCCTTTTTTCTTCCTGAATGATATTGTGAACTTTTCTGCTTTAGCATCAATCCTTCGCTGTTAATATCTCTTGAATTTTCCCGGATGTTGTTTAGTTCATCCCAGTTTTCAAATGCGATGACTTCTGAAATTTTAATGTTTTCCGGATTTTCATTCAGTAATAATTCTTCAAGCATGGCTCTTCTTGCGGAGATGGGTTTTTCCCTGAGATCGTTATTTTCAAGCTCCAGCAGATCATAGGCAAACACCTGAATCGGGATTTCGGAAAGCATTTTTTTAGTTAAAGTTTTTCTGTTTAATCTTTTTTGTAATTCATTAAAATTTAGAACCTTATCATCTTTTACCGCAAGTATTTCTCCATCAATTACAAAGTCTCCTTTCATATTCTGAACCACTTCTTTTATTTCAGGAAACTGATCGGTAACGAGCTCTTCACCACGCGACCAAATGAACACTTCATCGTTTCTGCGAATAATCTGTCCGCGGATTCCGTCCCATTTGTATTCAATAAGCCATTCATGAGGTTCTCCTAATTCATCCAGATCTTTTTCCAAAGCATAGGCAAGACAGAAAGGATAGGGCTTGGAATTATCCGGATTGATATTTTCTGCGGAAATCAGCTCATGAAAGGAAACCTCATCAGGTTGCCATTTTCCCATAAGACTGTGCATCAGCGTACTTGGTTCCTGGTTTGAAAACTTTGTTAAAGCATTAATTAATGTTTTATCTGAAACTCCGATCCGGAAGCTGCCGCCTAATAACTTATTAAAGATCAGACGTTCCGTATAATCAAGCCCGTTCCATGAGGTAAGGACAAATTCTTTTTTTTCATGGTCGTTTTTATTTTTCAAGCTAATGATCTCATTCATCCAATCAGATAATGAGCGGTCTATTTTTTCCTTCGGCGGTGGCAAAATCAATGAAATGGTTTCTCCAAGATCTCCCACTGAAGAATAGCTTTCCTGAAAAAGCCAGAATGGTAACTGAGTTATTTCCAGCGCCCATTCTTTCATGTAATTGGTGTTGACATTCCGCTTGGGTCTTTTGCCTGTAAAAAGGGCAATCAGCCATACTTTATCTTCATCGGGGGCACGTTCCAGATAATCGATGATGGCATCGATTTTAGCATTGGTTTTATTGGTGCTTTCCAGAGCGTTGATAAGTTCTGCGAAATGTTTCATTTTTCTTTATTAATTATATATACAAACCTTCAAGGTTTTAAAAACCTTGAAGGTTTAATTTCATAATCGTTAATCTTCTAGTATTTCTTTTTCCTTTTCCTCTTCGTCATCATCACCATACAACGTTTCCACAACATCAGATTGAATACCGATTTCGTTTAAATATTTAGAAAAAACTTCGGTCTGTCCGTGTGTAACGTGAACAAGTTCTGCTTCCGTTGCTTTTATGGCCTGTAAAAGTCCTTTCCAGTCGGCGTGATCACTCATTGGGAAACCGGCATCTGCGCTTCGCCACCTTCTTGCGCCACGCACCTGCATCCAGCCGGAACAGATTGCTGTTGCCGCATTCGGAATTTTTTTAATGACATTCGAATCCAATAAAGCAGGCGGTACAATGACAATTTCATCCTGAAGATGCTTTACACTTTCCCTGAAATCGGGGATCTCATAATCCGGAAGACCAATTCCTACCGCTTCAAAAGCTTCGTTCAGCTTTCCGATGGAATAATGAACGTGAATTTTACCGAGTTCTTCAACCGCTTTCATAATTCTTTGGGCTTTACCTAAAGAGTATCCGATAAATACGGAAGTTTTCTGATTTTCTTTATTCCGGAGCACCCAGCTTTGAAGCCTTTTATTTAGATCATCTACTTCCAGCCAATTGTAAATAGGCAGTCCGAAAGTACTTTCCGTAACAAACTCATTACACCGTACCAATTCGAAAGGCGTACTCAATCCGTCATCCTGAACTTTATAATCTCCGGAAACAACACTTACATATCCTTTATATTCAAGTCTGATCTGTGCAGAACCAATAATATGTCCGGCAGGATGCAATGAGACTTTTACTCCGTTGATATTGATAACTTCACCATATTCCACGCTCTGGCATTCTATATCTTCGCTTATTCTTTTATACAAAATCGGTTTGGTGAAGTGATGGCAAAGGTATTTTTTCATTCCCCATCGGGCATGATCGGCATGTCCGTGTGTGATAACCGCCAGATCAACGGGTCGCCAAGGGTCAATGTAAAATTTACCCTGCGGACAATAAATCCCTTTGTTGGTAAAAGTAATTAATTTCAATAGTGTAAGTATTTAGAAAGCTATATTCAAAAATCCAACCAAAATAATTTTACTGCATTTTATCTGCTATCAACATATCTTCTACATTTTCTGAAAGAATTCCGACCGCTTTTTCCATTTCATCAATGGTAAAATTTCCGAAACCGAGACGCATGGCCGTGAGATTTCTGTTCTGATACAATAATGTTTTTGGAATGAATACATTATTTCGGGCACATTTTTTTGAAAGCTGCATAAGATTCACTGAAATTTTCCATTCTGTCCAAAAAGCCAGTCCGCCTGAAGGAATTTTAAAGTCTATAAAATCGTCCAGATGATGTTTAAGCAAAGAAGCAAAATGATCCCTTCGTTCTTTATAAATTTTCAGGGATTTTTTGAGATAACGGTTAATTTCGCCTTCTGCAATCATTTCACCAAGAACATGTTCCATCAAAATATCGCCTTGTCTGTCGATGATTCCAAGATATTTCCTCATTTCTACCATGAGATTTTCGGGTGCAACAATAAAACCTGTACGAAATCCCGGAGCTAATAGCTTCCCAAAAGAACCAATATAAATCACCATCCCTTTAGTATCTGCACTTGCCAACGGAAGAATCGGACTTTTATCGTAGTGAAAATCGTAGTCATAATCATCTTCAAGAATTACAAAGCCAAATTCCTGGGATAAATGCAGCAGCTCAAGTCTTCTTTTCGCGCTCAAAGCAACCGTTGTAGGATAGTGGTGATGGGGTGTAAGATACAGCATCCTGATTTTTTGCTGCTCACAGATTTTACGGACTTCTTGCACATTAATTCCTTCTTGATCAATAGAAACAGTGCGAATATTGACACCGGTGCGCTGAAAGATCATATTGACCGAAAAGTAACTTAATTCCCCTACTATAACTGTATCATTTTTAGATAAAAGAATCTCAGAAACAATATACATACTCATTTCGGTGCTTCTTGTAATGAGAAGGTTATTTTTTGAAATCGGCAAACCTCTTGATAAATTTAAATATTCTGAAAGATGCTGCTTAAAAAATTCACTTCCGTCAGAATTGTATTGTCCGATTTTATGCGCTTTTCTCTTTAATATAGAACTGTAAATCCCGGAATACTGATCCACCTGTGTCAGCCGTATATCCGGAGTTCCATCATTAAAAATATAGTCGCAGTCGGAATGCTCAAAAGGATTATCAAGGATATTGGAAGATTTAAAAGAAAATCCGGTTTGTTTAGGATAATTTTCAAGGTTATTTTGTTTGAATACCTGTACTGTTGTTGTATTCTTTTCTTGTCCAATGACAAAAGTGCCTTTATTAGGGAAAATCTCTATCCAACCCTGAGCGAGCAATTCTTCATATACAGAAACGATTGTATTTCGGTGAACTTCTAAAAGCTTGCTGAATGTTCTCGTACCGGGAAGCTTGGTTCCGAAAGGAAGAAATCCGCGCTGAATAGCATTAATAAGCTGATTAGATATCTGCATGTAAACAGAAACTTCTGAAGATCGGTCTATACTAATAAAACTTTGATATGGAATTAAAACCGGACTATTCATTATCTTAAAACTGGCACTTTATAACCATCCGGTAATATACTACTTTTGAATCAAAACAATAAAATGACGCTCTATCATCTTTTGGAAAGAATTGTTAATGATAACGATATTCATGCAAAATGGCTCAATACATTATCATACATGGAAAATGCAGGAGCCAGGAAAATTTCAGCCTGCGAACATCCATCTGAAGTAAATCTTATTCAGCTAAAGCATGCAGCAGAAGAACACCGTCATGCGTATTATCTTAAAAAACAGATTCTTAAAATTACTTCATCAAATTGTGAAAATTACCGAAAGGAATATTTGCTTGCACATGCTTTTACCAGGCAATATCTTCACAGTCTGGATATAAAAACTTGTAAATATCTGCAACAGAAATTTTCTTTAACAAAAGAGCAATTAAGGTATGCCGCTTATCTTTTTGTCACCTATGCCATTGAAGTTAGAGCAGATGAATTATATCCTGTTTACCAGGAAGTTCTTACAAAGTACGGTTCGAAAGTTATGGTGAAATCTATTATTCTTGAAGAAGAGGGCCACTTAGAAGAAATGATTCATCAGCTTGATGAATTTTGCGAAGAATGGAAAATTCATGCAGAACATATTTTGAAGATTGAAAATGAACTTCACCAGCAATGGATCAACAGTATTTCAGAGGAAATTTTGAAGACGGAACATGCATAATCTTTATTTACCAGTTGAAGAAGCTTTAGCAAAAAGAAAGCAGAAAGGAGTTTTAAGAACATTACGTCCCAGACAAAAGGGCGTAGATTTTTATTCTAACAATTATCTCGGATTTGCAGGGAATGAAAATTTCCAAAATATACTTTTAGAAGCAATTCAGAAAAACCCTGATGTACTCAATGGAAGCACAGGCTCAAGACTGATCAGCGGAAACAGTGATATCGTTACGCAGACGGAAAAATACATTGCAAAAGAACATCATTGTGAAGCAGCCCTGCTTTTCCCATCGGGTTATAATGCGAATCTTGCTTTATTTTCTGCACTTCCAAACCGTCACGACACCGTTATCGTGGATGAAAAAATTCACCGCTCGGTACACGATGCCTGCAAATTGTCGAATGCGAAAAAATTAAAATTCAAACATAATGACTATAATCATTTAGAAGATATCCTGAAAAGACAGACGGGCACGGTTTATATTGCTGTTGAAAGCCTGTATTCAATGGATGGGGATTTTTGTCCGCTTCAGGAAATTACAGATCTTACCGCGAAATATAATGCCGGACTTATTGTGGATGAAGCACATGCTTTCGGAGTTTTCGGATATGGGCTTGTCAACAGTTTAAAGCTTCATGAAAAAGTTTTGGCTACGGTTGTGACGTATGGAAAAGCATTGGGAACGCACGGAGCTGCTGTATTAACGAACGATCTGATAAAAGCTTACCTCATCAATTTTGCCTCACCTTTCATTTATACAACTTCCGCTCATGATTTCTTATGGATAAGCATTTCTAAAGGATATGAATTTTTAAATGAAAATAAAGCAGCATCCGTTCAGCTGCAAAAAAACATTGCCACTTTTCGAAGAGGAAATTTAAAGAGTAGATCTCAAGAAAACAGTCCGATTCAGGCGATTATAATTCCAGACAATCATCAATTGAAAGAATTATCAAAAACCCTTTCGGATAATGGCTTTTTAACCTATCCCATTTTCAGTCCGACAGTACGGGAAGGGACAGAAAGGCTGAGAATCTGTCTGCACAGCTTTAATACAGAGTCGGAAATCTCAGAACTCACAAAAATTATCAATGAATTTATCTGATGAATTATGGATGATACAATGCAACCCCAAAAAAGTGAAAATTCAGGACAGAAAATGTTATTTGTTACCGGAATCGGAACCGAAGTCGGAAAAACCGTCTGTTCCGCAATTTTAACAAAATATTTTAACGCTGATTACTGGAAACCCGTACAATCCGGCGACCTGGATTTTTCAGACAGTATGAAAATAAAAAACTGGACTGGTGAACAAACCATCTGCTATCCCGAAACATACCGTCTCAAACTGGCGGCATCGCCACACCAGTCGGCAAAGGAAGAAGGAATTACCATAGATCTGAATAAATTTAAACTTCCTGAAACCAATAATAATTTAATTGTAGAAGGAGCAGGCGGACTTATGGTTCCGTTAAATGATGAGGATTTGATCATTGATCTGATTCAAAGACTTGGTATTCCCGCTGCATTGGTAGTGAAGAATTATCTGGGATGCATTAACCACACTTTATTGTCGCTTACAGTTTTAGAACAAAGAAAAATTAAACTCAAATATATTATTCTGAACGGAAATTTCGCGCCGGATACAGAAAGAATTATCCTCAAAAATATTCAACCTGAAACCGGAATTATCAGAATTCCTTTTTTAAGCGAGATAACAAATGAAAACATAAAAACTGCTGCAAAACAATTAGAAAAGATATGAAAGAACGTACCATTTTAAAAAACGACTGGACAAGGGAAGAAATAGAGGAAATTTATAACCTGCCTCTTCTTGAACTTATCTACAAAGCCGCCACCGTACACCGTGAATGGCATAACCCCGAAGAAGTACAGATGTCGACTTTACTTTCCATAAAAACAGGCGGATGCCCGGAAGACTGTTCCTATTGCGGACAGGCGGCAAGATACCACACCGACATCAAAGTGCAGGCTTTGTTGCCAACGGAAACAGTTATTGAGCACGCTAAAAAAGCAAAAGAAGGAGGTTCTTCAAGGTTCTGTATGGCCGCGGCATGGAGAGAAGTGCGCAACAACCGGGATTTTGACCGTGTTATTGATATGGTAAAAGGCGTAAATGAACTCGGAATGGAAGTCTGCTGTACTTTAGGAATGCTTACCGAAGAACAGGCAATCCGTTTGCAGGAAGCAGGTTTGTATGCTTATAACCATAACCTCGATACTTCTGAGCAATATTATGAAGAGATTATTTCAACCAGAACATTCGACAATAGGATTAATACAATCAACAATGTAAGAAAAGCAGGAATTACGGTCTGTTCGGGTGGAATTATCGGATTGGGAGAATCCCACGTCGACAGGATTTCCATACTCTTAACCTTAGCAACAATGCCTAAACATCCTGAATCGGTTCCTATTAATGCTTTGGCGAGAGTAAAAGGAACCCCTCTTGAAAATAATGAAAAAACTGATACCTGGGAAATGGTAAGGATGATTGCCACAGCAAGAATTATCATGCCTTCTTCCATGGTCCGCCTTAGTGCAGGAAGAATCGAAATGACGGATTTTGAACAGGGCTGGTGCTTTATGGCAGGAGCAAATTCCATTTTTACCGGAGAAAGAGAAACACTTTTGGTGACGCCGAATCCGGGAGTTTCGGAGGATCTGCAGCTTCTGAAAACATTAGGATTAAAGCCGATGGTGAAAGAAAAAACAATGTGCTAAAAAGTGAAATATGAATGGTTAATTGTTAATTTTTTTTAAATAGTATTGATGAATTTATCTGAACGTGACAAAGCTGTCAACTGGCATCCTTACACTCAAATGAAAACGGCCGATATCATTCCGATTATGAGAGGAGAGGGCGTTTATCTTTTTGATGATCAAGGGAATAAATATATCGATGCGGTTTCTTCGTGGTGGGTTACCCTTCACGGACACGCCCATCATCATATTGCTAAAAGAGTTTCGGAACAGCTGAATACTTTAGAGCAGGTCATTTTTGCAGGTTTTACCCATGAGCCGGCCGTACAGCTTTCCGAAAATCTCTTGAAGCTTCTTCCTGAAAACCAAAGGAAAGCATTTTATTCCGATAACGGTTCCACGGCGGTAGAAGTAGCTTTAAAGATGTGCATTCAATATGCTTATAATCAAAATCATCAGAAAACAAAAATCCTGGCCCTGAAAAACGCTTACCACGGAGATACTTTCGGTGCCATGTCCGTAAGCGGAAGAAGCGCCTGGACGCAACCTTTCGGTGAAATGCTTTTTGAGGTTGTTTTTATTGATGCCCCGACTGCACAAAATTTAGAAAGTTTAAAAAAATATATTCAAACTATTTCAGATGAAATTGCCTGTTTCATTTACGAACCACTTGTTCAGGGAGCCGCAGGAATGCTAATGTATCAGCCAGAAGATCTTTCGGAGTTAATGAAATTCTGCAGAGAGCAGAAAATACTGATGATTCAGGATGAGATCTTTACCGGTTTTGGGAGAACAGGGAAATTATTTGCAGCAGACCATCTTTCTGAACAGCCGGATATTATGTGTTTTTCCAAAGGTCTTACAGGTGGTACTATGCCGATGGGGATCACTACGTGTTCCCTGGAAATTTTTAATGCCTTTTTATCAGATGATCAGTACAAAACATTATTTCACGGGCATTCTTTCACAGCCAATCCACTGTCCTGCGTTGCGGCTTTGGCAAGCATGGAACTTTTAGTGAAAGAAGAAACATTGGAGCGCATTGATCTTATTGCTGAAAAACATTCAGAATTTGTAAAAATATTGGAAAAGCATCCAAAGGTTGAGAAGGTGCGACAGACAGGAACCATTCTGGCATGGGAAATTGTCAGCAATCAACAGACTTCTTATTTTAATGATATTGGGAAATTACTGTATAAAGAATTTCTGAAAAGGGGAATTATCCTGCGTCCGTTGGGAAATGTAATGTATTTGGTTCCGCCATACTGCATAACCGGTGAGGAATTGGATAGTGTATACCATCATATCATTGGAGTTTTAGATCATTTTTAAAATTTCACAAAGAAATCAGAACAACTCTTGGCGCATTATTTGAATTTTCAGAGCAAATCTATTCATTATGCTATCCGTATTTCTATCACAATTCGACTGGAAAGAGCTTTTGTTGGGAGCCGAAGACTGGCCCTTCCTGCTGGAGATCGTTCTCAGGACTGTTATTATGTTTTTAACAATCATTATCGGATTGAGAATGCTCGGAAAGAGGGGGGTAAAACAGCTTTCACTTTTTGAGCTGGTGGTAATTATCGGCTTGGGTTCTGCAGCAGGAGACCCAATGTTTTATAAGGAAGTAGGGATCATTTCGTCCATTGTTGTATTTGTTCTGATTGTTTTATTGTACACTTTAGTCACCTATCTTATCGGAAAAAGCAAAAAATTTGAAACATTGCTGGAAGGAAAATCAATATGCTTAATAGAAAACGGAGAATTTTCGATTGATAATTTTAAAAAAGAAAATCTCGGAAGTGATGAGTTTTTTGCTGAGCTCAGATTAAAAGGAATTTCACAGCTGGGCCAGATCGAACAGGCGATTGAAGAAATCTCAGGAGAGATCAGCGTTTTTTATTTTGAAGATGAAAAAGTGAAATATGGGCTTCCCATTATGCCAGATTCTTTGAAAAATGCTGTAAAATATATACAAGATGCAGGGTATTATTCATGTACTTTCTGCGGACATACGGAAGAAAAACAGAAAGGAAATGCCGGAAACTGCCAGAAATGTAAAAAGGATAAATGGGTGCGGGCCACCAACAGAAAACGTATTACATAAAAAAAGGCTCCTAACGGAGCCTAAAAAAACACAAATGATGAAAAAAAATTATTTCGATTCACAAATATAATAAAAAATTTATCTTAGTCAAAAACAATTTTAACTTATTTATAAATTTCCTATCAGAAATATGGATATTAACCTGCATTAAGCTTCTGTGAAGTGGTACAAAAACCAAGTGCAAGAAGTGCCAAAACACTAACAGCAAAAATTTTTGCCGCTTTTTTAATTTCGTCCCCGTTTTTCAAACTTTTCTTTAAAATACAAGGATATGCAATTGCTTTCATACATTAAAGTTACAAAATAAAATTGATTATCAGTTATTAATTTAATGCCTATTTTAACACAAAAATTCCGAGGACTTTATTATATAATTTTTTAGGTTCACAAAGACACTTAGGCAGGCTCAGAATAAACCCTTTATAAAATGATCATATTTACAAATCAAAATACGCTGCTTATGATTACCGTCATAAAAATAATTACGTATTACTTTCTATATTTGAGTAGAAATGAACCTCATATTTCAAGTTTTAAAAGGCAAACAAACTTCTCTTCACCGGGAAGTTTTTTTTCTTAACCAATTTCTAAATATCCTGTAACGTTTTAACCTAAAAAATCCCTGTCCGGAAAGGGAAAGGGATAATATTGATAATAAAAATATGCTTTACACTATAAATAATGACGCAATGGTCTGAGCATCACTTCCCGTTAAAATTTCATCATATGCTGCAGAACCTGCTGCCGCTCCAAAAGCTGCAGCTGTATTAAATCCTGCCTGGTTGGTATTTTGCTCTCCCGCATAAACAGGATTTGTTGCAGCCGGCATATTTCCGCCGTTGGCCAATTCAATCCAACCTTTATTCGCTCTCATTCTTCTTACCTGCGATGCATGTCTTGCTTCAACAGAGTGGATTTGTAAAGCCGCCTGCAGAACCGTTTTATTGCTCATCACATTCCCTGCCTGTCCTTTATAAGCACGGACTCCGGTATCTTCGAAAGCCTGGGCCAATACTAAAAACTGATTGTAATCCGTAAAAGGCATAA
Organism: Chryseobacterium salviniae; assembly: GCF_035819015.1. Lineage (NCBI taxonomy): Bacteria > Pseudomonadati > Bacteroidota > Flavobacteriia > Flavobacteriales > Weeksellaceae > Chryseobacterium > Chryseobacterium salviniae. The sequence continues at coordinate 127,906 of NZ_JAYLAA010000039.1, read as the reverse complement.
AAGCACCTCCTGCCGTAAAATCAAAAGTAGGTTTCGCTCCCGGCGTTGTACCTAGTGATGTGAGCGTATTTTTAAGAAAAGTTACATGCGCAGATTCATGTTTGGCAATCTGCATGAAAACCGTTCTGTCTGCATTCGGAATTAACCCGGAAGTTGAAAGCCCGATTGCGTAATATTCGTTTTCAAGATATTCAAGCACCAATGCCAGTTGTAAGGCATCCGTTAAGGCATTTTTATAGGTATTATCTGTAAAGCCTGCTGCTTTTGCAGGTGTTGTCATAATTGCGCCCAATCCCAGAGGAACAGCAGCAACAGCTGCTTTTTTCCCGAAAGAGGAAATGCTTGTAAGAGTTTCTAATCTTGATGCTTCCTTGCTGAAAAATGTATCGTTTGAAAGCTTATCCAGTAATTTAAGAATGTTCATAATGTAATTTTTTTGAAGTGAGTAATTAACCGATTCCCTGTTCTTTCCATGTGAAAGGAGTTTTTATAAATCCTCCGGCCACAGTAACGATATCTTTAGGCTCTTTGGCAAGATCCAGCCCGTTGCTATCAATAATATCATCACCGGAAAATGCTGCCGTTCCGGGATTGATAAGATTTCGTATGGCTGATGCATGTCTTGCTTCAACGGATACAATTTTTCCTGCAATCACCAGATAGTCTGCATTGGTAATGTATTTTCCGGCACCATTATATGCGGCAACTCCCGTATCTTCTAACGCTTTTGCAGTAGCCAGCACAGAATTTCTGTCGTTAAAATTCACATTAGGATACTGAAATTCCAGGGTGGGCAATACATTGGAAGTAGCTCCGCTGATTGCTGCTTTAAAGAAATCCCTGTGTATCACCTCATGATGATAGAGATCGGTAAACAATTCTTTTTCTGCTGCTGAAATTCCGGAATAAAAATTATTCACCACTTTTGTGTAAAAGTCTGCTTCCAACTGTTCAAGAGCATAAGCATAATTGAGAACACCCACATCACCTTTTCCGAGGTCAAAGACATCGGTCTGCATGAAGTCGTAGACATCATTATCGTCACAACCGATCAGGGTAAGTCCGGCCATTGCCAGTCCCACACCGCTCAGCTTCAAAAAATTTCTTCTGCCCGTATCGAGGGTTGCTCCCTGATTAGACACATTGATCGTTTTTTTCATAATATTATAGGTTTAAGTGTTATAGGTTTGTGTTTAAAAAAGAATAAAAAAACAGCATAACAAGTATGCTGTTTAAAAACTAACACCACTACGGCATCAACACCGTATCTATTACGTGAATCACTCCGTTTGACTGATTAACATCTGCTATGGTAACTTTTGCGTCATTTCCTTTGGCATCTCTTACATAAAGGTCTTTTCCTTTAGCCCAGAATGTAAGCTCTTCGCCTTCTGCAGTTTTCATCATGCTTTTCCCGTTTCCAGCTTTTACTGCTGCCCAGATTTGTTTGGCATTGTATCTGCCCGGTAAAACATGATAGGTAAGAATCTTTGTAAGCATCGCTTTGTTTTCCGGTTTTACAAGATTTTCTACAGTTCCTTTGGGTAATTTTGCGAAGGCCGCATCAGTAGGAGCCAACACCGTGAAAGGACCATCTCCCTGTAAAGTTTCAACAAGACCTGCTGCTTTTACTGCGGCAACCAATGTTGTATGGTCTTTAGAATTTACTGCATTCTCGATAATATTTTTGGAAGGATACATTGCTGCTCCGCCAACCATTACCGTTTTTTCTTTCATACTCTGTGCGGCTACGTTACCACTGAATGCAAATGATAAAGCCATCATTCCCAAAACTGCGATTTTTGATCTAGTGTTCATTTTTTTGATTTTTGAGTTAATATGTATTTGAAAATATAATCTGTCTCTAAAACCATTTACGAGGCCGGTTTCATTTTAGTTTTAAAAAATGTAAAATAATTTATAACTTCCTAATAACCAATAAATTATTTTCTTAATTATATTATATATAGCAATATTATTATTAATTTTTAAACATTATATGATTATATTTAAATATTATTAAACATGTGATTAAGTTTATTAAATATTTAAAATTTGGTGTGAGTATTGCTTAATATCTGTTTTATTTTATTACATTTGAAAACAAAAATATTCGCTATTAAAACACAGTATTCGGAAGAACAGCTGATCGTTTTGCTAAAAGACAGAAACGAAAATGGTTTTCATTACTTGTATGACCATTACTCCGGCGCACTTTATGGTGTGATCCTCCGAATCGTTCAGTCGAAAGACTATACCGAAGAAATCATTCAGGATGTTTTTGTAAAAATCTGGAATTCTATCCAACAGTACGACTCATCAAAAGGAAGGTTTTATACCTGGATGATTAATATTGCCAGAAACACAGCGATTGATTATTTAAAATCCAAAAGCTTTCAGAACGAACTTAAAAACCAACCCTTGCCGGATTTCGTATATAATTCTGCTGAACTTTCCACGACAAACAATTCATCAGATTTTATCGGATTCAGTAATGTCTTGGAAAGCCTGGAAACCGACAAAAAGGAACTTATTGATCTGGCATATTATCAGGGATACACCCAGAACGAAATATCCGAAAAGCTGAAAATCCCCCTGGGAACGGTTAAAACAAAAATGCGCAACGCCCTGATGAAATTAAAGGATTTGTTAAAAGATTATCAATAAATTGAACACGAAAGAATACATATCATCCGGAATTATAGAATCTTATATTCTAGGCCTTGCTTCTCCTGAGGAAGCAGGCATTTTGGAGTGTGTGATGAAGAATAATGCTGAAGTGAAAGCGGCTTTTGAAGAAGCGCAGAAAACATTGGAAGATCTTGCCACAGCACAGGCTGTAACACCTCCCGATGATCTCCGGACGAAGATCTGGAACAAAATTCAGCAGGAACAAAATGTTGAAGAACGATCGCCTGTTGCTGCTGATATTCCCGCAGCAAGACCTCAGGAAGAAATTAGAATACAGGGAAATAGTAATTGGAAAGTATACGCTGTTGCGGCTTCGGTGTTATTTCTTATAAGCGTTGCAGGAAATATTTTCTGGATGAACGACCAGGCGGAAACCAGACAGGAAATCGCCAGAATCAGCACTGAAAAGAAAAACCAGGAGCTGGCCATGCAGAAAATGAATCAGAAAATGGAAATGATTTCCAATCCTGACATGAAAATGGTGATGCTGAAAGGCGTAGAGAAGCATGCCGATTCCAAAGCGATGGTTTTCTGGGACACTAAAACAAAAGCAGTTTACCTGAATGCCGATAAGCTGCCGAAAGCACCGGAAGGAATGCAATACCAGCTGTGGGCCATTGAAGACGGAAAACCCGTAAATGCAGGCATGTATACGGAAGAAAAAGACAGCAGAATAGCGCTCGCCAACATACCGAAAGCCCAGGCTTTTGCCATCACCCTCGAAAAGCAGGGAGGAAGCCCGGTTCCGACTATGGAAAACATGTATGTAATGGGAGAAATTTAAAAGGTATTTAAATATGAATATAAAAAGATCAGTCATCGGCTGGTCTTTTTTCTTGTTTAAAATGTAGAGCTTGAAATCTTTTCGATATGAAATCTTTCTGAAAGCCAATCAATAATTTTAATTGTACAGAAAAAGCCGCCGTCAGAAATAATTTAAACAGTTTTAAGCTTGGTTAAAATTTAATTATTTATTCAGAATATTCTTTCAACAGCTGCCTGTAACTCATTAATATTGTTGATTTGGAAATAAAACCAATAAATATATTCTGAGAATCCACGACCGGTAAATTCCAGACTCCGGTATCATCAAAAGTCTGAAGAATTTCCAAAGGCTGATTTTCAGGATGAATAACGGCAGGAGGAGCTTTCATGATCTGACTGATGGATACTGAAACGCTGTCATTTGCAAAAAGATACGGACGAATGTCGTCCAGTGTAAGAATTCCACGAAGTCTCTTATCATGATTTATCACAGCGAAAATATTCTTGTTGCTGTTTTTTACTTTTTCGAACAATTCTGTTATAGGCGCATTTTCATTCACAACTTGGGAATATCGGTCTATAAAATCGTCAGTCTTTAAAGAAAATAAAATGTTTTTATCATGCTTATTGGTAAAAATTTTCCCTTGGTCTGCCAGAGATTTCAGTTCAGGGGAAATCGGGGAAAACCATTTAGCAATAAGGTAAGATATTATGGAAGCAATCATCAGCGGAATAAAGAGATCATATCCGAAGCTGGATTCTGCAATCAGAAAAATGGCAGTCAGCGGAGCATACATTACACCGCTCATGGCTCCGGCCATTCCTACCAGAACAAGATTGGTAACCGGCACCTCCTGAAAACCGATCTGCTGGCAAATTAAAGCAAATAAATATCCTACGGTACCGCCTGCAAAAAGCGACGGGGCAAAATTACCTCCGTTTCCACCGCTGAAAATGGTGAATGAAGTGGCAAATGCTTTTAATAATAATACAAGAATCAAAAAGACAATGATGGTGAAGTTTCCAATCTCAAAATATCTGAAAAGGCTGTTCTCCATGATCCTGTGCATACCACCATTAGTAAAGGCTTTTACCGTGTCGTAGCCTTCACCGAATAAAGGAGGAAAAAGAACGCACAACAGCGACAGAACCGCACCACCGAACATTGCTTTTCGCAGCCTCGACATGTTTAGCTTTTTAATAAAATGCTCAACTTTCTGAGAAATAATTACAAAATATCTTGCATATAAACCGGTTACAATTCCTAAAATAAGATAGTACGGAACATTTTTATAATCAAAAGCTTCTCTGGTGTAAAATCTGAAAAGAACATCTTCCTGGAGAAGGATTCTTGAGAGCAGGCTTCCACAAACGGCAGCTACAACAAGCGGAATAAAATCCGTAAAAACTACTCCCGTAAGAAGAATTTCAAAGGCAAACATAATTCCCGCAATCGGAGCATTGAATGCTGAAGCGATCCCGGCTGTGGCACCTGCCGCCAACAATAATGTACGCTCTTTATAGCTGAGCCGATAGGTTTGCGCAAAATTTGATCCGATGGCTGCGCCGGTAACCGCTATAGGGCTTTCAAGACCTGCCGAGCCACCCAAACCCACGGTTACGGCACTTTGAACAATTTGAGAATACATTTTAACGGAAGAAACAATACTTGAATTTTGTGCAATTTCATATAAAATGGCACCTATTCCTTTTCTGTCCTGACCTTTAAATATGGTTAAAACTATACTTGCCGTTAAAACAATTCCTAAAAAAGGAAAAATAATATAAAAAAGAATCTGGTACTCAAAGTGAACTTCCGTAGTGATAAAATGATGAATAGCATGAACCAGGGATTTTAGCAAAACACCGGCAAGGCCTGCTGTACAGCCAACCAAAATTCCCGACAGTACAAGAAACTGGTTCCTGCTTAATCTGTTATTGAGCCAATGAAGAATGAGTTCATAGCTACGCGCTTTCTCAAGACCGTATTTTTGAAAGTCTCTTTTGAACTTTAAAAAGCTCAGAAACTTTTTCTTATGATGGATATTCACTTTTGAGATTTTACACTGTAAAAGAATATTTACAGTTCTGTAAATTTATGAAATATATCATGAATATTAAAATTATGAAGGGTCCGCAGTATCTCTTTTCGGTCTTAAAATTAACCTGATTGAGGGGTTGTTTGTGATAAAAAGCCGCAGCCAGTTGAATGCAAGACGCACTTTGCTGCTGAAGCTTACCAAAGGAATAATGTGAATAAACAGCCATGTAAGCCATGCCAAAAAACCTTTAAATGAAAACTTAGGCAAATCTACAACGGCATTAAATTTAGATATAATAGCCATACTTCCTTTATCATTGTATTTAAAAGGAATTAAAACTTTTTCATCTTCAATTCTTTTAAAATTTTTTCCTAAATTTTTAGCATGCTGAATAGCGACCTGGGCTAATTGAGGATGCCCTTTCGGATATTTTTCTTCGGTGAGCTGAAGCGCAATATCACCTAAAGCAAAAATGTTGGCAGTTCCGTTCACTTTATTGTATGCATCTACCAGCAGCCTTCTTCCTTTTCCGATACTTTCCTCAGGGATTCCGGGAACTTCCCGTCCAATTACACCAGAAGTCCATATCAGGGTTTCCGTTTCAATAACCTGCCCGTCTCCCAGAATTACCTTGCAATCTTTATAATCTTTAACAGCTGTATTAAGAATAATTTTTACGCCCAGCTTTTTAAGCCTTTCGTATGCGGCCTGCTGAGCCATTTTGCTCATCGGCGAAAGAAGAGTAGGCAAGGCATCAATCAGATAAATACTGGAAAGCCCAAGCTTGATTTCCGGGTATTCTTTTTCGGCGATATACGTTCCCATTTCGGCAATCATTCCGGCAAGCTCAACCCCTGTCGGGCCGCCTCCTGCAATCACAATATTCTGAAGCTTCTGTGCTTCTTTTACGCTTTTATTTCTTGCTGCTTCTTCCAGCGTAAGCAGCATGTAATTTCTCAGATAGAGTGCTTCATCAATTGTTTTCATGGGCAATGCACATTTTTGAACATTCTCCATTCCAAAAAAATTCGATTCCGTGCCTAAAGCGAGAACGAGATAATCATATTTCAGAGTACCGTTGTCTGTTTCGAGAAGATTTTGTTCGGGATCCACTTTTACGAGACTTCCCATGTGGAAATTCACATTTTTATAATTCGAAATTAATTTTCTGAAAGGGTAACTGATATTGGAAGCTTCAATGAATGAAGTTGCCACCTGGTAAATGAGCGGCGGAAAGAAATGATAATTGTTTTTATCAACCAATGTAATTCTGAAACGGTTGTCATTCACCAATGATTTAATAAGGTTGATCCCTGCAAATCCTCCTCCGACAATAACAATATGCTTTTTCATAAATATTTATAATTGAGTGGTCATTGATGAGTCCAATAATAAAGCCAAAAGAAAGGCTTGTGGTATGAATAAATTTAAGTTTAACAGGAATTTAAATTAAAACAATACGCCATGGTTACGATGCAAATGCACGATGTTTGTATCTCATTATTCACCAAATATTAAATAGTATTATATGAAAGCAGACATTTTAACGGAAAAACACAAATTAGGTTTAGGAGGCGTAGCCATAGGAACCGCTTTTGAACCGCTTACCGATGGGGAATCATACGAAGTTTTACAAAAAGCCTGGGACTTAGGAATCCGGTATTATGATACTTCGCCATGGTACGGATTGACAAAAAGCGAAAGAAGGTTCGGGAATTATCTTCACAGTCAGAACCGGGAAGATTTTGTTCTTTCTACTAAAGTAGGAAGATTATTTGCAGAAGTTCCTGAAGATGAAGTTCCGCCAACCATGTGGCAGGATCCTTTAAATTTTGATTTTGAGCATAATTATACTGCAGATGCTATTAAAAGATCCATTGAAGAAAGTCTGGAGAGACTGCGGCTGAATCATATTGATATTGTTTATGTTCATGACCTTTCGGAAGACCAGGTGGGTGACCGATATCCCTATTTTTTAAAGCAGGCGAGGGAAGGAGCATTTAAAGTTTTATCGGAACTAAGATCTCAGGGCGTGATAAAAGCTTGGGGAATGGGCGTTAATAAAATAGAACCAATCCTGGACTGCCTTGATTCTGCAGACCCAGATATTTGTCTTTCTGCCACCCAATATTCTATTCTGGAACATGAGGATGCGGTAGACAGGCTGCTTCCTGCGGTAAAAAAAGCAGGGGTAAAACTGGTTTCCGGGGCTGGTTATAATTCAGGATTTATCAACGGAAGACCGAGATATAATTATAAAGATGTTATCCCGAAAGGAATGACAGAAAAGCGCGACCGGATTTCAGCTATTGCTAAAAGATATGATATCGATATTGTAGATGCAGCGCTTCAGTTTGTGCTGGCGGCGGATGAATTTGTTTCTATTATTCCGGGAGCAAGCAAGCCGCAACAGGTTGAAGATAATGTGAAAGCTCTTGAGAAAAATATTCCTTCCGATTTTTGGAAGGAGCTTCAATCGGAAGGATTGATTTATGGAAAAGCACAGGTTCCGGGTTAATAACGATAAAGTCTCCTTTTAGGAGGCTTTTTTAATTAAGAATCAGCAGCTTTAGCCAATCCGGAATTCAAGCAAAGTTTATATAAAAAAAGCTGGAAATTAAGAAGTTATACCTTCCCATTTCCAGCTTTTTATTTTCATTTCTGCAGATCTAATCGAGGGGTCTTCTACCTGATATTAGATTATAAAGAACTACAATAATTGCTATAACAAGCAATACGTGAACTAAATATCCTGTATCCATTCCAGGTACAATACCCAACATTCCTAACAGCCATACAACTATACAGATAACTGCGACTAACCATAATATACTTCTCATAACTAAATATTTTAAGTGATTCGGTTAACTATATACACATATTGTGCCTTTTTATAAATAATTTGCTAAAAATATGTACCACAAAAATTAAAAATATAAATTAAAAACCAATAAATACTTTTCAGATTAAAGAACACCAAAATGAATCAGTGCAGATTCAATACCATGATTATCAACATCTTCAGTTATGTAATCTGCTATTTCCTTAACATCATCATTGGCATTACCCATCGCTACACCAATTTGTGTATACTTTAGCATAGCAATATCATTTCCACCGTCTCCAAAAGACATTGTTTGCGAAATATCAATACCGAAATACTCGCAAAAATGCGTGATCCCTATGCTTTTCGTAACTCCGCCATGATTAACATCTGCAAACAGCGGGCTCCATCTTGATGCTGAAGATTTTGGCATTATATGATCCATAAATGTTTTTTCATCTTTTTTATTTAAAAAAATATTAGCCTGAAGCACATGATCCGTATCAATATTTTCTTTATCATGAACAGGCGGAACGGGAAGATTGACATGCGCGTACATTCCGACAACTTCCGGTGTAGCATCGTTGATCTCCACTTTATCTTCATACATCAATGAATAACTTAAAGGAAAATCTTCCGCATACTGAACCAGATTCTTTATATCAGAAGGTTCTATAAATGTTTTATACATCACTTTACCTTCCGTAGTAATGCAGTAGCTGCCATTGAAGGTGATAAATCCGTCAAAAGCAATATGTCTGATATGGTCTAAAGAATTAATGGATCTGCCGGTAGCAACAATTACCTTTATCCCTTTTTCGCGGAGGCTTTTTATGGCTTTATGGGTAGATTCCGGAATTTTGTTGGTTTTAAAGCTGATCAGCGTGCCGTCAATATCAAGAAATACGGCTTTAATATTCGGTTTTCCTAATGAACTCATAATGAATTTTGTGAAATGTAAATACAAATTACGTACAATTCTTTTGGATTTTTGGAATGATGTAATGTTGTTTTACATTATTTAATATTAAAATGTGGTATGATGATTTTTGCAGTAGGTATAATTCTTGTAGACCTTTCAGCACACCAAATTACAATATTATGAACAACAAGGAAGAAGCATCAGTATTGAATGACCTGCTGCATATTACCAATGACAGGATTGAAGGTTTTGCTAAAGTAGAAGGAAAAGTATGGGAAAACTATCCCGATGTAAAACCGGAGTACGCCAAGTTACATTCACTTTCCAAAGTAATGAAAAATGAACTGATTGATCTTATCCAGGAAGATGGGGAAGAGGCAGATGATTCAGCTTCCGTCGCAGGAGCACTGCACAGAACATGGATTGATATTAAAAATTCATTTACCTTAGGAAATAAAGAAGAATCTACCATTGAAAATGTAATATTTGGAGAAAAAGCAGCGATTGAAGCTTATCAAAATGCCATCGACAGCGGAAAACTTAGCCAGAAAAGCCTCGACATTGTTTCTGAACATTTAAAACATATTAAAGATTCGTATGAGCAGTTCAGCAAAATGAGTGAGTATAAAAATAAATAAATAATCTTTAAACTCAAAAAAACGGGACGTTTCTTATTGTGAAATGTCCCGTTTTGTATTAATTAAAAATTTCATTCATTTCCGTCAGGATCATTGGTTTGCCGTCGGTAATAATAATGGTATGTTCATGCTGTGCCATGTATCCGCCTTTATTTCCAACCATTGTCCAGCCGTCTTTCAGTTCAACGGCAATTTGCGAAGAGGTAGAAATAAATGTTTCGATGGCTACGACAGAATTTTTTCTAAACCGCCTGTGATCAAAGCGGTTTTTATAATTCATCAGTTCATCCGGTTCTTCGTGCAGGCTTCTTCCAATGCCGTGTCCCCCAAGATTTTTGATGACTTTAAACCCTCGCTTTTTGGCTTCTGTTTCCATCAGCAGTCCGATATCAGAAATTTTAACGCCGCCTTTAATATTGCTTATTGTCTTATGCAAAATTTCTTTAGAAGCATTTACCAGCGCTGTATGGTTATTAAGATCTTTCCCGATAACAAATGAATTTCCATTGTCGGCCCAGAATCCGTTAAGCTCCGCAGAAACATCTATATTAATAAGATCTCCTTCTTTTAATACCCGCTGATCTGATGGAATCCCATGACAGAATTCGTTATCCACACTGATGCAGGCACATCCCGGAAACCCATAACTAAGAGCAGGAGCAGACCTGGCCCCGAAACTTTTAAGAATTTCAGCCCCGAAATCGTCAACTTCTTTAGTTGTCATACCCGGCTTCGCAAAACGGGACATTTCTTTCAAAGTAAAAGCCGCCGCTTCGCTTACTTTTTGCATTCCGATCAGTTCTGATTCATTGGTTATAGACATATTTATAATTTAATACAAAGATAATAACTTATTATTATGTAATCAGTATTGCAAAAGATGACAAAATCATTATCCATTCCGTATTACTACTGAGATTGTATTTTGAGTAGAATTACGGTTGATCACATACCCGTTTCCGGTGTAATTTTACCCTATGCTAATACCATGGAGACCAGAAACCATTTAAACGGGGCGTATCCTGAAAAGCCATACGAGTAAGGTTCTAAAAAACACCATATTATGAATCACGTAAAGTACAGGGTAGGAAAATGGCTTCCATCCGACAGGAATTTCCTTAACAAATGGATTGAAAAAAAAATAGCCCAGGTCAATGCATATCCGCAGCCGCTGAATCCTGCAATAGAAGATCTCAGGAATGCTATTTATAACGACGCTCTTCTCTTTATGAGCTTCACCAGCATGTACGACCAGATTCCTCAGGGATATAATGATCAGGTAAAAAACTTTGAGACCATGCTTCAGATTATGAATCAGATTCTTAAAGAAGGCCCTTGCTACAGTACCATTGAAGATCAGATCGGTTTGGTAGGATTTCCAATCAATGCTATTCTCGACTGGGCCATGGGTACGGAAGGCGGTTATCTTACATTTACCAATACACTTGTCAACCAAAAGCTCCAGGTGATCCTGAACGAATGGAAAAACTTCCTTGAATCTCCGGATTCTACGTATGTTCTGGTAGACGGTCCTATAGACCAGCCACAACCTGATTATACCGCTCCTGTAGGATGGTTCTCACCAGAAGCGCTGGAAGCTATTGCCAGCATGGATCCGTTGAGAGGGCAGGGCAATGACCCCTATGACGCACTGCAAAACTTTATTTATAACTACCAATGCCAGCCAGACCAACCGCATTTCGGATATAAAAGCTGGGACGATTTTTTCACCCGAGAATTCAATCCCGGCGTTCGGGAGGTGAGTGAAGAAGACAAAGATCCGTCGGTAATTGTTAATGCCTGCGAATCTGCGCCATATAATTGTGTTACGAATGCCATGATGAAAGATAAGTTCTGGATGAAAGGACAGCCGTATTCGCTTCTGGATATCATGGATAATCATGAACTGGCACAGGAATTCGGTGACAACAGTACGGTTTATCAGGCATTTTTATGTGCTAAAACGTACCATCGGTGGAATAGTCCGGTTGACGGAACCATTGTAGCCATCCAAAATGTTCCGGGAACGTATTATTCTGAAGCTCCGGCTGAAGGATATGATCCTGCAGGACCGAATGATTCTCAGGGATATATTGCTGAGCTTGCCGCCCGTGCATTGATTTTCATTAAATCGGATAATGAAAAAATCGGGCTTATGTGCTTTGTAGCCATCGGAATGGCTGAAGTCTCCAGCTGTGAAATTACCGTTGCGCCGGGAGATTATGTGAAAAAAGGAGATCCGATCGGAACGTTTCATTTTGGAGGATCCACACATTGCCTGATTTTCCGTCCGGGAGTTCATATTAATTTCGATTTCCACGGACAGACACCAAGCCTGAATACCTACAATATTCCGGTAAAGGCAAGAATTGGAGTTGTTGAATAACCAACAATTGTGTTTTAAAAACAAGCTGAATAAGCCTTTAATCTATTTTACATTGATAATCAAAACACTATATAAATTTATTGCATGGGAAAGTACATTATCCGCAAATCTTTTGACGGGAAATACTGGTGGGTTTTAAAAGCGCCGAACGGGGAAAATTTATTAACAAGTGAAACGTATAATTCAAAAGAAAGCTGTTTAAACGGAGTACAAACTAGCAAAGAAAGCCTGAAGGCTTCAAATTTTAAAATGTTAATGACTGCAAGGAAATATGAGCCATACTTTACGCAGATTGCCGATAATTATCAACTATTGGCGAGAAGTGAAATTTACACAACAGCTTATGCCAGAGATGCTGCAACAGACATAGTTAAAAATTATGCAGCCGATGCAATCATTGAAGATTTATCCTAAAATAATTAAAATAAGACAGCTTTTCTGGCTGTCTTATTTATTAAAAACAATCTGGATTAAAGCTTAAAACAACTTATAATGAAGATTAATTTCTTGTAAACTTTCAGGGTTTAAGAACATTTATAAAATTGTGAAACCCATTCTATTTAACATAATATAAATTATAGGACTTTCATATTCCTCATTTATTATTGATAAATAAGAGATTAAATTTGTGTAGTTAAATAACTTCATTTATATTTGTAGTCAAATAACTACACATGAATTTAAGACGTGATGTTTTCCAGGCTATTGCAGATCCAACACGCAGATCAATTCTTATGCTGCTGGCAACACAATCTATGACAGCAGGTGCCATTGCTTCCAATTTTGACACCGCAAGACCAACCGTCTCAAAACACCTTCAAATTCTTTCAGAATGCGAGCTGCTGAAACCTGAACAAAACGGACGCGAAATCATTTATCATCTCAATGCCGATAAAATGAAAGAAATTGCCGATTTCATCGAACCATTCCGTAAAATGTGGGACGACCGGTTCAATACGCTTGAAAATATTATGAAAAACTATCAGAACAACAAATAAATATGGAACTCAAAACAAAAATCACTGCCACAGACGGTAAACAGGAAATTTTTATTGAAAGAGAATTTGATATTCCTTTAAATCTTCTTTTCAAAGCATATACAGATGCGGAAATTATCTGTCAATGGATGGGAACTAATGTGTTAAAATTAGAAAATAAACAACACGGCGGCTACCAGTTTGAAACCAGAAATAAAAACGGAGATGTCGTCTTCAAAGCACATGGAAGCATTCACGATATTATTCCGGACCAGATGATTATCAGAACTTTCCAGATGCAAAATACTCCTTTTCCTGCGCAGATCGAATTTTTAACTTTTGAAAAAATTAGGGATGACAAAAGCAAAATTGCCATTCAGACCATTTATAAATCATTAGAAATCAGAGACCAGATGCTGAAATTACCTTTTGCTCAGGGAATCAACATGGCTCACAACAGATTAGAGGAAATTATATTGTTATCTATTTAATAACATCAATATAAAACAATAATAAATAACAAAATAGTGCAAGTGATTTATTGAATTATAAAACAAATATCATGGCTAAAAAAAACTTATCAAAAGAACAGAAAGAAACACTATTGGAAACGTTACGCAACCGCTTTTTAAAAAACATGAACCGTCATAAGGATCTGGAATGGAATTCAATAGAAAAAAAGCTGCTCGAAAACCCTGAAAAACTGTGGTCTTTGAATGAAATGGAAATCACGGAAGGCGAACCGGATGTTATCGGTCTTGATAAATCCACCGCCGAGTTTTTGTTCTTCGACTGTTCCCCCGAAAGCCCGAAACGCAGAAGCCTTTGTTACGATTATCAGGCCTGGAATTCCAGAAAAGCCAATAAACCGGAAGGAAATGCCATCGATAAAGCCACTGAAATGGGCATCGAAATACTAACCGAGGAACAATACCGAAAACTCCAGGAGCTCGGAAAATTTGATCTTAAAACCTCAAGCTGGATTAAAACTCCCGAAAAAATCAGGGAAATGGGCGGAGCCGTTTTTTGTGACAGAAGGTACAACACGGTATTTTTATATCACAACGGCGCTGAATCTTATTATGCAGCAAGAGGATTCAGAGGTTGTTTAAAAGTTTAAAACATGATTCTCAAAAGTATAAAATAAATGCTTTCGTTTCTTCTATGGTTATATAAATTTCTTTTTTCGTATTGGACCATAAATTGATGTGTTTACCAAGATTTAATTTTGAATCGAAATAGTATTGCTATTTTAGCATAAATAAATTATTAAATTCAAATAAAAAGGGATATGAAAAAAGTAATCTTATTAGGAGCATTCTCTGTTTTCCTACTTAACTGCAACAAAAAAGCGGAGGCTCCTGTTGCTGAAACAGCGCAGCCTGATACTGCAGCTACAACAGAACAAACAATTGATACACTTAATGCAAAATCGTTCTGCTACATGGGTGTTACCGGAAAAGACACAGTTTTTGTCAGCATTGATGACAATCTGGGAACAATTACCGGAAAAATGGCCACCAAAAACACTGAAAAAGACAGCAATAAAGGTGAACTTACAGGATTCAAATCCGGAGACACTTTGAAACTGACGTACGAATTTGCTTCAGAAGGCAAAACAGGTAACAAAAATGACATTTATTTCCTTCAGACCAAAGACGGATTGAGCGAAGGAATCGGCGACAGAGATCCTGAAACAGGAACAAAATACGCCAATGAAAGCAAAATCAAATATGCCGGAGGCAGAATGCTTAAACCTGCCGATTGCAGCGTTGTCACAAAAGCTTTACAATAAAAATATTCAGATAGAGAGAGTCCTGAAAGGACGATCTACATCAGGATAGGATAAATCCTATCAAAAAAATACAACATTCAACAAAAAACAGCCTTCACGAGGCTGTTTTTTTATAATTCATTAGTAATAATTTCAATAAATTCATTGACAGGTTCATCCGCAGTATTCCACGAAGTTATAAGACGGATTGCAGAAAAATCATCATTTATTTTTTTCCACACATAAAACTCGAATTTTTCAGATAATTTTTCAATAAGCCTGTTGCTCAAAATAGGAAAAATCTGGTTGGTATAGGTATCAGAAAGAAACTGCACTCCCCTTTTCTTCATCGCATTTTTAATTTTCATTGCCTGTCGGTTTGCATGCGCAGCAAGTTCAAAATACAAATCGTTTTTCATTAATTCTAAAAACTGAATTCCCAGAAGCCTGCCTTTTGCCAGCAAAGCGCCTTTCTGTTTAATGTTAAACGCAAAATCCTGCTTCAGTTCTTTATTGTTAATCACGATGGCCTCTCCTATCAATGCTCCGTTTTTGGTACCGCCGAGATAAAAAACATCGGTAAGTTCAGCAACTTTTTCGAGTGTAAGATCGCTGATTTCGGCAGAAAGCCCGTGTCCCATTCTCGCTCCGTCCATGAAAATATAAAGATTATTTTCTTTACAGAATGCTGAAAGTTTTTCAAGCTCCGCAAGCGTATAAACCGTTCCCAGCTCAGTAGAATTCGACAGGTACACCAGCTTTGGCATTACCTGGTGTGGGATATTCCTATGGCTTTCCAATACAGGAAGGATATCTTCCGGGGTAAGCTTGCCATCTTCTTTTTCGATGCTTAAAATTTTATGGCCGGTGGCTTCAATGGCTCCGGTTTCGTTATTCAGAATATGTCCTGTTGCTGCTGAAATAACACATTGATAAGGTTTTAATATGGAAGAAATAACAATCAGGTTCGCCTGGGTTCCTCCCGATACAAAATAAATATCTGAATCCGACTGTATTTTCTGCTGAATAAGCTTTTTTGCCTCCAAAGAATATTGGTCTTCTCCGTAACCAGCCTGCTGATCGTCATTATAAGATAATAAAGCCTGTAAGATATTGGGATGGCATCCTTCAGAATAATCGTTTTTAAAAGAAAATTTCATGATGTAAAATTAAAAAACTAAAAAGAAACAGTCATACATAATTCATAATATTTTGTTAGATTTGTAACGAAAAGCATCTAACATTTGAAAACAACACTCACGGAAGAAAATTACCTGAAAGCTTTATTTCACCTTGTCGACAGTGAAAATAAAGTGACAATTAATGAGCTCAGCAAATTTTTATCCGTAAAAATGCCGAGTGTAAACAATATGATGAAAAAGTTTGCAGAGAAAAACTGGGTCATCTATGAAACGTACAAGCCGCTTATCGTTACCGAAAAAGGCAGACGTGAAGCCGCGCTGGTTGTACGAAAGCACCGGCTTACCGAAATGTTTCTGGTAAAAAAAATGAACTTCGGATGGGAAAACGTTCACGAAATTGCAGAACAGTTGGAACACGTACATTCTACCGTATTTTTTGATAAAATGGATGAAATTCTGGATCATCCGAAATTTGATCCCCACGGAGAGCCTATTCCTGATAAAGACGGAAATATCATCGCACAGGATCTGCGGAAATTAAGTTCATGTGATGTGGGAGAAACTGTAACGTTTACTTCAGTAACCCTTTCTGACGATTCTTTCCTCAACTATCTCACTGAAAGGAATTTATTGTTAGATAAAAAAATCAAAATCCTGAAAATTGAAAGCTTCGATAAATCTTTTACTGTGGAAGTAGACGGGAAGCAGGAAATTTTAAGCAGAAAAGCAACGGATAAAATTTTGGTAAAAAAGTAGAATTTACTTATCCACATTTTTTTGTGGATAACCTGTGAATTTTAACATTTAATTATTGTTTATAAGAATTTTTATTTCTAAATTTACTATGTAATACAACTGAAGTGGAAATATATTTTGCTTTTTTCAATTCTGAAATCGCAATTAAATTTATAAAAATTTAAGCATAGCATTGTCGGCTATGCTTTTTTATTGTTGTCTAATTAAAAAAATGAGATGTTTTTATCTACTGAATCCGTTCCTAAAGAGCGGATTCTTTTATTTAATTAAAATATTTTTATAAATTTGAGTAAAGGTCTCATAGTTCAACGGATAGAATAGAAGTTTCCTAAACTTTAGATCCAAGTTCGATTCTTGGTGAGACCACAATCTTTTGACTGAATAAATAAACCGGCAGATTATCCGCCGGTTTTAAAACAAAAATTGATATGGATATGATTAAGAAATACATGATGATCCCTTAAAACTAACATTACAAATTTAAATTTATTTAGAATAATTAAAAATAAATAGAGAGTGACATTTGTCAGCTTTCTATTATTACTAAATCACTCAAAAATTCTTGTCAGCTGATCCAGCTTTTTCAGCAACGTCGGAATCCTGAAATTCCCATGCATCTGTTTTACTTGTAATGTGATTTCATCTACATCGGCTCCTATAGCGGTCACAAACAGTGGTGTATTACTTTCTCCTCTGTATACAGCTCTTCTCAGATCATCAGGTGAATTAAACCCGTTTTTTGCAATCCCGATAACCGGAAATTTTCCTTTTAATGCTTCAAATAAATGTCCGCCCAATCCTATCTTTCCTTCATTATCCAACGTTACATAGCCGTCAACAATTATCAAATCACCATCCTTTAGTTCAATACTTTTCAGAAGATTAAGGATGCAGGGCAATTCTCTTTTGTAGAAAGCGCCGCTTTCATAATCAGCAGCAACTGCTGTTGCTTCGGTAAAAATTTTAGTTTCAGTTTCAGAATCCCATCTTTCAAAAGCGATACATACTGTTTTTGCCTGATCCCCGAAATAGTAACTGTCAAATGCGTAAATCATTTCTCAGTATAATTCCGCAGGGATCATGTAAAAAGCATTCTTTTCCCCATGGCATTGTTTTTACGGGAGAGAGTCTTACACCTTCGTATTGATCCGGTAAATTCAGGTTTTGCAGATGACTTTGAAACTCATCTGCATTTTCAACCTCTATGAATAGCATGGTATTATCAATCCAGTCCTTTACGTAAGCATCCTGAAGGTAAAATGCAACTTCTTTCCATTGGAAAAGGGAAAGTTTCGGTTCTAAAACCACTTCTTCGAAACCAAGATCTTTATAGAATTTCCTGCTGGTTTCAAAATTTTTAGATCCTACAAAAGGGCGTATTGATTTTGGATTTTGATTCATAAGTTTACTACTTGGCAATATCAATAAAGGCAAACAGCTTTTAGCCATCTGCCTTTTATTTAATGTTATTTTTTATCAACGATAATTCTGTTCGGTCTGTTGGCAATTTCCCAGGCTGTTGTAAAAATCAGCTGGGTTCTTTTTGCAAGGAGATCATAATCGATTTTTTCGACGTCATCGGTTGGTTGATGATAATCCTCATGAATACCGTCAAAGAAAAAAGCAACCGGAATATTATTTTTAGCAAAATTATAATGATCAGACCGGTAATATAATCTTTGAGGGTCTTTCGGATCGTCATATTTATAATTCAGTTCCAGGTTATTTGTCCTTTTATTGGCTTCTTCGTTAATTACTTTTAACTGGGAGCTCAGCATTTCAGATCCGATAACATATACATATTGTTTTCCTCTGTTTTCAGGATCATCGCGTCCGATCATATCAATATTAAGGTCAACAACCGTATTGGCAAGCGGAAATACAGGATTATCAGTATAATATTCTGAACCGAATAATCCATGTTCCTCTCCTGTTACATGAAGAAATAAAATGGATCTCTTCGGACCATTTCCAGATTTTTTTGCAGCCTGGAATGCTTTTGCAATTTCCATAACGGCTACCGTTCCGCTTCCGTCATCATCTGCACCGTTATAGACAACGCCATTCTGCATACCCACATGGTCGTAATGCGCAGAAACAACAACAATTTCTTCGGGTTTTTCAGATCCTTCAATAAAAGCAAGAATATTTTCGGAATCCGGAAGATTTGAACCGCCCCGTTTTTTCATAAAATCGGAAGCAACTTTCTGATAATAGGAACCAAGAGCTTTTGGAAATGAAATTCCCAGGTTTTTATAATAATTTACGATATACTCTCCCGCTCTTTTTTGTCCGGGACTTCCTGTATCACGCCCTTCCATCTCATCAGAAGCAATTACGTATAAGTTTTTTTTCAGATCGGCAGCTTTAATTTCATTATAAGCAGATACAAAAGCTTTTTCACCTTTTACAGCCACTGAACTTTGGGAAGATGCACCAGAAGAGGTTTTGGCAGTTCCGCAGCTTAACAGTACAACCGCTGTGAATACAGGAACTAATAGTTTTCTCATTTTATTAATAATTTATTTAAAAATAACAAAATTAATTTACATTCCTGCGAATGTGTAAATTTCTTATATTTGATATACATGCAAAATATATGGAGAAAGTTTACGGATTTACCCATTACTCCTTTTTTTCTGAAATGTCTGATCTGGCTGTAAAAAACAACAGCTTTGACCTGTCTTTGGGCCTTGCGGATTTTGATATTGATCCAACCCTGAAAGCGTTTCTGAAAGAAGCAGCCGATTTCTCCACACATCATTATGAGCCTCTTGCCGGAAATCCTCTTTTAATTGACAGCATTATTCGTTACAACTCAAGAAGAAGCAACCGTATTTTTCTGAATCAAAATGAAGTTACCATTACGCCATGCGCAACTTTTACTTTATATACCGCATTAAAATGTATTCTTAATCACGGAGATGAAGTGATTGTCATACAACCCTCCTACTATACGTACGGCCCTTCCATTGTTTTAAATCACGGAATTCCGGTGTATTACAATGTAGAGAATGATTTTAGCATGAACTGGGAAAAGCTCGGCGATTGTATTTCGGAAAAAACCAAAGCAATAATTGTGAATTCTCCACAAAATCCCACCGGAAAGGTGTGGTCTCCAAACGATTGGAATCATCTGTATGAACTTATAAAAGAAAAGGAAATCTATCTTATTTCAGAAGAAATTTATGATACATATTGCTATGATGGAATTGAGCATTACAGTGCGTTTCTTCATCCCGAACTTCAGAAAAGATGCTTCTGTATTTTTTCTTTCGGGAAAATGTTTCATTCTACAGGATGGAAAGTAAGCTATCTTTTATCTTCAGAAGATCTTACGGCAAAGTTCAGATGCCATCAGCAATATATTTCTTACAGCGCCAATGCTCCGTGTCAATATGCAATCGCTAAATATCTTGGTATTTTTGATCCTTATCAGAACCAAAATCTGATGCAGAACAAACGTAATCTTTTTAATGAATTGATTAAAGAAACTCCTTTTGTTGTAGAACATATCACCGAAGGCGCAGTTTTTCAGGTAGCTAATTTCAGGAACATTTCCAAAACCATGACCGATGTAGAGTTTTCCAAGTGGCTTACTGTTGAAAAAGGAGTGGCCTGCCTTCCGCTTTCCGCTTTTTATAATTCAGGAAACAATTCGGATTATGTACGTTTCAGCTTTGCCAAAAATGATGAACTCATCATGAATGCGATGGAGCACCTGAGAAAACATCTTTAACAAATTAAAAAATAAGATCAGCAGTTTCTATTTTTCAGATTTAAATTTTTAGCTAAATTTAAAATCATGAATAAAAAAGCACCGCTTCCGCAGTGCCTGATATTCTTAAATCTTATCGTTTAAAGGCTTAAAACCCTTACATCTATTCTTCTGTTTTTAGCCATGCATTCATCGGTATCATTCGCTGCACAAACCGGATATTGCGCTCCATATCCTTCAGCTTCTAACCTGTCTCCGGCAATTCCAAGCTCTAACAGCTTTAGTTTTGCAGTTTGCGCCCTTAGGTTAGAAAGTTTCATATTGCTATCTTCATTCCCTGAATTATCGGTATAGCCACCCAGTTTAACTCTCATCGTTGGGTAAGCATTCAATATTTCTACGAGATTTAAAAGCTGTGCATCAGAACCCGCCCTTAATTCACTCGATCCTGTTTCAAAATAAAGATTTTCTATGGTAAACCATTTATTTGGATCTAAAAGAGCCTGGTCTTTATTTTTTACCAACTCATACATATTATAAAGCTGGCTGTTTTCTCCTATTGAGATTTTTTTACCATCTTTTAACTGTACTTCTTTCAGTGCTCCCGTATCATAAACAAAGTCACCATTTTCATTAAGATATCCTTTTATTTCTGTTGGAATAACTGCAACTGATGCAGTTCCGGGAACAGTATTAACACCAGTTGTCCCTGTTAAGCTTTCAATTTTTGCTTTTCTGTTGGCATCAATTTTATCTTTGTGAAGAACAGCTAAGGTAGGAGCAATAACCAATGAAACAATAGACATCAGCTTAATTAAAATATTCATGGAAGGTCCGGAAGTATCTTTAAATGGATCTCCTACGGTGTCTCCGGTTACGGAAGCTTTATGAGGATCTGAACCTTTGAAATATGTCTGTCCGTTGATATTCACTCCTTTTTCAAAAGATTTTTTGGCATTATCCCAGGCTCCTCCGGCGTTATTCTGGAACATTCCCATCAAAACACCGCAAACTGTTGCACCTGCTAAAAACCCGCCCAATACTTCAGGCCCGAAAATAAAGCCGATCAATAAAGGCGATACAATAGCAATTGCTCCCGGAAGCATCATTTTTCTGATAGACGCATCGGTAGAAATGGCCACACATTTTTCATATTCCGGTTGGGCTTTTCCTTCCAGAATCCCCGGAATTTCCCGGAACTGTCTTCTAACTTCTTCTACCATTGCCATTGCAGCCTGTCCAACTGCCGTAATGGCCAGAGATGAAAAAATGAATGGAATCATTCCTCCTACAAATAAGCCTGCAAGAACATCGGCTCTGTAAATATCAATTCCGTCGATCCCTGCTATTCCGACAAATGCTGCAAATAAGGCGAGCGCCGTTAAAGCCGCTGAAGCGATGGCAAAACCTTTTCCTGTTGCCGCTGTTGTATTTCCTACGGCATCCAGAATATCGGTTTTTTCACGCACTTCTTTGGGTAATTCGCTCATTTCAGCAATTCCTCCTGCATTATCGGCAATTGGCCCGAAAGCGTCAATGGCAAGCTGCATGGCTGTTGTAGCCATCATTCCGGCTGCAGCAATAGCCACACCGTACAATCCGGCACAAAGATAGGAACCGTAAATTCCACCAGCTAAAACAATGATGGGTAATAAAGTTGATTCCATACCCACAGAAAGTCCTCCGATAATGTTGGTGGCATGACCTGTAGAAGACTGTCTTACAATGCTGGAAACAGGCCTTTTACCCATCGCCGTATAGTATTCTGTAATAATGCTCATTAGCGTTCCTACAACCAATCCTACCATAATGGCTCCGAAAACGCCCATTTTGGTGAATTCATGTCCGCGCAAAACCATTTCATCCGGTAAAATATAATTCACAAGGAAATAAGAAGATATAGCCGTAATAACAATACTTCCCCAGTTTCCTAAATTCAAGGCATTCTGAACACTTGAAGTGGATGAATCTTCATTATCATTGATTCTTACAAATAAAGTTCCTATGATGGAGAAGATGATTCCTGTCCCGGCAATAAGCATCGGCAAAAGAATCGGTGCAAAACCCCCGAACGAATCTTCCGAAATTGTTTCTCTTCCTAAAACCATTGTTGCTAAAACGGTTGCTACATAAGAACCGAAAAGATCGGCTCCCATACCAGCAACGTCTCCTACATTATCTCCTACGTTATCGGCAATTGTGGCGGGGTTTCTCGGATCATCTTCGGGAATCCCGGCTTCCACTTTTCCTACGAGGTCGGCTCCGACATCTGCTGCTTTTGTGTAAATGCCGCCTCCTACTCTTGCGAATAAAGCGATGGACTCCGCACCCAGTGAGAAGCCCGTAAGAATCTCGATAGTTCTTTCCATCTCATCGGAATCTACATGTGCATCCGGCGCAAAAATCTGCTTAATAATTAGAAATAAAGCTCCCAATCCTAAAACAGCCAGACCTGCAACGCCCATTCCCATTACGGAACCTCCTGTAAAAGAAACTTTCAAAGCTTTTGAGAGAGAGGTTCTTGCTGCCTCTGCAGTTCGTACATTGGCTTTGGTGGCTATTTTCATTCCTATAAACCCTGCAAGCGCAGAAAATACAGCTCCTACAACAAAAGCTACCCCAATGCTCCAGTGGGAATTGGCATTAGTAGAACCCATTACAGCCAATAGAATGGCTACAATAACTACAAAGTAGGTTAAGATTTTATACTCAGCCTTGAGAAAAGCCATTGCACCATCAGCAATATGTCCGCTGATTATTTTCATTTTTTCATTTCCGGCGTTCTGTTTGTTTACCCAGTTACTTTGAATGAAAGTATACAGTAAGGCAACTACCCCGAAAACAGGAATTAAATAGAACAGATCCATAGTTTTATTATTTTAACATTAATAATTTGTAATTAGCTTTATAAATATAATAAAATTTTCTAATGATCTGTAAATTAATCAAAAAGATAAATCGTAACTTTAAACTTCACCAATAAATGAATTAATATAATGAAAAATTTTTTCTACATGACCTTTTTCCTGCTATTACTTTATAGCTGCCAAAGCAGAGTTCAGGAACAAAGAGCAGACATTGTATACTATGGAGGAACAATCCTTACCATGGAAAATGACATTCCTTTGGCAGAAGCCGTTACTGTTGTAAACGGCAGAATACAATTCGTGGGATCAAAATCCGATGCTGAAGAATATACAGGCTATCAAACAAAGAGAGTTGATTTGCTAGGTAAAACACTTCTGCCTGGATTCATAGATGCTCACGGACATCTTACTTCTCGTGCGGGAATGATGCAGGTAGCCGACCTTTCACCAACACCGTATGGTACTGTAAATTCTATTACCGATTTGCAAAATGTCATTAGAGAATACATTCAAAAAAATAATATTCCTACAGACCAGCCTATCATTGGTAACGGATATGATGATGCGATCATGACCGAACATAGACATCCTACAAAAGAAGAACTGGATGACATCACTATCACTAATCCTATCATTATTGTTCATGCATCCGGACATACAAGTGTTGCTAACAGTGCTATGCTGAAGCTTTCAGGCATTACTGAATCTTCAGAAGATCCTCAAGGTGGCCACTACGGAAGAGATAAAAAAACAGGAAAATTAAACGGTAAGCTTGAAGAAAATGCAAGTTTTGCAGCACTTCTCACATTAACCCAAAAATTAGGCAGCGCAGCAAATGCCAAGTCTCTGGCTATAGATAACCTTATGAAGGCCCAAGAAGAATGGTTGAGTTACGGACAAACTACAATCTGCGACGGAAGAACAATGGGCGAAAATGTGACCCTTTTGGAAGAAGCTTCTTCAAAGGATTTATTTAAGGCTGATATCGTTTATTTTCCGGACTATGAATATTTCAAAAAGAGCTTTGCTTTTTTTAAGCCTAAATATATGCGGTATTATAGTAAACACCTGAAACTTGGCGGTTTCAAGTTTTCGGATGACGGCTCTCCACAGGCAAAAACAGCGTGGCTTACCCAGCCTTATTTTAAACCTCCTGAAGGACAGAGTTCCGATTACAAAGGTTTTCCTATTTTTTCAGATGAAGTACTTTATGATGATCTTAAAACAGTATTTCAAAATCGTATGACCGCGCAGCTCCATGTAAACGGTGATGCAGCCATTGATCAGGCTCTGAGAGTAATTCAAAAATTAAAAGATGAAAAAATTTACACTCCCGATTTACGAGCTACTCTCATTCATGTACAGAACAGCCGTCCGGACCACATCAAAAAAATTAAAGATGTAGGTGTAATTCCTTCTTATTTTTCCACACACGCCTATTTGTGGGGTGACTGGCATTTTTCAAGTGTTTTCGGGCCGGAAAGGGCTGCATTTATTAGTCCCGCAAACTCTGCCTTAAAGGCCGGAATTCTGTTTACCATTCATCACGACGCTCCTGTTACTCCGCCAGATCTTATCACAGCGATGTATGCGGCAGTTAACAGGAAAACCCGTTCGGGGATGATTCTCGGTCCTGATGAAAGAATTACACCGCTGGAAGCTTTAAAAGCAATTACCATTAATGCTGCTTATCAGATTCAGGAAGAAGACCGGAAAGGTTCAATAAAAACCGGAAAATTAGCAGATTTTGTGATACTTGATCAAAATCCGCTTACTATCGAACATGATAAAATCCGCAATCTGAAAGTGCTGGAAACCATAAAAGAAGGAATTTCGGTTTATCAGAGAAAATAGAATTATAATAAACTTAAAAAACAAGGAAGCCGTCTCGTAAAATGAGACGGCTTCTTTTATATGGAATAACTTTATTTTTATCCTCCGTATTTATTGGCATAATCTTCCTGCGAAGCTTTAATCACTTTTTTAGCGTGTTCCGCTCCGTACACTTCCTGGATTCTGCATTTTGCAGGCTCATCCGGTAAGTTTTTATAGGTTAAAAAGTAGTGCATTAATCGTTTCACTTCTGCTTCAGGCAATTCTGAAATATCCCTGAAATGTCCGAAAGCGTGGTCACCGATCATTACGGCTACAATTTTATCATCAGCTTCTCCTCCGTCGATCATTTTAAATCCGCCGATTGGAATAGCTTCCATCAAAAGTCCTCCTGCATGGATGTTGTGTGAGCTTAAAACACAGATATCAAGCGGATCATGATCTCCCATGGTAACATCATTCGCACCTCTTTCGATAGCTAAATTCATTACAGCAGTATCACAGTATGTTCTCGGAACAAAACCGTACAATGCCGGAATGATGTTGGAGAATTTCTGCGGCCTGTCTACTTTCAAAAACCCGGTTTCTTTATCTACTTCATATTTGATGGTGTCAGAAGGAACGATCTCCACGAAAACGTTTACAACATTCGGCGCATCTTCTCCTGCAGAAATACCATGCCATGGATGTGCTTTAAAATTTGGAATCATTATTTAATTGAATTTATTTTTTAATTATGTTATTATTAAAATTTCTCTTCTCAGGTCTTCTATAGTCGCAGAGATATAATCTTCCCCATTTATAAAATTCATGATAAAAATGGTCTTGAATTCATCGAGTGTCGCATTTCCGCTGATTTCACTATAGGTTTTATGAAGAAGCTCTATGATGGCATTTTTAGAATCTACAATGTTTTTCCAGGAATTTTTGGTAATATACAGCTGCTGGGAAGCATTATAATCAAATTCTTCATTGATGGCCTTTTCCGTAAGGAAGATAAATTCATGAACGGCAAGACCTTTATCAAAACGCTGAATAAGATGGGAAGGTTTCAGTCTTTCCATAAAAAGCGTCATTCTTTCGTAGGACTGCGCTTTATTGCCGGTATTCGATTTTACGGTAAGGAGTTTGATTTCCTGTTCTTTAAGCCTGATATAGGTAAATACGAATTGTCTTAGCAAAACCAAAAAAGGGATTGCAATAATCAATGCAAATGCATACGGTAAATATCCTGAAAAACTAGCCATAATTGAGGTAGCAAAATTAATGATATTTTCTGAATTTACCGTGAAAATCATATAAGTATTCCCGATTCTTTTTTATCAGAAAATTTTATGCAGAATGAAACGAAAATATTTATTTTTGTGGTGCTTTAATCATTAGCGAGTTTATCAGAATGATGATTCTAAATGAAGCTTAATAAAAGGAAACAAATACCGAATAAAATTAAGAGAGTTTCTTTAAAATTCTGCTTTGCAAACAAGGATATTCCCGGAGCTCACCACCAAAACTTTTGAAAAAAATCTCAATTCCGCGGATGTTGCTCCCCATGAAATTAAATTCTTTTTCGTGAATATACTTATTCAGGATTTTATCAATTAAAAAGGAAGGTCCGTTTTCAGTTTTGTAAGTTTCATCATTAATTAAGGCCAGTAAAGAAAGCTGTGTGTGTTCATCTACCATAACAGCAACATTAATCAGCTTTTCCTCCAGATAGGCCGCACATAATTTCAATGAACTATTCCGGTGGAGAAAGTTCATATAATCTCTGAACTTTTTAATATCGGTTTCTTTTTGAAGCCCTTTAAAATGCTTTTCAATAAAGGAAATATGCTCTGTGCTTAATTCAATCTCTTTATAAATAAGATGTTGTGCGCATTTTGCAGTTGATTTTCTTCCTTTAAAATATTTCTTTCTTCGTAAAAGTACATAATCTGATATGGGAATCGTATAATTCTTTTTTGTGTCTAAACTTTTGGAAAAGGAATTATGATGATTAAAAGAATACAGAAAGACTTTATAATTTTTTTTCAGAAATTGTAAAAACCTGTCATTGACTTCAATATCATCTTTTTCTGAAAAAACGCCTAATTGCTGACAGAAAAGCGGCATAATTACAAAATTGATTCCAAATTTCTTTTTCAGCGGAAGAGGTACAACAGCTCTGTAATCATCATATATTAAAATCTCCCAATTTCCAGAGAGTTCATCCAATACCTCTTTCTTGGCATACCAGTTTTGTTGTGCAGAATTTTCCAGGCATTTTGTATATTTCTGAAAATCAATTTCATGATATTTCACTCTTCTTATCATAATAATCCGTCGTCTGAAAAGCTAAAATAGGAATTTTGGGTGATGATAAGGTGATCCAGAAGCTGAATATTCATCGTTTCTCCAGCAATCTTTATTTTTTTCGTAATATCAATATCTTCCCGGCTCGGCTGTAAACTTCCCGAAGGATGATTGTGCGCAATAATAATTCCCGTTGAAAAATGATCTAAAGCTGTTTTAAATAAAACCCTGATATCCACAATAGACTGATTAATTCCTCCCTGTGTTAATTGTACAAAATGGATCATCTTATTGCTCCTGTTCAGAAAAATTGCCCAGAATTCTTCCGTTCTTAAATCTGATAAATGATTTCTGAAAATTTCATAAGCCGATCTGCTGCTTGAAATTACAGGTTTCTCCGGCACTTCCTGCCCGGCTCTCCTTCTCCCTATTTCCAGTGCAGTCGCAATAGAAATAGCCTTCACCTGTCCCACTCCTTTAAATTTCATTAAATCTTTTACCGACAACAGACTGAGCTGGTTCCAGTTGTTATTCACCGAAGCCAGGATTCTTCTTGCAAGCTCCACTGCAGTTTCATCTCTATTTCCGCTGCCCATAATGATGGCCAGCAATTCGGAATCGGAAAGCGAACTTTTGCCTTTCAGCAAAAATTTTTCACGAGGCCTGTCGTCTTCAGCTAAAAATTTAATGGACATAAAAAACTAATTAAAAACCTTCGATTTTAGGAGTAATGGTAAAAGTGGCAGTACCGCCGCCAAACTGAACCGGCATATTTCTTTCGGCAGAAATCAAAGCTTTTGTTTTGCTGTCGAAAACATATTTACCTTTAATATCCGTATCTTTCATTACCTCTGCTACACCTTTCATGGTTGAATTAATGGTAAATTCCACCTTGTTATCTTTAGTGCCTTTGTAGGTAAAACTGCTTGTAACCGGCATAATAGATTTCGTCAAAGGATTGGAAGTGTCTACTTTCCATGTAAATCCCTCTTCCACCGTTTCTCTCGGAAAAGCAAACGGAATAATGTTATAGGTGCTTAAACTGCTCTCATCTGAAGCTTCTTTGGTAAATTTCTGATTCTCAAGAATATTTCCGAATTTGTCTATTTTAAAAGTAAACGGATTGTTAATCATCGGCTTGAGCTCTTCGCCTAATCCGTCATCAGAATCGGAAGGTTCCCTGGAATCAAAATGAACTTCTTCTCCAAACATTTTCTGGTTGAAAGTCATTCTGGTAATTTCTCCCGTAATATAATAATTGGAGCTTTTGTCTACAGAATCTACGCGGAATTTCACCTCAGTAGCTTCATTCATGCCGCCGTTATTATTACCTTTGGTGGAAGAAGCATAGATTAAGGTCTGCTCAAAGCCCTTTGGAAGATTAAGCGATAGGTTTTCTTTTTGAAGTTCTTTTTTTTGGCAAGACATCACCATTAATAATGATGCCGCAAGAATAGAAATATTTTTCATGAATTATTTAGTTTAATAAAAAGCGTATAAAATTACGGGGGTTTCTGATTGATCGATCAATTTTGAAGTTTCATTAAATGCATTCTTTGAAAGCATCGGACATCCGAAACTTAAACATGCAGGTGCAGAAGATTCTTTGTCGGGAATACAATGGTAAGAATGCAGCACGATAGCTCTTGATCTTGCATTGCTGTTCGTACTGTCGAGTCCGTCAAGACGGTATGCCTTCCCGAATTTCCCGAAATAACTTTCGCGGATCGCATATTTACCTAAAGAAGACTGATGGGAACCGTCAACATTACTGAAAATTAAATCCTGAGAGTTCCTTGCCACCGAACCATCTCCGTGAGAGACAACTGCCTTTTGTATGATTATATTGTTTTTCAGGTCATAAACAAAATACCTGTATTTTCCGGAATGGATTTTAAAATTGATAAAAACCGCCAGATCCTGATTGTAATCTTTTCCTTTAATAAATGTTTTAACCTCGGAAATTCTTGTTGCAGGTATATGTGAAGATATATCTGAACGCTGAGCTTCAAATTCTGAGCAGGATGTAAAAAACAGAAGTAAAAAAATAAAGTGTTTCATCATTTGTGCAAGTTTTTTACTCTATAATCATTCCGTCTTTCATAACCAGTTTCCTGTCTGTAATTTCTGCAAGATTGGGGTTGTGGGTCACAATGACAAAAGTCTGGTTGTATTTATCCCTCAGATCAAAAAATAAACGGTGAAGATCATCGGCATTTTTAGAATCGAGGTTTCCTGTAGGCTCATCAGCAAAAATTATCTTCGGAGAATTGATTAAAGCTCTTGCAACAGCCACTCTCTGCGCCTCACCTCCCGAAAGCTGGTTGGGTTTATGATGCACTCTCTGTTCTATTTTCAGGTCTTCGAATAGAGCATAAGCCTTTTCCGTTGCTTCTTTATCACTGGCTCCGGCAATTTTAGTGGGCAGAAGCACATTTTCCAGTGCCGTAAATTCCGGAAGAAGCTGATGAAACTGAAATACAAAACCAATATTCTGGTTTCTGAATTTAGAAAGCTGCTTATCATTCATATTGATGAAAGATTCACCGGCAATGGTAATTTCGGTATCAAATTTCGATGAAGTAGTCGGCTGGTCCAGCGTTCCCAAAATCTGTAAAAGCGTAGACTTTCCGGCCCCGGATTCTCCAACTATAGAAACAACCTCGCCCATCTTAATATGAATATCAACTCCTTTTAATACTTCTAAATTTCCATAAGATTTATGGATATTTCTTGCTTTAATCATAATCCAAAAATAGTAATTTGATTTTAAAATACAGATAAAATTTAAGGCAAATTCCAAACTGTCTTTTCTTCGTTTTCAATACTTTTTTAGGAGCTGTTTCCAGCTATCCACTATTACTCCTCACGCCAATGCCTGCCACAGCCAATCCATCAGCTTTCCGGCTCGTGCTGCGGGGTAACCGTTACTATCTGGGCTAGGTAATTGTTAACTGTAAAAAAATAAAGCTTCAAGGTTTTAAAAACCTTGAAGCTTTGCAAAACGCTTCTCAATATAAAAAGCGCTTTTTATAATTTAAGAACTTTAGAAAATTACAGTAACAAAGTTAAAGGATTTTCAAGATACGTTTTTAAAGTCTGTAAGAACTGTGCTCCTGTAGCACCGTCTACCACTCTGTGGTCGCAGGCTAATGAAAGCTTCATGATGTTCCCAACTACAATCTGACCGTTTTTCACAACCGGTTTTTCAATAATCGCTCCTACCGATAGAATCGCAGAGTTTGGCTGGTTGATGATGCTTGTAAATGTTTCGATACCGAACATTCCAAGATTTGAAATAGAGAATGTAGAACCTTCCATTTCATTGGCTTTAAGGCCTTTGTTTTTCGCTCTTGCAGCCATGTCTTTCACCGCAGCAGAAATCTGGGTATAATTCATCTGATCGGTATTCTTAAGAACAGGAACCACCAGTCCGTCCGGAATGGCAACCGCTACTCCGATATTGATGTTTCCTCTGTGAATGATCTTATCACCCGCCCAGCTTGAATTTACCTGCGGATGTTTTCTTAATGCAACAGCAGTTGCCTTAATAATCATATCGTTGAAAGAAATTTTGGTATCCGGTAGAGAATTGATTTCTTTTCTCGCCTCAATAGCCTTATCCATGTTGATTTCAACCATCAGATAATAATGAGGAGCGGTGAACTTACTTTCAGAAAGGCGTTTTGCGATAACGTTTCTTACCTGTGAATTCGGGGTTTCCGTATCTTCACCCTGAACGAAGCTTAATGCTGCCTGTGCGACAGGACTTGCAGCCGAAGCTGAAGCAGCCGGCTTCGTCGCAGAAGGCTGGTAATTTTCAATATCTTTTTTAACGATTCTTCCGTTTTCTCCTGAACCCTGAATGCTGTTGATGTCAACCCCTTTTTCCTGAGCCATTTTCTTTGCCAGAGGAGAGATGGCAACTCTGTCTGAAGATGATGTATGGGCAGCCGGAGCAGCTTTTTCTTCTTCTTTAGCTTCTGTTTTCTTTTCAGGAGTTTTTTCTGATGAAGCAGCCGCAGCTTTAGGAGCGCCAACTGCAGAAACATCCGTTCCTTCAGGTCCTATGATTGCCAGTACGGAATCTACCGGAGCAGCACCGCCTTCTTCAACACCCTGCTTCAATAGTACGCCATTGAATTCGGATTCAAAATCCTGGACGGCTTTATCCGTTTCAATTTCAGCAAGAAGATCTCCTTCTTTTACAGTATCTCCAACATTTTTATGCCATTTTGCTACTTTCCCTTCCGTCATGGTGTCGGAAAGTCTCGGCATTGTAATCACTTCCACTCCCGCAGGAACTTCCGCATCAGCCTGTTCCATGCTTGTTGCGCTGTTTTCTGTTTTATGGTCTTCCTCTGTTTTTTTTTCTTCAGAATCATTCGATTTAGGAGCCTCACCACCGGTTAATCCTGAGATATCTTCACCTTCATTACCGATAATTGCCAGTACGGAATCTACAGCAGCAGCACCGCCTTCTTCTACTCCAATGTATAAAAGGGTTCCTTCTACTTCAGATTCAAAATCCTGAACGGCTTTATCCGTTTCAATTTCTGCTAAAATATCTCCTTCCTTTACTTTATCTCCTACTTTTTTATGCCATTTAGCCACCTTACCTTCCGTCATTGTATCGGAAAGACGTGGCATTGTAATTACTTCTGCCATAATTTATTTTAATTTGAAAATTTGGTAATTTGTTTATTTGAAAATTAAAAAAGATATGATAATAAATCATTTTCAAATTTTCAAACTTTCAAATTGACTTATTATCGTTTAGTTTTCTAATTTGTCTAAGAACGGGTAATCTTCCTGAGCGTACACATACTCGTAGATTTTTTCAGCATCCGGATATGGTGAATTTTCCATAAACTCAATACATTCTTCCACGAAATCTCTTGATTTGTTGTCCATCGCTTCCAATTCTTCTTCGGTAGCCCAGCTGTTTGCCAGGATTCTTTGCTTGATCAGCTCAATCGGGTCGTCATTTTTATGAATGGCGACTTCTTCTTTAGATCTGTATGGTTCCGCATCAGACATAGAGTGACCTCTGTAACGGTATGTTCTTGCTTCGATGAAGGTAGGCCCGTCTCCTCTTCTTGCTCTCTCGATTGCTTCATAAGCAGCTTCAGCCACTTTTTCAGGATCCATTGCATCTACGGCAAGACAAGGCATTTCGTACCCTAACCCTAATTTATAGATATCTTCGTGGTTGGCAGTTCTTTTTACAGAAGTTCCCATTGCATATTGGTTGTTTTCCACAACAAAAACTACCGGAAGCTTCCAGTTCATGGCCATGTTAAACGTTTCATGTAATGAACCCTGTCTAGCAGCTCCGTCCCCGAAGAAGCAGATATTTACCGCTTTTCTGTCGAAATACTGATCTGCAAAAGCAATTCCGGCACCTAAAGGAATCTGACCACCAACAATTCCGTGGCCTCCGTAAAACCTGTGCTCTTTGCTGAAAATGTGCATAGATCCACCCATACCTCCAGAGGTACCCGTAGCTTTACCACAAAGTTCGGCCATAATTCTTTTAGGATCTACTCCCATCGCCATCGGATGGATGTGACATCTGTAAGCAGTGATCATGCTGTCCTTGGTTAAATCCATTGCATGCGCAAATCCGGCAGGAATAGCTTCCTGACCATTATACAAATGTAAAAAACCTCTGATTTTTTGCTTTAGATAAAGAGAACGGCATTTGTCTTCAAACCTTCTCCACATTGTCATATCTTCATACCACTTCAGGTATACCTCTTTAGAAAATTCTTTCATGTGTTGAGCTCTTGCTTATTTATTATGAAATAGTTGAGCAAAATTATAAAAAAACTTTGTTTTTATTGTATACCTGCCCATTGTTTTTTTGCTTATAATATTATATTTACATGGTCAAACTTAATTATGGAAGAAAAACACCCTTCATTTATTCATAAAATCTCAAGAATTGTATCCGATTTTTTTAATCCTCTGATTTCCTTGATTATTTTTTTTATTTATATGAGCATCAAAAATTACGCTCTGAAAGATTCTCTGCTCTACTTTCTTCCGGTAGTGTTAATGATTATACTCCCTGTAATCATCTGGCTGGTTTGGAACGTAAAAACCGGCAGATATACCAATATGGATGTTTCCAACCGTAATCAACGGAAGAGCTTGTATTTCTTCATTGCAGCATGTGTAATATCTTATCTTGCATTTAATTATTTTAAAAACGGTTATATAGATCTTGTTATGCTGTTTATTCTGATTCTGCTTTTCGCCATGCAAATCAGTAATTATTATATTAAAAGTTCCATGCATACTGCTTTCAATATTTTTGTTGCTGCCTTATTTTTCGCCATGGATACGGGTTTTGGATTAATGTGGCTGGCTATTGCAGCATTGGTAGGTCTCACAAGAGTTATCTTAAAAAGGCATACTCCGAAAGAAGTATTCATGGGTGCCGGGATTGCAATTGTGGTATCTTTTATTTATCTTTATTGCAATATTCAGTTTCAACATTAAGAATTTCATATGAAAATAAATCATCTTACATCTGCTGAGGAAAACTTAATGAGGCTGTTGTGGAAGTTCGGGTCTTTTTATCTGAAAGAAGTTATGGAGCAGCATCCTGAACCGAAGCCACATCAGAATACCGTTTCAACCTATTTAAAAATATTGGTAGAAAAAGGTTATCTCTCAACGGAAAAAGAAGGGAGAATATTCAGATATCAGACTATTGTACCAGTTGAAGAATACAGAAAGTTTTTACTTACCCAGCTTTCTGATCATTTTTTCAGCGGTTCGGGGAAGGAAATCGTAAGCTTCATGATTGATGAGCAAATAGTTTCTGAAGATGAGCTTAGAGATCTCAATATTAATTTCGATACCGAACAAAAAAAAGAACCTGAGTTTGAATATGCCAATGAAATTCTTAATCCTAAAAAAGATAAAAAGAAAAGCAAGGATAAAAAGAAGAAGAAAAAGAAAGAATAGGACGAGTAAAAACTTTCAACATAAATAAAGGCTGCCTCAATCTTGAGACAGCCTTACTAATTTAGTAAATATCTTCTAGTCTTTAACTACTTTAAATGACTGGTCTTTTCCTTCGGATTTTACTCTCAATAGATACACTCCTTTTTTCAGGTCAGAAACACTGACCTGTTTCGCATCTTTATCAATTGTTCTGATAAGTTGCCCCGTCATTGAGAAGATTTGAATGCTGTTGAGTTTTTTATCAGAATTGATATTCAATACATCTTTTACAGGATTTGGATATACCTTTACATCTGTATTATTTTTAGTAATGTCATTTACTGCCAGTACAGAAGCATCTACAACAGAAACATTGTCTATATCTACACCTCTTGCCCAGTTGGAAGTTCCTTCGAAAGCAATGGTATAATTTGCAGATTTATTTGGAAGCGGAATGCTCACATCAATCCACGCTGCATTTTCCGTCGTATAAGAACTTCCTATCTGCGTCCATGCATCGGAAGGGTTTGCTTTATAATAAATTCTTAGTTCATCCACATCACCAAACCAGTTTACATTGGCAAGGCTGAATCTAAGCTCAGGAGAAGCAACTGCGGAAATATTTAAAACCGGCAATAATAATTTAGCTTTATTTCCAGGTGTTGTCGTTCTGAACTCTGCCATTCTCGGAGCAGACTTCGGTGTTATGGAACTGTTTCCATTGGCTGTTACATAACTCCATGTAGCGGTTCCGCCTCCGGTAACGGCTTCATTAGCCCAGCATGAAGGAATTGTTGCTGCATCAAAGTTTTGTGTATAAGGGAATGATGCAATCGGAGCACAGATCGTTGTAAAAGAATTTGCAGCACTCCATGCACTGAAACCGTTTGTACCGCAATTAGACCGTATATAAAACTGATATCCGGTAGAAGCTGAAAGGTTAGGAATTACAGCAGAAGTAGTTGAAGAAGTGATAATCGTACCGGTTCCCTGTGTAAATCCTGTAGGTCCGTATTCAATCTGATAAGTTGCTCCGGCTGTAGGAGAAGCCGTCCAGCTGATGTTTGCCGAAGTTGGCAGCACTGAATTTATCGTTACAATAGATGGAGGAGCGCATGCCGGAAGAGCGCCCAATGAGATGTCATCAAGATCGAAATAAAACTTATCGGTAGTAGCAGAATGAAAACCTATATAGATAGTTTGTCCTACATATGCAGAAAGATCGTAGCTATATTTATAAAAATTAGCTCCGCTCGGAGGGGCTACAGTTGCTGCCAGATTAGTGGTAAATGCGGCAGCTGTAGGCGTTGTTGTAGAAATTTTCACGCTGATGGTTTCCGGGTATAGAGGATCACGGCTTCTGGCATAAAAAGAAAGAAAGTCGCTTACGCCTGCTGTTACTGTAATGGCAGGTGTAACTAAATAATCATCGTGAGCCGAAGAACTATAGCCTATGGAAGCAGTGTTTGCACCACTGTAAGCAGTAATAGTTCCTCCCGTATAGTTTACGATGGACCATGTATTGGCGTCTCCGCCGTTTAAGACAGTCCAACCTGCCGGGATTGTTGTTCCTGCGTCAAAATTCTGTGTAAATTGCGCATTGGCAATGATAGGCATTGCTAATAATGCAAAAAGTAATTTTGTTCTCATAATTATTAATTTAATTTATAACGTTAACTTACGAATAATCCACTAATTAACCAAATAAAATTTATAAAATATGAGAGAAATGCATTATGCTTACATAATTAATAATATAATACAAATATCATGGCATAAAAAAAGCGGCTCTTAAAAGAGCCGCTTATATTTTTTACCAACGTTTTCCGCCGCCGTTACCGCCACGGTCTCCACCGCCGTAACCTCCACCGCTTCTGTTGTTACCTCCGTAACCTCCACTTCTGTTGTTACCACCTCCATAACTTCCGCCGCCTCTGTTGCCTCCGCCTGCGTTGTTACTGAAAGTTCTTCTTGGCTTTTCCTCTCTTGGTTTAGCCTCTGAAACATTAAGTGTTTTTCCGTTGAATTCTTTCTGATTAAGAGCCTCAACAGCCTGCTGACCTTCAGCGTCTTCCATTTCGATGAAACCGAAACCTCTTGAACGGCCAGTTTCTTTGTCTGTAATGATTTTTACTGAAGAAACTTCTCCAAATTCTGAGAATAGATCTTGCAACTCGTAGTCTTTCGTTGCGTAATTGATGTTTGAAACAAAAATGTTCATCTGAGTTAAAAAATTAAAAATGTTAAAAATGATTTGGTTTATAAAAGAAAAACAACATAAAGAATGAACAAATATTGATTCCAGATATAAGACAGGTGCAATATACAACTTATAATGTCATATCAAAAGCTTTTTTGAAAATATTTTAATAAAATTTTCAATCAATAGATAAGTTTGTTAAAAAGTATTAATTCATCATAAAATTTTTATGAATATTTAGTAAAAATGTAATTATTAATAACATATATATTGTAACTAAATTTTCAATGCAATTTAACGTTTAGTAAATTATCGAGAAAATAAATAATCATCTTTCAGACGGTAAATGCTGATTTGTTGGATAATGCAGGTTATAAACATTAAATTTGCACCGGAAATATCAACGATTATGAATTACCATACAAGAAAATGGGTAAAACCCGAAGACCTCAACCCTAACCAGTCTTTATTCGGGGGAAGATTATTGCAGTGGATTGATGAAGAAGCAGCATTATACGCAGTGATCCAGCTTGAAAATAAAAAAGTTGTTACCAAATTTATCTCAGAAATTAATTTTGTAAGCTCTGCAAAACAGGGAGATATTATCGAAATCGGAATTGAAGTCTCTTCTTTCGGATCTACCTCTCTTACGCTAAGGTGTGATGTAAGAAATAAAATGACCCATCAGACCATTATTACCGTCGATAAAATCGTAATGGTAAATCTTGACGAAAACGGCAATCCTGTGCCACACGGTAAAACTAAAGTAGAGTTTGTAAAAGACAGGCTGAACAAGCAAAATCCCACATGAAAATCTATATAAAAAATATGGTCTGCGGAAGATGCATCACTGCTGTTTCCAATATTTTTAATGAAATGAATATTGATGTTAAAAATATCAGCCTCGGCGAGGCAGAAACTCCATCTGATCTTTCGGAAGAAAACCTTTTGCTGCTGGAAAAACTACTGGAGAAAACAGGTTTTGAAAGGATAAAGGATTCTACCCGACAGATTATTGAAAAAATTAAAAACCTCATCATTACAAAAATCAGTGAACTCGATATTGATGAAGGTTTTCTCCTGTCCGAATTTTTAAGCAGCACGCTCCATAAAGACTACAGCACCCTTTCCAAAACATTTTCCCAGAACGAAAACATTACCCTGGAACAGTTTTTTATCCTTCAAAAAATTGAAAAAGTAAAAGAATTGCTTCTTTATAATGAATTTACCTTAACGGAAATTGCAGGAAAGCTTGGTTATAAAAGTGTTCAGCATTTATCATCCCAGTTCCGGAACAGCACCGGTTTTACTCCTACAGAATTTAGAAAACTGAAAGTTCACACCCGGAAACCGCTGGATCAGATTTAAACGGTCTGAGTGTTTTAGAGTTTGAGTGTTTAATGCATTTTTACTTTTTGGCAACATTGAAATATTTAATCAAAAACTTATAAAATATTGCAGCTCCTACTCTGTAACTCTACAACACAAACAAAATTCTGTAAACATTATCCTTAAATGTGTAACAGCTTTCCGGTATAGTTTTGGAAATTTGTATGATAAATAAAAAGGATCATGCAATATCAATATAAAATTCTCGGGATGACCTGTTCCGGCTGTCAGAAAAAAATTTCTGAAAAACTCAACAGTCTGGAAGGCATCAAAGCTGATGTCAATCTGGAAAACAGCACGGTAATCATTATTTCAGATAAAGCAATCGATTTAAGCATTTTAAATAATACCCTAAAAGAGACAGGAAATTACAAGCTTGAAAATACTGCTAACCCCGATAATACTTTTATAAAACCTCAGGATCGCGTTTCCCCGTCGTCGGTGTACTATTGCCCGATGGAATGTGAAGGCGAAAAAGTGTATTTTCAGCAAGGAAAAAGATGTCCTGTCTGCAATATGTATTTGGTGCCGATTGAAGAAAAACACGCCAAAGATCCAAATTTTAAACCCGTTTATTCCAAAACGAATCTTCCGGAAAACTTTAAAGATCATATTGATGAATATTATTGTCCGATGTTTTGTGAAGGCGATACAATTTATCCTGAAAAAGGAGATTGCCCGGTCTGCAACATGCATTTAGAAGAAATTACTGAAGAGTTGGTTAAAAATTCAGACACAAACATACCTTATAATTCGCATCATCATCAACACCAGCATAAGACACAGAAAGTAACCGATGAAATGGCAGGGAAATATTACTGTCCAATGTTTTGTGAAGGCGATAAAGTTTACGACTCCAATGTGGGATGTCCTGTCTGCGGAATGGATTTGGTAAAATATCCTGAAAAGAAAACCGCAAAATACACCTGTCTTATGCATCCGGAAATCATCCGAAATGAGCCGGGAGAATGCCCGATCTGCGGAATGGATCTCGTGAAGATGCCAGAAAGAGAAGACAACAATGAAGATGAAACCTACAAAATTTTAAAGAAAAAATTAATCATTTCTTTAGCATTTACAGTGCCCGTTTTCATTCTTTCCATGGGAGGAATGTGTATAGGCTTTCCGTTTTCTCATCAGATTCAGGGAATTATCGAATTGATTTTAACGCTTCCTGTACTGTTTTACTCAGGATGGTTTTTAATGAAAAGGGGCTGGGTTTCATTTAAAACATGGAACCTAAATATGTTCAGCCTTATCGCACTTGGTGTTGTGGCTGCTTTTCTTTTCAGCATTATCGCATTGATTTTTCCGGATATCATTCCTCATGAAATTCGGGGAGAACATCACGAAACACCTTTATATTTTGAAGCCGTTTGCGTGATTTTAACATTGGTCATTTTGGGACAGCTAATGGAAGCGGCAGCGCACAGGAAAACAGGAAATGCCATCAGGGAATTAATGAATCTGTCTCCCGACGAAGCTAATATCATCATCAACGGCG
Organism: Chryseobacterium salviniae; assembly: GCF_035819015.1. NCBI lineage: Bacteria > Pseudomonadati > Bacteroidota > Flavobacteriia > Flavobacteriales > Weeksellaceae > Chryseobacterium > Chryseobacterium salviniae. The sequence continues at coordinate 88,229 of NZ_JAYLAA010000039.1, read as the reverse complement.
AAGAAAAAAGAATACCGCTTTCACAGGTTAAAATCGGGGATTTTCTGAAAGTAAAACCAGGTGAAAAAATACCGGTTGACGGAAAAATTACGGAAGGAAGCTCGAGCATCGATGAAAGCATGATTACCGGTGAACCGATTCCCGTTGAAAAAAATGTTAATGATAAAATTTCTTCCGGAACCATCAACGGAAATCAGGTTTTCATGATGAAAGCCGAAAAGGTGGGTGAAGACACTTTGCTTTCACACATCATCAGGATGGTTAACGAAGCCAGCAGAAGCAAAGCTCCTATCCAGAAGCTTACCGATAAGGTTTCAAAAATATTTGTTCCGGCAGTTATTGCAGCAGCTGTTCTCACATTTATCTTGTGGCAGTTTTTCGGACCCGAAGGAAAGAGAAGCCTTTTTGCTTTTGTAAATGCCGTCGCTGTTTTAATTGTGGCCTGTCCTTGTGCATTAGGTCTTGCCACCCCAATGTCTCTTATGGTAGGAATCGGGAAAGGTGCCAGAAACGGAATTTTAATAAAAAATGCCGAAGCACTTGAACACATGAATAAGGTAAATGTCTTAATCACCGACAAAACAGGAACATTAACCGAAGGAAAACCGTCGGCCGAGCATATTGAAGCTATTGACGGCGATAACAATTTAATGCTGAAATTAGCCTATTCATTAAATCAGAACTCAGAGCATCCTTTATCCAACGCCGTTATAAAAAAAGCAAAAGAAGAAAACATTACTGCTGAAAAAGTTCAAAACTTTGAAAATATCTCCGGGAAAGGAGTGAAGGGAAATATTAATGGCAAAACAGTTTATGTAGGAAATGAAAGTCTTCTTACTTCGAATCAGATCTCAATTTCAAAAGATCTTAAAAAGAAAGCAGCCGAAGTACAATCGAAAGCACACACCGTTTCTTATGTAGCGGAGAATGAAAAGGTATTAGGATTCATCAGTTTTACCGATAAAATAAAGGATAACGCTAAAAAATCAATCCAGCAGCTGGTAAGCGAAGGAATTGAGGTAATGATGATGACCGGCGATAATGAACACACCGCAAAAGCCGTTGCCGACGAACTCGGAATTAAACATTTTAAAGCCAATTGCCACCCTGAAGACAAGTTGAATGAAGTAAAAAAATTACAGCAGCAGGGAAAAATTGTTGCCATGACCGGCGACGGGATCAACGACTCTCCTGCCCTTGCCCAGGCCAATATCGGAATTGCCATGGGAACAGGAGCAGATGTTGCTATAGAAAGTGCCGAAATCACTCTACTGAAAGGCGATATTTCCGGTGTGGCAAAAGCAAGGATTCTGAGTGAAAAACTTTTAAAGAATATCAAAGAAAATTTATTTTTTGCCTTTATCTATAATGTTTTGGGAGTTCCGGTTGCGGCAGGATTATTGTATCCGTTTTTCGGGATACTGCTGTCTCCTATGATTGCCGCGGCGGCAATGAGCGTAAGTTCACTTTCTGTTATCTTAAACTCACTGCGTTTAAATTCGGTTGATCTCAATAGTAGATAAATTTTGATCTCCCGCTGATTTCACGGATTTGGCAGATGTTTATGAAATTTAATTGAAAATAATCCGCGCCATCTGCTAAATCTGCGAGAGAAAATATAAAAACATGGAAAAGGAAAATCTATATATCGGCTGCTCAGGTTTCTACAATAATGACTGGAAAGGATCGCTCTATCCGGAAGATGCCAAAAGTAAAGACTTTCTTATCTTATATGCCCGGGAGTTCAACTGTGTAGAAATCAATTCCACTTTTTACAGAAAACCAACTGCAAAGACACTCATCAAGTGGACCGATGAAACGCCGGATGAGTTCAGGTTTTTTATAAAAATTCCAAAAATCATTTCTCACGAAAAAAGAATGAAAGACTGCAAAGAGGAAATCATTGCTTTTTGTGAACATATTGAATCTCATCTGAAAGAAAAATTATCAGGCTTCCTGTATCAGTTTCCACCATCTTTCAGAAACACTCAGGAAAATTTGGAGACAATTCTTCAGAATATTGATTTTAATTACTTAAATGTTATTGAATTCCGTCATGATTCATGGTGGGATGAACAGGTTTTCAATATACTCAAAGAAAATAATATAGTCGTTTCAGGTGTAAGCTTTCCCGGAAACCTTCCTGAAGATGTTATCATCAACCATTCTGATATTCTTTATTACAGGCTTCACGGAAAACCTGTGCTCTACAAATCTGAATACAGCGAAGAATTCCTGAATGATTTAGCTCAAAAAATTAAAAAAGCCCATCGCAAAACTTTTATATTTTTTAATAATACCTGGGGAACTTCTGCTGTTAAAAACGGATTGTATTTAAAAAGTATTCTGAAATAAAATGCTTTATAAATATTTTATTAAAATAAAATTAAAAAGCAAATTTCCTGATAAAGAGGCATAATTTTTGTTAAGAAATATTTGGAATTTTTAACAATTTTTAACAAACTAAACTCCATTAAATTTTATGACAAAAACTTTTGCGGAAAAGTCTTTCTATAAGGCTTTTCTCGGGATGCTTGCATTGGTGAGTGCAACTTCAATTCTAAGTAACAGCTGTAATCAGAAAAAAGACAAGAAAGAATCAGAGAAGATGATTCAGAAAGACCATCCCGTCGCAAAAATTGTCCCCAAACTACATGATGAAAATGTTCCAACTGATAAAAGAGTTATCTATTTAACTTTCGATGACGGCCCCAACCGAGGAACGGAAAATCTTCTTAAAATACTTCACAAAAGAAATGTCTGCGCCACTGCTTTTCTGGTAGGAAAACATGCGTATGGAAGCAAAAAACAACAGCAAGACCTTCAGCTTCTTAGAAAAGATAGGCTGATCGAACTTGCCAATCACAGCTTTACGCATGCTCATAACAAATACACCGATTTTTATAAAAATCCGGTAGCAGTTGTTCATGATTTTGATGCAGCTAAAGACAGCCTGAAACTCTACGATAAAATTGCAAGAACACCCGGAAGAAATATCTGGAGGCTGAACAATATTACCGTGACAGACCTGAAAAGTTCTACGGAAGCCGCCAACAGCCTGAAAAAAGCAGGTTACAAAGTAATCGGATGGGATCTGGAATGGAAACCGACCAATACGATGGCCTTAAAAGGTAATCACGAAGCCATGCTGAAAAAGGTAGACAGCATTTTCTTTAACGATCTTGAAAAAACGTCAAGACACTTGGTTTTTCTTACCCACGATCAATATTTAACCGATGCAGATTCTATTAATGAGCTTGATCTATTTATTCAAAAACTTCAGAAAAGCAACCGTTTTGTTTTCAGGAAAATCTCAGAATATCCGGGAATTAATGAAATACTGAACTGAAATATTTCTTTAAACTTTATTTGAATTTATTACCACAAAAGACCCGAAAGATTAAAAATATATTTAAAGTTTTTTGTTAGTAAGATTGATAATAAAATCTTATAAGTTTTTAAAAATCTTTTATGTGTTCTTTGTTTATCTAAAAAAATAATTTTAAACTAATCTTTTGTGTCTTTTGTGCTTAAATTTAAATTAACGAGATCTGATTACATTTTAATTTAAATTTCAGAAATTTGCAGGTATGAGCATTCAGGAAAATTACTACGCTATAAAAAGCCAGCTTCCTCAACACGTGGAATTGGTAGCAGTTTCAAAAACCCACCCGGTTTCTGCGATTCAGGAAGTGTATGGTCTCGGGCAAAAAGTGTTTGGGGAAAACAAAGTACAGGAGCTGACTGAAAAATATCCGCTTCTTCCAAAAGATATAAAATGGAATCTTATAGGACATCTCCAAACCAATAAAGTAAAATATATTGCCGAATTTATTGATACCATCCAGAGTGTGGACTCGGAAAAACTGATCCGTGAAATCAATAAAGAAGCAGGAAAATACAATCGCAGGATCAAAATACTACTCCAGGTAAAAATTGCCGAAGAAGATACCAAGTTCGGGCTTGAAACCGAAGAGGCAAAAAATCTTTACCAAAAGTACCTCAATGGTGAATTTCCTAACATCACCATTACCGGCTTAATGGGAATGGCGACTTTCACTGAAGATGAAAACCAGATTAAAAAGGAATTTTTAACTCTTAAAAAGCTTTTTGACGAATTAAATCAACAACAGCCTTTAGAAACATTATCTATGGGAATGAGTGACGACTTTCCCATCGCCATTGAATGCGGAGCCAATTCGGTGCGCGTAGGATCGGCAATTTTCGGCAGAAGAGATTATTCAAAATAGTGTATTAGGTATAGTTTTTGCTAATAATTCAATCAAAAAAATCTAAATTTGCAACTATGCAAAAAATCCTTATTGTAGAAGACGAAAAAGCAATCTCCGGAGTACTCCAAAGTATTCTTTCCGATGAACTTACTGACTATCAATTCGTAATCGCCGAAGACGGCCTTGAAGGTTATAAACAGGTAGAAAAAGAAGATTTCGCACTGATCATTTCCGATATTAAAATGCCCAAACTTTCAGGAACTGAACTTTTGAAACAGAGTTTAGCCCTAAAGCCGGAATCCACTTTCATTATGATTTCAGGACATGCAGACATTGATTCTGCAGTTTCCTGCCTTAAAGACGGCGCTTACGATTTCATTTCCAAACCCATCGATATCAACAGACTTATTACCAGCGTAAAAAATGCCTTAGCTAAAGAAAGCCTGAAAAAAGAAAATAAAAATCTTCAGACAGAGAACAAAACGCTTAAAAGAAAGGTAAGCAAAAAATATCAGATGATTGGTGAATCAGCAGGTTTAAAGAAGATCCAGGACATGATTGAGAAAGTAGCTGCGTCTGATGCAAGGGTTTTAATTACAGGCCCGAACGGAGCCGGGAAAGAACTTGTTGCACATGCCATTCATAACCAGAGTGACAGGGCAAGAGGCCCAATGATCGAAGTAAACTGTGCAGCAATTCCTTCTGAATTAATTGAATCTGAATTATTTGGTCACGTTAAAGGATCTTTTACAGGAGCCATTAAAGATAAACAGGGGAAATTTGAGCAGGCCAACGGCGGAACTATTTTCCTTGATGAAATTGGTGATATGAGCCTAATTGCCCAGGCAAAAGTACTCAGAGCGTTACAGGAAAGCAAAGTATCTCCTGTAGGAAGCGATAAAGAAATTAAGGTTGACGTAAGAGTTCTTGCCGCTACCAATAAAAACATGCAGAAGGAAATTGAAGCAGGAAGATTCCGTGAAGACCTTTATCACAGGCTTTCTGTAATCGAAATCTACGTACCGCCTTTGGATGAAAGAAAAGAAGACATTAAATCACTGGTTGAGCATTTCGCCGGAATAATCTCCGATGAGCATGGAACGGCTCCGAAGAAATTTGATGATAAAGCTATTGAAGCCTTAAAAGCACTTTCCTGGACAGGTAATATCAGAGAGCTGAGAAACGTTGTGGAAAGGCTGATCATTTTAGGAGGAAACACTGTTTCTGCCGAAGATGTTGCAAGTTTTGTAAGGAAATAATGTAAGTATTACTTCAAATAAATTATAAAAATTGCAGTATCTCTTGTTACTGCAATTTTTTTTGATTTAAAAACTATATGAACCTCAAACTATATGAACTTTTTAAATAAAAACTATACAAAAGAATGCCTTACTCTGGCACTTCCGGTAATGCTTACGCAGGTCGGACAGGTTTCGGTAAATCTTTTTGACAATATCATCGTGGGAAAACTACTGGGAGCTGATGCTTTAGCCTCTGTTTCATTGGGAAATGCTGTTTTTTTCTCGATGTTTGTATTGGCATTGGGTTTTTCTTTCGCAATTCCCCCGCTGGTTTCGGAAGCGCATTCAAAGCACGATCACAAAACGATCAATTCTGTGTTCAGCCATGGTTTTGTGATTAATATGACGGTCGGAATCATTTTAATGGGAATTCTGCTTTTGGGGATGCCGCTGCTCTACCGTTCCGGGCAGCCGGAAAAAATTGTTCCCGATACGGTTGATTTCCTTACCATCATGGCGATCAGTATCGTTCCGTTTATGGCTTTTCAGACCTTGAGAGAAGTTTCGGAAGGATTATCCTATACAATTGGTGTTACTAAAGCTACAATTATTGCGAATATCATTAATATCGTTTTAAATTATGTTTTCATTAAAGGTCTTTTCGGGTTTCCGCCAATGGGCGTGAAAGGTTCCGCATTAGCTGGTCTTATTGCCAGGATCTTTATGGTTGTTTTTTTGTATTTTGTTCTTTTAAAACAGGAAAAAACCAGACGTTACATCAAAGATTTTTCTTTAAAGATTGAAGTTTTTTCTAAAAAAATGTTCGATAGAATGGTGAGATTAGGTTTACCAACTGCCCTGCAGATGTTTTTTGAAGTGACCGCTTTTGCCGGAGCTGCTTTCATCTGCGGACTGATTTCTGCACATGATATTGCTTCCCACCAGATTGCTTTGAGCATGGCTTCGTTTACCTTTAACCTTTGTATCGGTTTCAGCGTTGCTTCTACGGTGATGATCGGCAGAAAATTGGGCGAGCAAAACTTTACGGAATTACGAAAAGTAGGAATCAACAACCTGAAAATAGCCTTTATTTTTATGGGCATTTGTGGAATCGTTTTTATCCTGGGACGAAATATTCTCCCTACTTTTTTCACCAAAAAAGAAGAAATTGAAGTGATTGAATTGGCTGCAAAACTTATGATTATTGCGGCTCTGTTCCAGCTTTCAGACGGAATTCAGGTAACGGCTTTAGGAACACTCAGAGGAATGCAGGATGTAAAAATCCCTTCCATTTATACTTTTATTGCCTACTGGATTATTACGATTCCTTTGGGATATTTTCTGTGTGTGACACTAGAAATGGGCGCTTTCGGAATGTGGATTGCGCTGGGGCTCGGACTTACCATTTCCGCTTTATTCCTGGTGAAAAGGTTTCTTAATTTATCCGCAAAAAGAATTAAAAGCAATATGGAAAGTGAATTGAAAAGCAATATATAACCAATAAGGTTTTATTAAAACGCAAAAAAGAAAAAAAATTTAGAGGCTTATTTACGGAAAATAAAATTCTAAAATGAGCAGACAATTGACAATGAACACCGCTCCAGAGGAGCGGAATCTGCGTAGGAAACATATTGTAAAAAGAACAGAACTCCGTAGGAGTTCAATCTAATTGACGGCAAAATGATACAAATTATTAAGTAAGACTTAGATCTTTGTGAAATTTTTGCGTTGAAATAGACATTATTAATAGCGGATAATTAAATCAAGTTTCTTTTTGTGGTTAAATTATTTAACAGCTTAATAAGTATTTCTGAAAAGAATGAATGTACAGACTAAAAAAATAAAAATCCGTCAGGAAATATTTACTTTAACCAATCAAAGGGCGTTGTTCTGGGAAGAACAGAAAGCCCTTATCCTTTCGGATTTACATATCGGGAAAACCGCTCATTTCCGGAAAAACGGAATTGCTCTCGCCAACCAGATTATGAAAAATGACCTGGAACGCCTTTCTATTCTCATTGAATATTTTAAGCCTGAAAAATTTGTTGTCGTAGGAGACCTTCTTCACGCCGGCGATAATTCGGATGTGGATGAATTCTGCGCTTGGAGAAATCAGTACAGCAATCTGCAGTTTCATCTTATTGAAGGAAACCACGACAGAATTTCAAAAAAGCTGGAATCTAAATTATGCTTAAATTTTAAATCTGAATTAATGGAAGTCGAAGATTTTATATTGATTCATGACTTTGAAAAAAAACACCAAAAATTTCAGATTACCGGACATATTCATCCGGGGTTCGTCATTAATTCTGCCGTAAAAAAAATAAAGCTGCCGTGTTTTGTCGTGACGGAAAACCAGCTTCTGCTTCCGGCTTTCAGCGAATTTACCGGACTGGACACCAAAAATCTCCCTAAAAAAGGAAGATTCTATGTATTTACCGATTCCGAAATTTATGAGATTTAATTTGATTTTTTCATGAATCAATTTACCATTAAAACATTGTTATGAAATACTAAAATCTAAACGTTTGAGTGAAATGAACACCTGATTAAGCGTTTTTTACATTCCGTTTAAGCTTTCTTATATTCCATTTAGGTATTTTTACTGAAGTTTAAGTTTACTATGCAATATTTTAAATACTTTGTCAAAATTTCAGCTGTTTTTAGTAAAACTTAATATATGGGTAACAATATGTAGTAGTGCTTCCAAAAATTAATAAAATTAATTTAATGGCTCACCCACATTTACGGACAGCCTAAGTTTTTTTATTCAAAAGGCTTTAACTCAAGTGGGTTATTAAATCTCTTTTGTTTTTTTTTCATAACTTCATCAAATTCTTTTCTCATTTCTCCTTGTAAAACAGGTAGAGAGGCTGATGTAAATTGAAGATTAAATGAGGCTTTTAAATAATTTTCTTTTATATAATTTTTGAAACTTCCCAAATTAAAATTAAATTCGTCGTTGAACTTTTCTATTTTGGTGACAGTAAAATGATAATCGTCTTTTGTATCATATAGTTCAAAAATTAGGCCTGGTAATCCGCAAAATTTATAAGGTCCTAAGGATTGCGGATATTCTTTTGAAAAATAGGCAATCCACCTTCTTCCAAATTTATTAGTAGCCGCCATTTGACATCTTATGCCATTGATTACTTTAGTATCTCCATAAAGGACCCATTTCATTCTAACATTTTCCTGATACCTTATTTTACTTTCAGTAACAGTTAAAAAAGTATTAGTAATCCCATTTTTTTTTATTACCCTTTCTTGAAAATAATCACTAATTGCTCTTAAGTCAATACCCTTACTTTCATACTGCCCTGTATCATTTAGATAATTTTGATAAGCACCAAAATAATAATCTTGCGAATTACCTATTAATGCAAATTCTTGCTCTTTTTTAAAATTGTCTCCTAATTTAAGAGAAGAATCATAAATAACTCTTATTGAAGGAGTGAAAGAAATTTTTTGTGCAAAAAAAGAAAAACTTAATAAAGTAGCTAATAAAAGAAATATCCTATTCATTATATAATTATTAATAAGGCTGCCCTTAGACAGCCTCTGTAATTTAATTAAAAGTTACGCTTGATGGGTAATTTCCACATTCCCCTGCATTTATTTGAGCAATGTAATAAGCCATTTGTGATTCCGTCCAATCGCCAGTGAAAGTTGTAATGTGCTTAATACCACAGGTGGAAGTCCATGTAGCTTGTAATGTTCTAATGAAAGACATTAAACTCATTGTAAAGAGAGCAAGCATTGCGAAAAATAAAATTTTTTTTCTCATCTAATTGAATTTTTAAAATTAATAATTATTTAAAAAATTGTGATTGCTAAAATCACTATGGCAAGATATACACTTTTCCATTCCTATACAAAAACTAACAGTTATAAAATAATAACCATTGGTTATAATTTTAAAAAGCATTACTTTAGCATTTAAATCTTGAATTTATGAGTTTAGAAACAAAACTTCGCAAACTAAGAGAGCAAAAGGGCTGGTCGCAAATGGATATCGCAAATCAGCTCGATATTTCCCAACCTGCCTATAATAAATGGGAAACCGGGCAAACTAAACCTACCTTGCAAAACTTACAGAAAATTGCTGAAATTTTTGAAGTCGATTTCTTTGATTTGTTGCGAGAACAAATTCCAAATGTAGATTTATCTAACTCTCAGTTTGAGGGGAATTCTTATATTATAAGCCCAATTCTTAAGGGGTATATCTAAATGTTAAAATAGTATAGTGTTAGAAAAAGGCCGAAAAATAGACGAAAATTGAAGTTTTGAACATTAAAAAGTAGATGAAAAAAACCGATATTACGCGATAAAAACCGTTATTAATGCGATATTTTCATAATGTACTTATTGCTTGGATTACATAAAAACGTTATTAAAGCAGTTTAGCCTTTCTTATTATCTCCTTTAAACTTTCTATTTCGCCCTCAAAATCGCTCATACGATCATAAATATCAGCCGGATCCGGCAAATGAAAATTAAGGTGCAGTTTAATCTCCCATATTTCCTTTATGCTTTCAGGGTTAATGTTTTGGGTTGGGTAATTCCTTCGATTATCTGACTTACAAATTAAATTATTGTATTTCTTAATCTTATTAATGCATCTTTTAACCAGCCCATCCTCGACTTCATTGGAAATAACTGCATAGATCTGATTGTCTTTAATATCGCGCTCCCAATTTTCAACGAACTGACCAACTACAAAACTTTTGTCCGGAAGAGTGGGAAACATAGAATTTCCGTCGATCTCAAACATCCTAAATATACCGTTATTAAGCCCTGGCATGCGATATGTCGGAAGTTTAGAAATAAACGCTGTATTAGCATAGCCATTGAGATAGCCAGCTTTTAGCCGTTGAGGTACCAACACAATATTATCCCTGTTTAAAGAATCAACAGTAACTACAGCGGGTGCGGTATTTGTGGACGTTTTTTTTACTTTTGGTTTGTCCTCATTTACGTCCCCATTAATGTCCTCAAAATCTTTGTGGACATTATTTTTACTTTTGGATTTAAGCATTTCGCCCTCTCCAGTCACAAACCAATTCAGGTCTAAGTCTTCAAACTTGTTTGATAAATCTTGTAAAATATCAATTGAAGGCTTCGCATTTTCTTTCTTCAACCTATATAATTTCTCAGGAGAACTATAGCCCAGGGCCCTCGCAAGCTCAGGAACGCCGGAATATCCGTAAAATGCGGTTATCCGTAAGGTTCTTTCAAAGAAGTTTGAATTTATATTCAAATTTGTTTGCATAGTTCAAACTTGTTTGTATATTTGCGTATAATTATTACGCAAAAATAAGAAAATATGACAAGCAGCAATGAGAAAATCAAAATAAAAGTGAGCGAGGTCGCCCGTTTGTTGGGCTGGAGCTACACTACAGCGAAGTCTATAAAGGACAGAAAGTCACCAAAAGACAAATATCAAACTTATTTGGATTGCGAAAAAAAGCTGATTGAGGCAAAAGAACAAATAAATATAGAACTATCTAAACATTAACAACATGAAAAAGCTTATTCAAAATGTATTTAGTTACAAGAAAATTGATGTAACAGATGCGAACAGTGGTCAAAGTCAAGAAGCGACTTACTTCATGCTTTTTGGCTTAACGGTAAATATTACTTACAAATAATAATCCCAAATGGTTTCTGAGCGGTTCGATTCCGCTCCTGGGAACAATAAACGATAATGAATTTTTTACACAGCGATATTATTATACGAAAATCTGGAGACAAACAAACAATTTGGTTGTCACAGCGTTTAGTAATTGACGTTTGTGGAATGTCAGAAGATTTCTTAAGAACAAAAGCGCGCCCGCGCTATAAGGCATCTGTTCAAGCTTGCTACCATCACCATAATATTCTTCCTGATACAGGAAAAGGTTGGCGTTGGGCGAAAATGGAATCAGGATTTTATTATGATCTTTCACGTATTCCAAATAGAGCGCCACAAAATTACAGAGAACTGTTTGGTGATGCTACTGAATTGGTAAGAAACTATGAAGATTTCATCAAAGGAAAACAAAGTTCCAACTTTGAAACGGACTTTAAACGCCATTTAAACAATGTTTACAGATCGTATTTAGAATTTTATACTGATGCTAATGAAGTACAACGCCCGGCACTCGCTAAAGCGTGCGCGGTTATTGACTTCATACTGGATCACAAAGATTCATACCCTGGTACAAAGAATAAACTGTACAAGGACCTGGAACCAGTTCTAAAAAAGTTAGATCTGCAATATATCCCACATCATCATTTAAGACTTAAAGAGAAAATTGATGAACTATTCGCAACGGAACGCCTATCAATTCCCGATATCATAAAGCTTCCGAGAGCAGGAAACAGTAATTCAATGGTTTTCGCGGATCCTCAACTTGTATCCTGGGCTTTACAGCTTCGATCTATGCCTAAAAACTACAGTAACGATTACATTATCCGTAAAATTACGGATATGTGTTCGCTCACTGGAAAACGTGTTCCTTCGCGCCGTTGGTTCGGGCAAAACATATTTGAATTGCCAGGTACAAAATTCCTAACATCAAAAAGATTTGGATCAAGTAGAAAATCACATATCCATAAATCATATATCCCTACTGAAGGTGCTTTGTATGCAGGAGATTGTTGGGAAATGGATGCAACCCGTGTTAATATTATCGGTCATTCTGTTGAAATAGTTGATGAAATCACCGGTAAAAAGAAAAAGGTTGAAAAGTTCCTGATGGTTGTTGCTATCAGAGACGTTCACAGCGGCGATATAGTGGGTTATTCTTTCGATCATTCTGAAAATAGAAGGGTTTACACAGATGCAATAGCAATGGCTGTTAAAAACACCGGTTATCTGCCTTATGAAATTATTACTGACCGTTTCCCCGGCCACAATACTCCGGAAGTTGAGACATTGTTTGCAAGAATGGAAGCATTAGGTGTAAAAATCGAAATATCCCATAATGCCAATGATAAAGCAGGAGTTGAAAGATTCTTCAGAACATTACAGCAAATAACAATGCCGGATTCTGATTTCTTTTATGGTGATGGTATTATGTCCCGAAGTTTATCAGCTTTCAGATCACCGGAATACCTTGAAGGAATCAAAAAAGAAAGTAAGAAGGCCGGATTTGATATGTATGCAGCTGTTGAAGAAAGTACATTTATCATTGAAACCTTCAGAGATACACTCTACTCAAAATACAGCCGTAAACATTCAAAAGTCAATCTTTCACCGCGCCAAATTCATGATCAGTCAGAAAAGCCGCATGTAATTGAGGTTTCAGATGCAACCATATCAATGTTATTCGGACTTAAAAAGAAAAACATCCAGATCAGAAACAACGGTCAGATTGAAACTGAAATTTACGGAGTTAAAATGCACTATTTCATTAGCCCGGCATATTATGACGTTATCAAAAATTATCACTTGGAATCAGTTGTTCTTTCCTATGATATTGAAGATTTAAGCGTGGTATATCTATGGGAAAATCACGGAATATTATTGAAATCACTTTGTGAAGCTGAGTTTTTTGTTCCTGCTAAAACAAAAGGACCTAATAAAAACCTTCAGCAGATCGGAGTTGCCAAAGCCCGTGAAAAAGCAATTGAATCTTTGAAGAGTATCGACTATGAGCAGACAATTGGTGAAGAGAACTATATGCTCGGAAAATACGGTAAAAAAGACATAACCAATACGGCAGATGATTATTATAATGATCGGCCGGTTAAAAAAGTATCCGGAAGTGACGTACAACCGGATGACTTTGAAAACGATTACCTGAATGATCGTAATGCTTATTAAATAAATAAACCTTGATATGACAAATTTACAAAAAAATGAGATTGTAATTCTCATTGAAAATGAAAAAATTAGACTTGGAAGCTATGCTAAAGTAGCTACTAAATGCGAAGTAAGCACTGCAACAATTTCGCAGATGATAAACAGGAACTGGGACCTGATCAAACCGGAAATGTGGTCAAAGGTTGGTTTTTCACTTGGATTCGATGAAAGTGAATGGCAGATCGCCGAAACAATGGGATACAGAAAAGTAGCGAACATTTGTACAGATGCAAAAAACGAAGCGTTTTTCATGATCCTTTCTTCACCGGCCGGAAGAGGCAAAACCAAACCATTGGAAAAATACTACGAACTGAACGCTGACAATGAAGTTTTTTATATCAAATGCCGTGAATGGGCAAAACGTGAGTTCCTTGTGGAACTTTGCAAAAGCCTGGGAATCGATTCTACGAAGCATTATGTACATGTTGACAAACTGGGGACTAAAGTTTCAGAATTTTTTAACCAGAGAAAAGGTAAGAAACCGCTTTTAATCGTAGACGATGCCGGAAAACTCAAAGACAGCGCAATCAGATGGTTCATACACCTTTTTGATGAAAACGAAGATAATATGGGTTGTTTACTCGCCGGAACTGAATATCTGGAGAAAAGGATCCGCGATGGCGTGAGACTTAAAAAACTGGGATTCGATGAAATTGAAAGCCGTTTCGGAAGAACCTACCTCGGTCTGATCGGTACAACCCAGAAAGATGCTCAACTGATTTGTTCCGCAAATGGAATTCATGACAATGCACTTCAAGTACAGTTATTCAAAGAGTGCAATCCACTAAAAAAAATCATTCAAACCCGTGAAGGGAACCAATCAATTGAGGTTATAGAAGATATTCGCCGCCTCAAAAGAGCTGTTAAAAGAGAAAAATTAAAACTCCAATACAATTAAAATGCATACAAAAGAAACAACTGAAAAGAAGGTAATCGAAAGCCTAAAAGAGATCAAGTCGGTTATGGAAGAACATATTGCAGATGTACAGGCTACAATTACAAAAATGAATTCAAAAATAAAACCTCATGAAGATTTTTTAAATGGCCTTCCAACCGGAGAAATGGAATTTTATTATGGAAAATCTTATGAAGTTAGGATGCTAATAGATGGAATCAAGGCAATACAAATAAATAATTAAACTCTTATGAAAACAGTAAAAATCTATTTAAACAAAGAAAAAACACGATTCAGAATTGTAAAACCAACTGCACAATTCACCGGAAACTGGGATGCTCTTGTTTACGATGTAACTAACGGAAATTTTCACTCATTTAAAGTATATAAGTAATGGAAAACACAATTAAAATACCAGATTTAACACCTGAGCAGATGGAAGCTGTTGCTGCAAAGTTAAAGGAAGCTAAAAAAAAGGCGAAAGAAAAGCTGACAGCAGATAAGAAGATTTTAAAAGGGCTTGAAGATAGTGTGGTGGTCGAAAACATCGATTATTTTATTGATGTACGAACGGAGTTAGAAAGCAGGATCCTGGGACTTTTCGCAAACATGGAACAGGTTATTGAATTAAGGGCCGGTATTTACGGCAATAAAAAGCGAGAACAGGATACTCACACTTTCACCCTGGATGATGGTTCTGCCAGTATAAAAGTGGGATGGAACACCCGGACTACATTTAACGGAACTGAAGCTGAAGGTATTGTAAAGATTAAACAATACATGGCTGCGCTAGCAGGTGAAACAGAAAACGAAAAGATTCTTATGGAGTTCCTAAATATTGCTTTAAAGACCGATGTACAGGGTAATTATGATCCTAAAAAAGTAAGGGAATTAAATAAGATGCGAGACAAGGCGAACAGCGATCTGTTTAATGAAGGAATGGATATCATTATCCAGGGCATGATTGATATCAGAACTTCACGTGTTGTAACCGGTTACAAAATGGTTGATTTTGGAGAAGGAAACAAAAGACGCGTCAACTTCACATTTTCAATTGACTGATAGAAGAGATAGCAATTATAGGAACTGGCTGCTTTATTGGCGGCGTCCTGGTCGGAGTGATTCTATGCGCTTTGATTACCTGGAAAATGGTAAAGTAAATCCCAAACGGTTTCTGGGCGGTTCGATTCCGCCCGTGGGAACAAATAAAATTTTAACACATCAATATGAGAGCAATCGGAGTAAAGGCCTTTATAGATAAGACCTTTGATACATTTCCTTTTGAGGGGGAATGGTTGGAAAGTTTCGGAGAGCCAGAAAAGAATTTTAAAATGATTTTGTATGGCGGATCCGGTGAAGGCAAAACTGAATTCACAGTCAGATTTGCAAAGTATCTGGCATCGTTCGGTAAGATTTCGTATGTAAGCCCGGAACAAGGTATTTCTAAAAGCCTTCAGGATGCAATCATCCGTAATAACATGGATGAAGTTGCGGGAAAAGTAATGTTTTTAACAGGTGGGACCTTTGATGAACTTGTCACCTATATCAGAAAAAGCAGATCAAAGGTGATCATCATTGACAGTTTGGATTATATGAAGCTTACGGTTGACCAGTTCAAGATCCTCATTGCAAAATTTCCTAAAAAGGCGTTCATCATTATCGCCTGGGCAAAGAACGGATCACCAAAAAGCCAACATGCAAAGGATATTGAATTCATGTGTGATATCAAATCTTTCGTTGAGAGCTTCAAAATCACACTACCAACAAGCCGCTTCGGTGGAAATAAAGAATTTGTGATCTGGAAAGGTGCCAGTAAGAAAAAAGCGACCACCGCCCAACCGTCACTATTTGATAATTAAAGAAAATAAAATGACACAAAAAGACCAATTAAAAGTAATGCGTGCCGGATTTACCATCATAAGAGCAGACGAACATAATTTACAGTTGAAATTTAAAGATAGGAATAACCTTCACTGGAAAATATTAAGGTCCGGATTTTCATCAAAATCAGCCTTACAACGTGAGAAAAAAGAGTTTTTAAAAATGAATTTATTTATAGAAGATTAATCATGGCCAAAAGAGTCCCAAAACTTTACAGGGTTCAGTTCCTTATCACAAAACCCGCTGAAAAGAATGTAAAGATTACAGGTGTATCAAAAGTGCATTTTTGTTTAGCAGACAATGAACAGCAGGTACAAGATCACGTAAATAAGATCTTAGAAGAGATCAGACAGCAAAATGACAATGATCCTAAAATTTACGTGAAGAATTTGAAAATTGAAAAGCTGCGATTTGATGGAGTTTTCAATTTCATAAACAACTAATCCCAAATGGTTTCTGGGCGGTTCGATTCCGCCCCTGGGAGCAAATAAAATCACATGCAATGAATGTAAGAATTAAAACCCTAAAAAAGAAGATTGAAACAAAGCATACTGCTTTCGCAATCAGTCAAACTGTGTACATGCACACGCGTAGAACCACCAATATTGATGATTTAACAGCTGAAGAAATTGAAAAGATTTACAATGTATTCTTTCCGATGGAAATGTCAAGCGAACAGGAACTGGCTCATGCTAAGCTTCAGCAAAATTTAAAGAACAGGAGATCAAATATTTTAACAATCGCAAGTCGATTAGGCTTAAAAGAGCCTGATTCATGGGATAAATTTAATAATTGGATGCTTACCGCCAGCAAATTTAAAAAGCGCTTAAATGACCACAATCTTGAAGAGTTGAAAGAACTGGAGATTCAGTTTAGAGGTATCGAAAACAACTATGAGAGATCGGCGCGGACACCAGGAACAAAAGCCTGGTATCATAAAAATAAATTAATCCCTCCATCAGCCAATTAATGTGTAACAAAATAGGTTTTGCGAGCAAAAAAGAAGCGAATACAACAAAAAACTTCATCCGTAGAACTTCTTCCAGGGCCGTCCTTCCAGAAAGAACTTATTTCTGCCGTGAATGTGGTAAATGGGTATTAACAAGTAAGAAAATTTTTAACAAGAATGAACATATTAGACAAAAATTATCCGGAAATCAGCGTAAAAACAGACGCGGAAGATTTAAGGGTGATGATTAACTATCTTAATGAACTGGGTGAATTCATACAGGAAAATGGCGAACTGAGCCGGACTGTATCAATCATGCTGCTGAAGGAAGTGAGAGATAAACTTATTATGAAGGAATTTCAGAAGAAAGGTACAACAAAAATTTTTCTAATGAAATTTAAAGCTTATCACATCGCTGCCCTATATGAATCTTTCATCTTCAATAGTCAAATTAATCAAGTAAAACCCTTTGAACAGAACTGCATTCGCAGGTACAAAAACCAGTTTCATCAACAATTAATTGCACTATGAGAACATTTTTAGCAATTGGTAGAAAAACCGGATTAAGAATATCCTTTAAATATGATTTAAGCGGTGTTTTAAAGGCTGTTGAATTTGATGGACAATGGACCGATGAACTGATAGAAAGGATTAAAGCAAAAATACCGGCAAACGCAATGTATTGCATTTCCCAGATTAAGAATCAGTCGCCAACAAGTCAATGGATTTTTAAAGAAATGACAGATCTTTCTTTTGATGGTTTTTATAAAAAGTATCCCAACAAACTCGGAAAGAAGGCTGAAGCTTTAAAGGCTTGGAATAACCTCACAGACCCCTCGCGAATGGATGCCGTGCTTTATCTGGAAATTTACATTCCGCAAAAACGGAAAGAAGGTACAAATATTCCTTATGCATCTAGTTATTTAAACGGAAGATACTGGGAATAGATATGAAAATTAACGGATTTGAATATTCTAAAAGTGAGATTTTGGAAGCATTAAGAAAAAAAGGATACATGATACTTCCTTTCAGAACTTATCACGAAAGGGCAATGCACGGAAGTTTATTTATTAAAGAGTGGTTCCACACTGAATGTGCCGTAAAAGGTGATGAACTTCCTTCAGATGACAATATCTGGTCCAATGTCGCAATCAAAGAATTCCAAACGGGATTTACAAAACCAAAGCTTATATAAGTACGGAAAACCGTTTTTAAATAGATGTACAACAATTTAATTTTACAAAAAAATAATCATGCAAGAATTTAAACTATTTGGAGCAACTGTAAAGCATAAACCTAATACGAAGGTCGAAATGTTGCAATTAAACGGATTTATGTATTCAAAATCTGAAGTACTTGAAGCCCTGAAAGCTCGCGGTTATCAGATAAAAATCTGGAAGTACCTGGATGATGATCAAAATGCCGTTGAATGTGCTGTAAAAAATGGTGAACTACCATCAGAAGAGAATATGTGGCATAAAGTAGGAAACAAAGTTTTAGAAATAAGAACAAAACCAAAGTTATAGATTATGACTGAATTTAAAATTAACGCTCAGGAAGATATCATCAATGAAATACTTGAGCATTTACAATGTGGCATTTTAGGCCAGGGATTTGCAATGTCTTGGGACTGTAAAGTGATTAATTCGAGTAACATCGTGTTTACCTTAAAAGAAGGTGCTAAACTTGAACTGAAGGATATTTTCTGGTTTGGCTATTTAACAAAAGTTTAATTTTAAAATCCTGGTAAGCAGGATTTTTTTATTTTTACAAAAAAATATTACATGAAAACATTACTATTTCTGCTGTTTCCAATTCTTTTTTATTCTCAAACATCATTTAAAAACTTGGATTCAGCTGCATTTATTACTCAAATTGACGCTATTATAAAAACAACCGGCACAAATTACAAGTTTGTTAAATATGATACTTTTCAGACCTCAAAAATACTTGTCTTCGGTAACCCTGACAAAGTAGATGATGAAATGATCTTCTTTTATCAAACTTATCAGTCTATGGAAGATAAAAACCTGGGATTGTTAGGTGTGAAACAATGGGATTTTACAAGTGTGAGGGGCAATTATCAAAATTTATTTTCTATTTGGAAAAAATTTATTGATCCCGATGGAAATAAAGAGGCTATTTCTAAACAAGGCTATAAGTCAAAAAATGGATATTTATTCAGAATGGTTTCTTCTCCAGAATGGCTAATAAGATTTTAAATCCTGTATTTACAGGATTTTTTTTATTTGAAATTTGCAGGAAAAAAAACTTCATATATTTTTGCAGCATGTGTGATGCGAAAAAAACTAAAACAACCACTGAAAACCGACACAGAGCAGTCAGAGCAGAGTATAAAAGACTGTCAGAAATTCAGGAATATGGCGTGCAAAAGCATAGCTTTGATTGGATAGTAGCAAATTTGGCCCACAATTTTTTTTACAGTACAGCAACTGTAGAAAATATCATTTTTCATAGGGTATAATTTGCAGTTAAATTAATTACCTATACATTTAAACTTTAATAATTGAAAAACTAAAACCATAAGCCCATGAAGTAAACAAAACAATTTCTCATACAAGTGTTATTTTTTAAAGCAAAGAAAACCCCGCTATTTTTTAGCGGGGTTT
The DNA here is from genome assembly GCF_035819015.1 of Chryseobacterium salviniae. Classification (NCBI taxonomy): domain Bacteria; kingdom Pseudomonadati; phylum Bacteroidota; class Flavobacteriia; order Flavobacteriales; family Weeksellaceae; genus Chryseobacterium; species Chryseobacterium salviniae. Next base: position 68,552 of record NZ_JAYLAA010000039.1, on the reverse strand, counting down.
TATTATGGCTGATTGATCTGATATCCTGCCTGAAAGTCAATTCCTGAGAAATTTCCTTCTTCCGGATCCTGAGCGGCACTATCATCCCGGATAATACACTCAAAAGTTATCTTGTAAAGATTGCCGGTTCCACCAGTATCTTCAGGATTAAAGCCCAGTTTTCTCATGGAATTGTAATTAATACCGGATGTGCCGTGGAAACGGCTATTGATAAAGTCCATGATCTTCAGGAACCGGATTGCGTGATCCTGGTTAAATGATCCCTGGAAGGAATTGGCAAAGGTTTCATAAAAGTAAAAGCAATCAATCTGAAGCGTGATCTGCTGGGTCTTTTCTCCCAGGTCAGTAATTCCCATTGTACGATAAGAAAAGAAAACGGCCGGTGCAGGGAACTCCAGTTCATCAGATAAAAAATTCACCTGGTTATTCCAAAGATCAATCCACCGAACCGGTGTTTTGTTTTCGCGTCCGGCAATGGTGTTGAGCATGCCGTACTTTTCAATTTCTTTTTCGTTTAAATCAGCGGCCAATATTTCGGCCATTTCCATGTATAGATTACTCCAACTTTCCATTATAAGTTTTTAAATTTTTGAACAATAAACTCGAAGAACCAATCATCCAGTCCTTCCATCATTTTAGCACTTTCACCGATAAATTGACGTTTCGGCATTTTAAAAGTGATGACATTTTTTTTTGATAACGCCATCCACTTCCATTTTTCATCCTTTGTTTTTTTGAACATATACCAGAAATATTTTCTGCTTTTCGCGGTGATCTTTATCTGAACGGTTCCGCCTTCGTTATGGAGCCCCGCGTATGGAGCATACGATCCGAATACGATCTGACGCTTATTTCCTGACAAAACTTTTATACTTTCCAATAGAAACGATGTTGATATCAGGAGCGCTCCACCTGGACGGTAGTCCGGGCTTACTCTTTTTTCCCAGGCATCAAAACTGTGATCCGTAAATCCCTGCTTCCGGAAACTGTCTTTGAAATAATTCAGACAATATACCATTGCATAACGCCGGGCTTTATCAATAGCTTCAGCAGCAATACCTTCAAAATCCGGCATAGGTGTTTGAACTTCCATAATTTTTGTATATTTGCAATGAAGAGAAGAGTGATCTGATCTTCTTCCTTACGGGCGCGAGGTATAGCGCCCTTCTTTATTTAATTAAATCCTTTACTTTTATTGTTTCAGCCTTGTTTCCGGTGATGATGATAATCTCATCAAAAGCGCCTTTGTAATGGGCTTTTAAATGTCCTCTTAACTGGTTTTTGAAAAATTCTAAGGACTGTTTGAAATCTTCAGTAATATCAAAAACAACCGTTTTGCAGCCTTGTTTTTTCGCTGAGTTAAGATTTGAAGAAATGTTTTTCCCGCGCTGTTCTTTACGGTCGGCCAGTTTACCATCAATCAAATATTCCGGATTCTTATGATTCTGAACATCTATGTGAGGCCTGACAAAAACATCCTTTTCCAGTTTTTCCGCAATGATCATCCCGGTTTCCACATTCTTTACCTTGTCAGACTCATCCGCAAAGATATTTGCATACACTTTTTTACCATTCTGTGCCGTATATGCTTCATCATACGGGGCATTAAGTTTCATGTATTCGGCGTTAACTTTTGCCTTGTGGTCCATATTCAGCAGCTTGAAAAACCCGCCTTTCTTTGTGAAAATCTCTTCATCCAGGGCAACGTTTCCACGGAATTCCGGAAGTACTGATTCATCGTCAAATTTGCCCGGCGTTGCTTTTGCAGCGGTTTGGATGATGTAACACCGGCAGCGCCATCCATTCGGGGTATAATAGATTTTCCAGAAGGCGTCTCCGATTGGTTTTATCACGCCATTAAGCAATTCATGTTCCGGCCTTACTCTGTCGTCGCCAACGGTCCTATATTCCAGGTTCGGAAAGATATCGGCATCCCTCATGAAAATTTTCCACTGTTCGGCTGCCTGACAGCCTTTTATTGCTGTTTGGTGTTCAGCCTGGATATAGTTCTCATTAAACTTTTGATTTGTCTTCCTCGCTTGCTGAAGGAATTCCGGAAATAACCTGATTCTTCCTTTATCCAGGAGATTGTTATTCATTTCCTGAAGCTGAGTGTACGTTTTTGCACTTGAAAACTGCCAAAGGTTTTTCTTGAACTTTTGCTGAAGGGATTGTGGTTCTTTGACGTCAAATTTTTTCCATTTTTCACCGTAGACCGTTGCAGCACCTTCTGAAAGGTCTTTGTAAATCTGTTTTACAAGGTCTTTGTTCAGATCTTCCGGTTTTAAACTGCCATCGTGCATATCTTTAGCAATCTTTTCTATTAGCCTGGCGTACGGTTCCAGATCAATAGCTTGAAAAGCTTCAGAGATTGATTTACATTCTTTACAATCGCAGCTATTTCCATTATAGGCCGCTTCTATATCTCGTAAAACGGCCCTGGTTTTTAGAAAAGCATTTATGTCACGGCTTTTTTTTTTGACGCTCCCTGGGCGGTGGGTTCTGGTTGAGTGACACCGGAACCGGCGTTCTTAATTCCTAAAATTCTAAGACCGGTAATCTGCTCAATTTGCTCAGGATCGAAATCAAAATAATTTCCTAATCCGCTGACAATTTTGATCAGCTTATCAATGGTCATTTCATCTTCATCATCCCACTCAAAATCAAAGTTTGCAAGGTTCGAGTAAGCCGGCGAAAGCTTTACGAGTAATGGAATGAGTTTTTCATTTACAACATTTCGGACCAGAAGTTTATCTGAGGTAAACCGGAACTGGGCTAATTCAAACTGTATTTCCACGGAACCCACGAAGCCTTTTTCATCCGTTAGTCCTGTACCGCCCAGAATCCGTTTGGAAACTTCATTATCAGCCCGTTTGATTAATCCGTCAAATGCTTCCTGGCTGTTGGTGGACGATATATTTGGAATTTCAAATTTTTCATTTCCGCGGCCAATCATGAAGTTATTGCTTTTAAAATTCGTTGCCATTTCAAAAAGCTCCAGTAATCGGTCATCATCTTCACGGTCCGTGGTGACAAATAAAGGTGGTACGCCGTACTTTTCAATGAAATCAAGCCATGAACCCAGGCCCAGTTTTTTAGCCAGAATAATCGGCGCAATTAAAGCCCGGATCCCTAAATCCTTGTAGTCTTTACCGATCTGGATATAATAAGTAGAAAGCGGACCATTTCGATAATCTTCACCGGTACTTTGACCAGGTTCTTTCAGGATGATTCCTTTCTTTGCATTGAAGTAAGGCTGCTCAATCTCTTTTATCTCAGTTAATAATCCTTCTTCATTGGTTTTAAAAACCTCAATAAGCTTTGTGCCGTCAAATTTATATTCCAGGACCAGTTTGATAAAGTCCTGAAACCACAAAGTTTTAAAAAGTTTCTCGGCCTCTTCATCGCGTTCTTTTGATGTTTTACTTACAAGCTTAAAAGGCGATTGCTGCGTTTTGGCGATTCTGGTTTCAATAGTGGATTCCAGGTGGTTGTCAGTCCACTGGTTTCTGTATAGTGCGTGCAGGTTTGATTTGTCCGGGTTGTCCGGATCTGTTGCAAGCATTACGGCCGTTTTCCATGAAGCCAGATCTTCCACCCGCATAATCGTTGCCTGGTGTTTCACAACATCGGAAGGCATTGATGGGTTTTGCCTTTTTCCTGCTGCCATTACCTGGTTTAATTGGGTATAAGATGCATTGCCAATGAAAAATTTTTCCGCGGCCCTGTATATTGGATTTGTCTTTAAACGTTGTTTAAACGGTTTCATTAGATATAAAAGTTTGGATTTTTAAGATTGCCGTACAGCATTTTTGATGCGGTGGTTCCTGTCGATTCTACTGGTTTTGCCGGCAGATCGTCAAACTTGATAATTCCCCGGTGCATTTTATCCAGTTCGCGTTCGGCCCACTCAAGATCCTTTTCGTTACTTTCGCCAGCTTTCCTTCCGGTTCGTCTCTTCATATCATATCCTACCATCTTGGCCAGGATTTTTATAATATGTGGATGGCGTACCGGTGAAGTTTTGGAGAAAATATTTTCAACATCATAATATTTTGAAATCATTGATTTCACTTCTGTGATTCGGTGTTCCTCCAGTTCGTCCCTGGCCTGCTCAAAGTCTGCCACGCTTTCATCCAGTAAGCGTTCAAGTGTGTAAGCGTTTAAATCTTTATTCTGTAAGTAAATCATATACGTTCATTTTTGGGTTTCATTTTACCCATAAGGTTTTTGGCCTTTTTCTTTGGGGTGTATTTTTCAAGTTCTTTTGTGGTGGCTTCATGGCTATCCGGCCAGTCATCATGGCCGTTGTAACCTGGTTCAATTCCTTTAAGCTGGCTTAATGCTACCTGAGTATCATTATTTCCCTTAATGGCTTTGTTTATATACATTCGATTGTTCTGGTAGTAGGAAACCAGTGAGAGAATCCGGTCTTCCTTATTGCCTTTGATCGTTACTTTCTTTAGTCTCAGTTTTACACCTGTTTCTTCCTCGACTTCTTCAATGGTACGTTGTACTTCATCATTCCAGAACTGTGATTCATATTGCCAGTGAACCCGTACGCCTGGAGGGAGGTTTTTGTCGAAAAAACTCATCCATAGCAGCGCCGCTTTCATTTTTGTTTGTTTGCAGAAAAGATCATAGATATAGAATTTCTTCGCCATCAGTCCCTGGACATTAACTGCATTATAATCACTGTTTTCGTTCCCGGCGTATGCGATATCCCAATGGCCCACGATATGTTCAAAATCTTCAAGGGACATATCCACCCAGTTGATCATTTCATCTTTAAAGTGAGTTCCCTCAATGTGAGGTTGGTGGTTATATTCAGCATTTCCGGCAAGCGTTCCAATACCTTCAAAAGGATCCTCAATCAGGATCCGGAAGTAATCATCAGAATATTTCTGGTGCCATGTTGGTTTGTAAGTAATCGGGTCATACGCTTTTACTTCGTGAACAATCCATTTCGGGTGCTTCTCTTGAAGCTTTGTCTGAATCATCACCGGTGCAAAACGGTTGTTTGCCTGCCACCATCTTCGATATTCCCCATCCATACATGGAATAAGATCCTGTTCTATCCATTTTACAATTTCGTTTTGTCTTTTTGGATTCTTTACAAGCTGCTTGTCTTCAATATCGTCACAAACGATCATATTGGGACGAGTGTTTTTCACTCTTAAACCTCTTACGGATTGTCCCATCCCTAATGCCTGGCCAATAAAGCCGCCTTTTGTTACGAACTTTTTATCCTCCCAGTTACCTAATTGCTGCTGCTCACCGAAATCAGATATGATCCGGGGATTAGCTTCAAATTCTGCTTTTATATCTTCCAGGAGCTGTTTGGCTTTTTCAAATGAATTTCCGATAATAACCAGGTATACTGGTTCACCACAAAGCCATCGCCAGAAGGGAATTATGATATTACTCCAGACGGATTTTGCAAGCGCCCGGCCCCACTGGCAGAATCCTTTAAATGTTTTATGCTTTGCAATAAGCTCAGCAAATTCGATCTGGAAGTCAGCACATGCTGAAGTTGCGTAGTGTGGAAAATAATATTCCACCATGCCGCGGATATCAGTCTTGTATCCGGCAATTCTTTTTTCTTTCTGTTTCTTTGTTTCGTTCAGGTTTGGCGAACCTGCACCGCGGGCAAACTCTAACTTTTCGAGATAGCGCTCTAAAGCCTGTTTATCCTGTCGTTTCATGTCTTTGGTCGTTATTAGTTTTTTAAGGGCTAAAAAAAGCGTTTAAACGCTTTTTAAATGCTCTAATTGTATTGTGTTGCTGCATGAAGTATATGCTCATGCTGAAAGTCTAAAGTTTTCATGTATAATTTTTCATCGTATTCCCTCATTGCGTTAAAGATTTTTTCCTGTATTTCGATGTACCTGGTGAGGGTGATTTTGTTTTCCGTGTGAAAGTTTGCCAGTGTTTTGTTCCACATCGCAATTCCCTGGTCAATAAAAACCGTTTGCCTCTTCAGGTCCTTCTCTTCTCCTTTCAGTTCTGCAACCTGTGTTTTAAGTTCAACCTGAATATTCTTATTGGAAACTTCGCGGATCTCTTTTTCAAGTTCGCGGATCTGTTGGGGATATTCCTTGATTTTTTTCATGATATCCAACCTTTCCACGGCCAGGTCATCAATAACCTGTTGGATCCGGTCAAGTCTTTGCCCGGACTGATTGATTTTTGAATCCCTGATCTGTTTCCAGTTTCCATTTTTTATCCAATCACCTACCGTATTAGGTCTTACTTTGAGTTTTGTCGCAATTTCCTTTGCTTCCATCCTTTCCTCCGTAAAGTAGAAGAATGCGAGATTTTTCTGCTCTTGTTTGGCCATGCTATCAGTGTATAATTAATGAAGCAAAGTTGCGGTGAAGAAAATCGCCTGTAAAATTCCCGTACTAAATCGTACCGTAAATCGTACTAAATCGTACCGTGAATCGTACCGATTTGGTACACCGATTTTACAGGAAAAAAAAGCCAGTGCAATTTTGCCAATGTAAAACGAACGGAATGGCAAAAAAGACAAAAATTGAGGCAGCAGTTACCAACGGGGTTTTAAAGCTTCGTTTGTCAGGAAGAATCTGGCAGGGTGATGTTGCATCATCTTTTAAATGGGAAATTGATGCTGCACTGGCTCAAAATATCAAAACTGCTGAACTATATATCAATTCTGAAGGCGGATCAGTATTTGAAGCCCAGGAAGCGATTAATGAACTCAAAAGACTTGATAAAGTACTTATCACCATTGGATCACTTGCTGCTTCTGCTGCAACGATGTTTCTCTGTCATTTTGAAGCACAATCTTACAGCACATCACAATTTATGATTCATAAGCCGCTAACCTGGGCCAGTGGAAACGAAGACCAGGTGAAAGCCGAACTGAAAGCTTTAACCAATTTAACCAATGTCTACAGGTCTGCTTATGCAAAAAAACTGAACATTACTGAAGAAGAGGTGGATGATCTATGGAAAAATGACTATTGGATGGATGCAAAGGAAGCCAAAGAAAAAGGCCTGATCTCTACAATCATAGACGAAGAAATTGAAGTGGATGAAACAACCGTGGCGATGATGGTAGCGTGTGGTTGTCCGAATGTTCCACAGCCAACCGCCAAAAAATCTGACAATACAAACAACAACGATACAAAAATGGACATCAATCAATTAAGAGCTGCATTAGGCATGTCAGCAACTGCTACGGAGCAGGAAGTACTTAACAGATTAGCAGAAAACAAAACGAAAGCTGAAGCTGCCGCCGCTGCCGAAGCCAGTTCGAATGAACAGAAGAAAACTAATGCCGAAAGGGTTGTTAATAAAGCAATCCTGGATAAAAAGATCACAGCAGATATGAAAGAAACGTATGTCAGCTTACATATTCAGGATCCGGCATCTACTGAAGCAATTTTAAACGGTATGAAAGGCGTTACTGCTGCTTCAGAGAACCAAAAGCATACGGCTGACGGTGACCTGCCAAAAGGAAGGGAAAACTGGACTATTGATGATTACCTGGAGAAAGATCCACAGGCGTTCAATGATCTATGTGAAACCAATCCGGATTTGGTTAAGAAAATGAACGCTGCTTATTCTCAAAAAAAATAATTTTTACTAATAACTATGTCACAAAAAGTAATAAGCGTATTGGCGCTTAAAAATGAGTTGGCGGTTACTGAATTGGTTAAAAACTTTAACCATGAGCATACCTGGCTTCAGGAGGTGCCTTCAAAACCGCAATGGGTAGGAAATGACGTGATCAAGATTCCGATCCAGGGAACGGCCCCGAAGGTTCTTATTGATAACAAAATCTATCCTATTAACGGGTCACAGCGTGAGGATGGTCACATTAAGATTTCTCTTCACAAGTATGAAACTGAAAACACTGAAGTAACGTCTGATGAGCTTTATGCGCTTCCGTACGAAAAAGTGAATGATGTTCAGGTTCAACACAGAGAAACTCTGGAAGATGTAACCGCTGAGCATGCTTTATTTTCTTTAACCCCTGAACAGGACAGCACGGTATCGCCTGTATTGGTAACAACTGGACCCGATGACGGAACAGGAAGAAAAAGGTTAATCACTAAGGACCTGAGAACGCTTAAAAAGAAACTGGATAAACTGAAAGTTCCTAAAAAAGGGCGTGTGTTGGTTTTATGTTCGGATCACGTAGATGATTTACTGGAGCAGGACGAAAAGTTCAATCAGCGTTACATGAACCACGAAGAGGGCGCTATTGCTGCCAAATATTACGGGTTTAAGATTTATGAAAGTATTTACGCTCCAGAATTTACGGATGCAGGTGTAAAAATTCCGTACGGCAGTGCAACTGAAGGAACTGAAGCTTCCGTTTGTTTCTTCGCTCCAATGACGGCGAAAGCACCGGGATCAGCTGAACGTTTCGCGATCGACAAAACTCAAAACCCTCAGTTCAGACGTCACGAAATCGGATTTGAATTGCACTGGGTGTGCGTAGCGATCAAAGATGAAGGTCTTGCCGCTATCAGATCAGGAAAAGCAGCTTAATAATAACTAATAACCATTTTACTATATCAATCAGAAGCCATGTCAACACTCAATCAATTATCATTAAAAATCGCTCAAAGCCAAAACGGCGTACAGGAAATTCCCAAAAACAGCAATGCTGGACCAGCAGTGGAATCTTATCTAAAAAGTGTTGGGCTTGGTAAAGGATATGCGTGGTGCATGGCTTTTGTTTATTGGTCGGTCAAAAAGGCCGCTGAAGAATTAAAAACAACCAATCCCCTGATAAAAACAGCCGGCGTATTACGCCAGTGGAATGAGATCAATCCGAGATTGAAGTTTGCAGGACCGAAACCTGGAGATATATTCATAATGGATTTCGGAAAAGGCCAGGGACATACCGGATTTGTCGTGGAAGTTTACAGTAATGGAACTGTAAAAACCATCGAAGGAAATACCAATGATGATGGAAGCCGCGAAGGGTACGAAGTCGCTTACCGGATCCGGAAGAATTCATCTTTCAAGGGATTTATCAGGATACCCAACTAACCAATGAAAACAACATTCATATTTATATTTTTTATTCTGGGATGCTTTGCTTTTACCGGTTGTAAAAGCAAGCAACTCCCAGGAGAAATAAAAGAACGTCTGATTTATCAGACAGAAACCGTAAAAGACACAGTTTTAGTAGTCGAAAAAGACAGCTCTTTTTATTCGGCATACATAGAATGTGTAAATGGAAAACCCGTTTTAAAATCGCCCTCAGAAAAGGCTGACAAAACGAAGTCACTTCCAAAAAGTAAGGCCGGAAAACATCTGGCTATTCCTAATGTAAAGCTCGAAAACGGCATTTTGTCCGTGGATTGCCAGAAAGAAGCCCAAAACATTTTCTTTCACTGGAAAGAAAAGTTCACCAAAGAGTATGAAAAAACTCATAAACCGGTTCCGGTTCCTATGCCTCTAACCAAATGGCAGGAAGCAAAAATGGCAATTGGTACACTCGTAATCTGGGCCACTGGTCTGATTGCATTAGCGTATCTCATTAGGTTTTTAATCCGTAGAAAAATATTTTAAAGTGAAAAATACTAAATCATTACAGGAACTGCTTGGACTGTCGGCAGATGTATTCAACAACGAAAAACACCAGGATATTGATATCGTGTATGCCGCTGAAGATGGTTTCATCTTTTTTGAAGATAACAGGGCGCGTGTACATTGCAGAAGAATCCCTGGACTGAAGTTTCACACAATCACCAGAACACAAGCCCTTCAGGCAGTTGAATTAAACCAATGGGAAAACGTGACTGTAAACGTGAATTCTGAAGATGTACCAGTGGTGAAAGCTACGCTTGCTCTACACACAACCCCGGTCGTGACGAAAGAAGCAGATTCAGATCCTGAAGCAAAGGAACTGGAAGCACTAAAAGCGCAATACGAAGAGCTTTATGGAAAAGCAGCGCATCACAATGTAGGTACTGAAAGGTTAAAGGTCTTAATTGCTGAAAAGTTATCTGAAGGAACAAACACTGAAGAATCACAAAATCAACCTGCATAATGGGAAAATTTCAAGCAATTAAAGTCAAACAAATAAACGGCGGGCTTGGAAGAACCGCGCCCGCTACGGATGACGTTTCACTATTGGTTGTCTCCATGAGCATTGCCGGATCTACTCTTGTTTATGGCCAGGCTAAAAAACTACTGGAAACAAAAGATGCAGAAGTACTGGGTTTAACTGAAGCAACTGATGCTAATAATAAAACCCTGGCATATCACCATATCTCTGAAAACTTCAGATTAGCGCCGGAAAGTACTTTGTATATTCTACCGGTAGAAGCTAATAGTACAGTTCAAAGCAAAATACCTGTTGTGATCACAGCTTTGAAGAAAAACAGGGAAATCAAGGGGGTTGCTTTTGCAGGATTTACAAACGACCTTTCCACCCTTCCGGGTGAAGTTGATGCCATTCAGACGGCACTTGCAACAGAGGCAATGAACGAAGGGATTGACCTGGATTACATTATTCTGGAAGGAAGAGGACCGGCGGAGGCTATTGCGCTGAATGACCTGGTTGACCTTTCCACGAAACAGGGGTCTAAAATCTCACTTGTAATCGCCCAGGATAGAGATATCGCGGCACTTGATGTGGCTTATGCAAAATACGCGTCAGTGGGTGCTTATCTGGGAATGATTAATGTGCGAAACGTTGCTGAAAACATCGGATCGGTGAACATTGAAAAAAAGCCCGCCGGAAGCGAAACCATTGACACGTATCCGTTAACACATTCTGGACTTGGAAGATTTATTAACGTCGGAATTTCTACCGGCCAAAGCATTGAAGAGCTTACAAATGTACAGATCAAAGATCTGAATGATAAAAAATACATTTTCGCCGCTCAGTATGAAGCTGAAGCTGATTATTATTTCAGCAACTCATCGACATGCGTATCGGCAGCCAGTGATTATTCCTACATCGAAAGAAACAGGACCTGGAATAAAGCAAAGAGACTTATCTCCAGAACGCTTCTTCCTAAAGTAAAATCGAAAGTGCCGAAAGATCCATCAACCGGATTTGTGAAAACAACAACGATTTCAAACTGGGAAACGTTACTGGAAGCGGCCTTGGATCAAATGGTCAAAGCTGACGAAATCAGCGGTTATTCTTTGTTCCTGGATCCACAGCAATATCCGGACGAAAGCATGCCATTTAAAATCCAGTGTTCCCTTGTTGCTCATGGTATTGTACACGAGTTTGAAGTATCACTGGGATTAACTAACAGTATTTAACAATAATGAGAGCAGGAAGTATTATTAATTCCCTGGGAAAATTACAGGGTTGGAATAACATCACGACAAATTTATTTGCTCATGATGTAGTAGGAATCACCGAACTGGCTTATGACGATACAACCAAAAAGGAAAATGTATATGCCGCGGGTCAGTATATGGTGGGAAGATCAGAAGGGAACTATGAAGCGAAAGCTTCAGTAACCTTACTGAAGGAAGAAGTTGATGCAATCCTGGATACATTGCCACCAGGAACGCGCCTTCAGGACATTGAACCGTCTGATATCGTGGTTCAATTCGCAATGAAAACCGGAAAGATCAGAAAGGATATCATCCGTAACGCGGAATTTACAGGTAATTCAATTGACGTCAAACAAGGAGACGGATCAATAGCAATTAAACTGGAGCTTATTATTTCGCACATTGACTGGAATGTCAGATAATTTTTAATTAACATTTAAACACTATTTAAACGTGGATACAACCGTAAAAACTGAAAATACACAGATGGTCGAAACTAATGACCAGGAAATTATTACCATAGAGAAAGCAGAAAAAGAACTGATCAACGATCTGTATTATGAATCCGATGATTTTGGACGCTTTTCTGAAGATGAAGTGAAAGGCTTCAGGCTGAAGTACGGGAAAAGACTAAGATATCTGAAGGTTGTCACACCGGACGGTGAATCTGAATTTATCATTAAAAAGCCCAGTCGCGCCACTTCCAGTGCCGTACGTGAAGCAATTGATAAAAATGATGAAGACCTGGCGCAAACCATTATGCTTACGAATTGCGTTGTTGAAGGTGATATTCAGGATATCGAAGATGATGCTGTGGTATTCACAAAAGTGACCACTTTCATTACTTCGATGGTAAAAGAAGCAGAACTGGAGGCAAAAAAGCTATAGAGGCCTCACGTATCGAAATTCTCGATGACGATGAAGGCAACCCCAGTCTGGGGATAGATTCAATAAGAAAAGCAAATGCTATCATTCGTATCACGTACGGTCTTGATCCTGATACGTTGAGTGATGAAGAGTTCGGCCGCCTGGTCAATGATTACGCGTTTGTGAAGCGCTTTGACAGTGAAATCTATAAAATAAACATGCAGAACGCGCTTACTGAAGTTCTTAATGAACTATTCCCGGAACAGGTATCAAAATAATTAATAACCATAAAACTGTAAAGGCAGCTTCAGGCTGCTATGATAAAACAAAGTAATGAGTACGGCAACTACAACCTGGGTATTAAAACTTTCGGAAAATATTATTCCGAAGTTTAAATCCGTTGGCCAGGAAGGAAAAAATGCCGGTGATAAAATCGATGATTCTTTTGATAAAGCAGGGAAAAAGATCGATGAAACAAAGAAAAAAACGGACAAACTTAAAAAATCCTTTGATGATGTAAGCTCTATAAAGTGGGGTTCCGTATCTGAAGGGATTGACAGGATCTCGAACCGGCTTTCTGAAATGAAAGAACCTGGTGCCGCCTTCGATGAGCAAATGCACGAGTTAAAGGGTCTTACAGGTGCTACAGATGAACAGATGGCAAAGATGAGCGAAAGCGCCCGTGATCTTGCCCTGGAGTTCGGAGGGAATGGTGCTGCTCAGTTGGGAGCGTACCAGGGAATCCTGGGAAAACTGGGACCTGAGATTGCACAAAACGATAAGGCAATGGCAAAAATGGGCCGTAATGTCGCCGTAATGTCAAAGACCATGAAAAATGATGTTGCGGGCGCTCAGGAAGCTTTGACCAATTCCATGATCCAGTTTAAAACAGACCTTTCGGATCCTATGAAAGCGGCGGAAGAAATGGACCGGATGATGAATGTCATGGTTGCTTCAGCAAAAGCGGGATCTGTCGAAGTCCCGGATATCTCAAAGGCTTTATCTGAAGCCGGCGGTGTTGCTAAAATGAGTAATCTAACATTTGAAGAAACCAATGCTTTAATCCAGGGAATGGCAAAAGGTGGTGTGGAAGTTGGTAAACTGGGAGTTTCGGCCCGTAATGCGATCTTAAAGATGGCTGCACCGGCTACACTCAGCAATGATGCCTCTGAATACCTGAAGGCGTACGGTGTGGATATCAAAAAAATATCTGATACAACTATTCCATTTACAGACCGTTTAAAGGAGCTTAATAAAGTGGGGCATGATATGAATGCGTTAGCGCTCATATTCGGAACAGAAAACGTTCAGGGCGCTCAGGCAATGTTATCAACAATCCAGTACCAGGAAGACCTCACAAAACAGGTTACAGGTACAAAAGATGCGTATGAAATGGCCGCTGAAAATATGGGAGGTTGGAATGAAAGAATGAAAAGATGGTCCGCCCAGGTCGATGATTGGAAAACGAGCATATTTGACGCTATTGCACCGGTGATTTCGGTTACGGAAGCAAGCGGTGAATTCCTCAAGGTTGGTGCTGACCTGGCTAACATTTATAATGGATTCGGTCCGGTCCTGAAGAATTTTGTTACATGGGTTAAAAATGCAGGACTGGGACAAAAGTTCCTATCATTTTGGACCGGGGTTTCTACCATTGCGCAAAATCTTTGGAACAAAACAATTAACTGGGGACCTTTAAAAACATTCGTTTCCTGGCTTAAAAATACCGCTCTCGCCCAAAAACTTGTAAGTGCCTGGACTGGAATCGCAACGGCAGCTCAGTGGCTTTGGAATGCAGCTTTGACAGCCAATCCAATCGGGCTTATTATTGTAGGTATTGCGGCCTTAATCGGGTTCGTGGCATTAGCAATTAAATATTGGGATGATTGGGGAGCTACACTGGTTCTGTTTATGGGACCGATCGGTCTTATAATATCTGCTTTTAAGAATGTTTATGATCACTGGGAGAGCATAAAAAAAGCGTTCCAGACTGAAGGGATTATCGGAGGTTTAAAACGGCTTGGGCAGGTTTTACTGGACGTGTTGCTGAAACCAATACAGCAGATTGCCGGATGGATGGATTCTATTTTCGGAACGGACCTGGAAGCCGGCATGATGAAAATGCGTGGCAAAATGGATCTGCTTAACGATAAAGAGAAAAAGGATCTCGTTGCCAGGGATAACAAAGACATCGCGAAAGCACTAAAAAACGGCGGTCTGGTTATGTACAACGGAAAGGCCGTTCTTCCATCGACAAAGGCAAGATACGAAAAGCAGGATATTGACAAAGCCCTGAAGGATGGAAAACTGGTGATGTACAATGGCAAGGCCGTACTTCCTGCAACAAAAGCAGCAGCAGAGAAAAAGGCAGCTGCTGATAAGAAAAATCAGAAAACACCGACAATACTTTCACCAGACAGTGTTCTGGGAGGTGATAAGGACAAGAAGAAGAAAGGTAAAAAGAAAAAGGGCGAAAAAGGTGACGGTGAAACATCCGTGAACGGAAATGGCGCCGGTGTAAAAACAATAACTGTAACGGTTAACATGCATAATCATTTTAGTATTGATAAAAGTTACGGGAGCCTGGAAAGGGCTGCAAATACTGTAATCTCAAAAATTAATGACCGCCTGCGTGACGGCATGGTAGCACTGGATTAAGATGAAAGATATTTTACTCAATGAAAATAATGAACCGGTAATTATAGGAGGTGACTTCAGAACCGGTAAAAGTGAGCTTCAGGAAGTGGCGATCATTTTACAGTTACGGCAAGGAGAATTAAAGAGTGATCCGATCCTGGGTGTAAACCTTCAACACTTCATTAAAAGTAAAGAGAACCGGACAGCAATTGAACGTAAAATCAGAATTCAATTACAGCGTGATGGTAAGAGGTATGAGGATATTGTTAACAACATAAAATATAATTATGGATAGGCGTATTGAAATTGCTGAGCTTTTTAAGCTTGCTTTTGGGGTGAGCAGCCCTGTCTATCTCACGGTTCCTATTGGAAAACAAAGGCAGCCGGAAATACAATATTCTGGAATTGGAATTAAAGAAGCCGAACTTCCGGAAGCTGAACGCCTCAGCAGGTTCGGAACTCCAATTGTTTTTCCACTTATGTTTAAGGGAAATGATTATCAAAACTATGATATAAAGGGAAAAATAATTAAAAGGAAATATGAAGACTTCTGGTTTCCACCGGCGACAATGGTTGACTTTAGCCAATCAAAAAACATTACTCGGACTGATATTCTGGGTGGTAATGGGACGGTGAAAGAAATATTTGGATTTGAAGACTGGAGTATTCGTATTAGAACCTTATGTATTACGGACGAAATGTCAGCCCGTGAATATGAGAAAAATATTGTTGACTGGTCGAAAATCGTACAATCTATCGCAGTGGAAAGCGACTTATTTATGTGGAAAGGCATTGATAATATTGTGATAGATGATATTGATATTAAAAGTGTAGAAGGAACTCCCAATGTAATACCTATTGAATTGCAATGCTCCAGCGATGAACCTTTTGAACTTATATACAAAAGTGATAAAAAATGACCTTAACTCAAAGTGCTGAAATAATCTTTAATCCAGGTACTTCCGAAGAGTTCTCCATATTTAAAATTAATAGTGTAGAACTTGAAAAAAGTTGGAAAATGCTCACTGCAACCGCTCAAATAACATTGCCCCGTAATACGAAGGATTTTGATCGGTTGAAGGTTAATGAAGTATTTAAACGGGATACAAAATGTATAATTCGACTGGGTTACGATCAGGTATTAATTGAAGAATTCAGTGGCTATATAGCACAGGTTTCTGCTGATTTTCCTATTAAAATTAAACTGGAAGATGATATGAGAATGCTGAGGCGCATTCCTGTGAACTTTGCAGCTAAAACCATAGGCTTAAAAGAGTTTATTTCTAAATACGTCACAAAGTATCCGATTGATATAGATGCTGATATTCAACTGGGCGCCGTACGATTTAGCAAAACAACTTTAGGAGAAGTATTTGACAAGCTGCAAAAGGATATGAGCATTTACAGTTTTATCCGGAATGGAAAACTTACTATAGCAAAACCTTACTCAGATATGGAAAAAGTTCATCACTTTGATTTAGAAAGAAACTGTGTAGACAATAATCTAAATTATTTAAGTAAGGAAGAAAGATTAATCAAAATAGTTGGAAAGTCAATATTCGGAAAAGGGAAAAAACTGGAGTTTGAATTTGGTGACGATGATCCAAAGGAAACACTAAACTGGCATTTTACTTTCCGCGAAAAAAAGGATTTGGAAGCTGCTGTAAAAAAAATGTATAACGATCGGAAAAAGGATGGCTTTGATGGTTCTCTTACCACTTTCGGCCTTGACAGTGTACAGCATGGAGAAAAGGTGTATCTGACAAGCACCCAATATCCTGATAGAACAGGGACGTATTACATTGACCGGGTACAAAAAAGTTTTGGCAAGGACGGATATAGACAAAATATTGAATTAGGACAAAGAGCATACTGATGAGCGCAGAAATAGATGAATTTGTAAACCTTTCAGGACGGAAAAATAAAAAACAGCAGACGCTGATCCTTCAATGGGCCAAAGTTACAGCCGTTGACTGGGAAAATAAAACTTGTGATGCAAAAGGGGTTGATGATGACCTGGAATTTTATGATATCCTGATCGGCGCGGGTTGCTTTGATCAAAAACCAAAAATTGGGGCGCTCATCATCATCGGGATGATTAACAATACAGAAACTACACCGGTTTTGCTGAGTGCTGAGGAAATCGACCGACTGGAGATAAAAGCAGGAAATTGTGAACTGACCATTGATGACGGGTTTCTGATAAAAAAAGAAAATGAAACCTTGAAAAAATTGATGTCCGATTTTATACAAGCTTGCAGAAATATGGTTTTTAAAACCAATTCCGGGATAACTATTGAGCTTTTAACAGATCCGGAGTTTCAACTGTTGCAAAATAGGTTTAACAACTTTTTAAAATAATATTAAATGCCAATAATTGAGGCCACAGCAAAGGCGAAAATTAAACAAAAGTTGCTTTTAGCAAGAAACAACACTACCGATGCAGATGAAGCTTTAGATGCTTTGGTAGATGCCATATATGAAATCATAAAAGAACTAATAACAAATGCTACTGTCATCGGGGTATGTCCTTCAGGCGGTGGTCCTTTAACACAAGGGAAAATTACCTAACCATGAAACAAATTTTATTAGAGAATGCCGGAATCTTACTATCAGCATTAGCCACGGGTTTTGGCGGTTGGTTTTTCGGTAGAAAGAAAGCTAATGCTGAAGCTGAAGCTTCGCAAATTGAAAATGCCGAAAAACTTCTGGAGTACTACAGGAAGTTAGCCGATGATCTGGGCTTACGCTTGGAAAAAGCTATTGAGAAGCTCCAACTGTCTGAAATTGAAAAGCAGGAAGTGATTAAGAAGTTCAGTGATGCTACAGAAACCATTCATCAATTGGAAGAAAAGGTGGAAAAGCTTACTGAAGAGTTAAGGAAGTATAAACAATTAAGCGGTAAGACCCAATGAAGATAACTGTTCTGAGAAATCAATCCTTTATGGATTTAGCGCTACAGCATACAGGTGATGTTCTCAATGCATTTGATATCGCAGCGGCTAACAATATGGCTGTATCAGATACGCCGGTTTCCGGAACAGTCATCACCATTCCGGAAACAATAGCGATGAATGATGATGTACTGAATTATTATGCAGCTAACGGCATCAGGCCGGCAACCGGTGTACAAGATGAAACAGTCTTCGCTGAACATAAAGGAATAGGTACTATGAGGATAGGCGGGACACTAAAAATAGATTAAAATGAATAGGAGTTTTGACGAAATATTGAATGAAATGCTGACTGCAAAGGCGGCGAATTCATTACTTGATGAACTTGATACGGAATCAAAAGTTTCTATCTGGAGACAGCTTTTCATTGTGATTGCCTGGTGTGTTTTTAATTTTCAGAAGGCTTGTAACTTTTTTCTTCAGGAAATAAAAGAGCTGATTGCAACGCAAAAAGTTTTCCACCTAAAAAGATACAGATTCGAGGCTTTGAGATTCCAATACGGATTTGATCTGATTGAAGATTCTGACCAGTTTAAAAATAGTTATGTTGTTAATGGTGAAGAAATAATTGCGAGTGATGATATTATTCAGAATTCTAAGATTATTAAATACGCAGCATGTAGCCGCGTTGTTGATAATGGCAGGGCTAAAATAGTATTGAAGATAGCCCCTGAAAATATGAATGATATTTTTTCTTCAGATGTTATGAAAGCATTTATAAAATATCTTGAAGAAATAGCACCGGCGGGCGATCATGTAACAGTAATCAACTATTTGCCGGACCTCTTAAAATTCGCCTTCCGGATTAAATATGATCCTATGGTCCTGCTTAACGATGGGATGAATATTGTGAGCGCTAAATATCCGGTTAAAGATGCAATAGAAGGGTTCTTAAAGAACTTACCATTTAACGGAGAACTCAGTATTCAAAAACTTGAAGCCGCGATTCTGGCCGTTGATGGTGTTGTGGATCTTGAAACTTTAAGTATGGAAACAAAATGGATTGATCCGGCGCAAACAGGTTACGGTTTATATCAACCGGTGGTAATGTCTGTAATTCCTGCATCCGGAAGATTTAAAGTAGAAGATTTTACAGGGCTTCAATTTATAGCGTAATGGAAAAAGTTTATAAAATAAATTTCAGAAAGCTTGCCACTGAATGGTTACCGCTGTATATGCGAGGGGATTTTTTAACGGCTTTCGTCTTTGTGCTTCTGGCTCCCTTACAATTAATATACATGGAATTCTTAAAGGTAAGAAAACAATACTTGATCCGGATTAACACAACCTGTCAAAAGTTTTCCATGCAAAAAAGACTTAATGATGTGTTTGATCCGGTTGAAAGAAGAATAAAGATTGTTAAAGCCGTGTTATTCGATGCAACTTATCTATACACTGAAGCTGAAGACGATCAGTGGCGAACTAAAACGAAATGGCTTTTCGGTGATGAAAATCCGATTTACATCTACACGGAAGCGGAACTGTATTCTGAATTTGATTTCATTGTAAAGATTCCGGATTCCGATATCAATCAAATACAGTTGAGAGCAGAAATTGAATATTATATGCTCCAGTCAAAAAATTACAAAATAGAAATTATATGAAACTCAATATAGAATTCCTACAGACCGGCGGCGTACCGTTAACCAATGACCTTATGGCGAACATTATGGAAGCTATCAAGCTTTATGATGTATTGGGAAGTGTTGCCGGTCACATGACTATACTTTCGGGTTGTGAGCCGGTTGCCGGTTCGGCGAATACGGTTTCACCTGGTGTGGTTGCTATTAATGATGAAGTACTTTTTTTTGAAGGCGGCCAGATTACACCAAACGTTTTTGTAAACGAGCAGAAAATTTCAAAGACTTTTCAGGATCAGCAGAATAAAGTATTAATCAGAAAAAGAACCGTTAACTTCGGAAATACTGTTCCACCGAACCAATACGCCTGGGCTGATTTCGTAAGGCTCCAAACGTTGAAAGGCATTCAGCAAAGTTTAGACTTAAAAGCCAATCAAACTCAGGTAGATAACCATGAAGCACGCTTACAACGTTTAGAATTAAAAACCGCGCCAATTGAAAACGGGGGTGTTGTTTGGTTGTTCCGGAAACCGGCTTCACAAATTCCGGCAGGATGGAAGGAATGCACAGATTTTAGAAAAAAGACAATTTTTGGTTACGATCCAACTGATCCGGGTGTTTGGTCTGATCTTAATCACCAGGGCGGAACATCAACAATTACACTGAAGAAAGAAAACCTTCCAAATGTTAAGATTAAAACGAACCTTTTGCAGCCTTATGGGCCAAATACCGGACAGGGAGGATTTGACGGGAGTAGTAGCAACCAATGGAACTGGAAGAACATGGAATCTGAACCCCTCGGAAGCTCTGAACCGATAGATATTTTAAACCCTCATCGACTTGTAAACTTTATTGAACCGAATTTCCAATAATTATGGCCACACCATTAACGACAATATTCAGCTGGTTTGAAACTGGCGACGTACCAACACAGGAACAATTTCAGCAGACTTTCTCAGCTTTTCGGCATGTAGATACAAAAGTTCCTTTTAACGACGTTAAAGGTCTTCCGGAAGCGTTTCAGAGTACGGTATCTACCGAAGCGTATGACGTATTTAGGGAAAACCTTCAGGAACGTATCGAAAAGCTTGCAATGATCGATGCAACCAATTTAAATCCGGAAACGAAACTGCTTTGGAAAAAGGCTTTAGGGATTGAGTTTATTGCAACAATTGACAGTTCTTTAGAAATTAAGGACGGGAATGTGTACGCAAAAGATCAGATCAATAGCTTTCTGAATGTACTTCACGACAAAGTAGACGGATTTGGTTCCGTCATTGAGGATATCCGCGAGACACTTGCATCCGATGATATGAACCTGGACGAACTTCAGGAAATTGTAACCTACATCAAGCAGAACAGGGAACAGATCGAACTTTTACAGGAGGTTATTATCGGAAGCACAACCGACGATAAAATCGACTTGGTGAACGATTACCCTGAATGGGGAGCGCTCACTCTTCAGAACCAGTTTAATGATGTTGTTTACGTCAAAATTCAGGATATCGAGGCGGCTGTTGATACCGGCAAAGTTAAACACCAGGAACAG
This sequence comes from Chryseobacterium salviniae, assembly GCF_035819015.1. NCBI lineage: Bacteria > Pseudomonadati > Bacteroidota > Flavobacteriia > Flavobacteriales > Weeksellaceae > Chryseobacterium > Chryseobacterium salviniae. The sequence continues at coordinate 47,679 of NZ_JAYLAA010000039.1, read as the reverse complement.
ATCAGAGCAAACGCTACGATCACCCATAATTTAAATACTTACGATCTGATCGCGGTTGCATACGACACCGTAACAATGTACATGCTGCCTATTAAAGTAAGACTGGCCAATATGAATGCTGTTGATATTGAATTTGACAGCGCCCCTCAAAACTTCATTCAAATAACAATTAAAAAATTATAATAAAAAGTAATCATGAGCGATATTAAATACGCATATTATCAGAGTTCCGTCGGATATAAGATTGTCGGAAAAACCGATAACGACATCATCACTGCCGGCGGTGGAACAAAGGCGCTTTCTTCCTTCTACCATGACGGAAATTTCACGCCGTCAGACTATGTACCGAAAACCCGTACCATTACAATCAACGGAACATCCTTCGATTTATCGGCAAACAGATCATTCACAACTCCGGACACGATCACAAGATTAAAGGGCGGTGCTTCCGGAACACTTGTTTCCGGAGATATCACCCTTTCAGCAGGTGCGAATATGGCCATCAGCCAGACAGGAAATACAATTACACTGGCATCAACCGATACAACCTATAGCGCCGGAAATGGTTTGACTTTAACGGGTACAACCTTTTCCTTGCCGATTACTACAAACGGAAACGGAAACGTTGTAACCGGTGTATCACAAACGGCCAACGGATTGACTATTTATCTGGGATCGATGCCAACGACGGCCGATCTTAACAACTATATTCCAAACTCACAGAAAGGCGTTGCCAATGGTGTTGCCACACTTGATGCAACCGGACAGGTTCCGGCTTCGCAGTTGCCGTCCTATGTGGACGATATTGTCGAGGGATATTATAAAACCGCTGACGGTAAATTCTACAAGGAAGCAGCTTATACGAATTTGATCGCGGGTGAAACCGGGAAAATTTATGTTTCCCTGGACACGAATAAAACATACCGTTATACGGGAACCGTATTCGTTTACATTACGTCCGGAGCGGTTGATTCCGTTAACGGACTTACGGGTGTAGTTGTATTGAATAAATCTCATGTGGGTTTATCCAATGTTGACAACACGGCCGATGCCGCTAAAAACGTGCTTTCTGCTACTAAATGGACTACATCAAGAACGATCACGCTTTCCGGTGTGACGGCAACCGCGCAGACCATCGACGGAACCGGAAACGTAACAATTCCCATCACAGGAGTTCCGGCTACATTATTGACGGGTACGGCATCTATCAATACAACCGGATCAGCGGCAAAACTCACAACGCCCCGGACAATAAGCGCAACCGGTGACGGTACGTGGTCGGTAAGCTTTGACGGTTCCGCAAATGTTACATCAGCTTTAACGCTTGCCGATAGCGGCGTAGCTGCCGGAACCTATGGAAAGGTAACTGTTGATGCAAAAGGTAGAGTGACAGCCGGAAGCAATCCGGTAAAATCATACACCACCACTATTTCGGCATCTGCAACCGTGATCCATAATTTAGGAACGAAAGCGGTTAGCATAGATATGTACGATACCGTGACGAATTACCGTATCGACGGCCGTATTAAAATCACAGATATTAATAAAGTTGATGTTGAGTTCGATTCAGCTCTACCGAACGCCGTATCAATCACTGTAACCGGAAAAGATTTGTAAAATATGCATGATATTAAATATGCTTATTATAACACGTCCAAAGGCTTCAGGGTTGTTGGCGGTACAGCCGCGCAATTCCTGAAGGCGGACGGTTCCGTGGATAGTACTTCCTATGTAGCCGCCGGAACGGATATTAATATGACTGATAAGAATATTAATTTCACGACTGGAAGCCTTTCAAGATTTGAAAGTAACTCACGGGTTTTTAATAAAGTTTATCAAAGGTTATTGGGTACATCCCAGACAGGAATTTTAAGTTTTAAATTTCCTCCACCTACAACACTTGCAACGATGTTTGATGTAACAATCAAAATGTTTGGATGGGGAGGAAGGATTTTAGGAACTGTTAGGGTTGCTTTTTATCGGTTTTCCGTAACCGAATTAAATGGTAATCATAAAGCAATTATTGAAGCTTCTGATAATTTTCCATCAACGGTAATTAATATGGGCGTTGACGCTTCCGGTAAAATATGTATTAATATCGGCGAGCCGACAACTGTATGGAATTCATATCTTAACGTAGAGGTTGACAGGGTTGTAGCTTTTCATCAAGGAGCAAATTTTGATTGGTCAAAAGGTTGGTCGCAAACTGTTGAAACAGATGTTTCAACCTATTCACAACTTAAACCAATTGCTACTGAAGTTATAGCAACAAGAACCTGGGTAGATACAAATAATGCAGGTTCTTTACCAAAAGCTCCAACCGCTCTGGGATCAGCTGATCTTAATACTGTGCTTACACCTGGATTTTATCTGCAAGTAACTAATGCGGGGTCTATTGCAGCTAATAATTATCCTTCAGAGGGTTTATTTGCCGGAAATTTAAAGGTATATAAAACGCTATTGACAGGAATCACACAAGAATATCAGACCAGACGTTCCGGTGGTAATGTGACATTTATAAGGAGTACCGAAGATAATGGCGCAACTTGGTCAGCGTGGAAGAAAAATTTGACAACTGAAGATTTTAGCCCCTCAAACTATTATACAAAATCGGAATCATTAAGCCAATTTGTTGGGAAAAATGGAGTTGAAACAATTTCCGATACAAAGACTTTCACACACAGCCCGATCGTGCCAAATGCTACCTTAAATGGTCACGCCGTTAATTTTGGTCAATTGGACTGGCTGCTCGGCCAGACAGTAAGTAATTTCATTCCACTTGGATTCAAAGGGCAGCCGTACGGAGTGGCAGAACTCGGAGCCGACGGTAAAGTGCCAAGCTCTCAATTACCGGCAAATGACGGTATAAAAGTAAACGAAGAATTTTCCACACTTTCCGGAAGCGGTTTTTATCTCTCTGATTATATGATTGGCGGTGAAGTCGGATTATTTGACAAAGAAGCAAATATATTGGTTGCCGGTAAAGAAAACGGACTATATAAATTCGGTTCGGATTATGGAGGTTCCGGCGGTGTTATCGTTGATCCGGGCAATGCACACATGGGTTACGGTGGGGTGATGCCGACAGCATCACATAACCACTACTTTAATGGCACTATCCGAATTACTGGCGGTATTTATTCAGAATCCGCAAACGGAGCCCAGGTGTATGCCACATCGGGCGACCTTTATCAACTGGATAAAGATGTTTCCCACGAAGACGGCAGTTTAAGGCTTTCCGTTTATGATCGTGTTTTCAACGGTATGAGTAATTCTTTCGATACAGATCAACGAATCGTCAAAGTGCTTTTAATGGATGGTGGAACCATAACAATGCAAAATTATTTCCGATATCAGGAAATCACAGTGATGAATGTTAGCGGTAACAGCGCAAACTTTACAATAGATTATACACCGGTTAATGTTTCGATACCGCCCAAAAGCAGCGCAACTTTTTACGTTAACGGACAAAATAAAATCGTCCTGGTAAGATTAGATAATGATTATTGCGGGGTGTTGAATTAAGGATAGGATAGATATAATGCATTAATAATCGTACGGTTAAATTTTAGTCTAAATGATTATTATTTTTACGGTGTATTTTTGTAATCCTTTCAATTTGATCTTTTGGAGTCTGTTTTCCTGTTGCAACAAAATAGGCTCCTGCCGGATCATTTTGGAAATTATTTCTTTTTTTCAAAAACCGTTCATAATTTGTACTTATCTCACCTCTTATAGGTGCTATGAGCTGTTTTAAATCCTTTAATTTTACTAATGTAAAATGAAAATAATTTTTATCATCGTATGCTTCTATGACCAATCCCGGTAAGCCTTTAAAAGTGTAAGGGCCTTCTGATATTGGAACCTCTTCTGTATACCATGCTATAATATTCTTATTTCGATATTTACCAACTGCTTTTCTACACTTATAAGTGCTGATAGTTTTGGTCTCATTGAGTATTTTCCAGTTGATTTTTTCTTCGTTTTCGTATTTATAGTAAGTACCTAAAATTTTGTCAAAAATCTCAGTTTTTTCTCCAAATTTGAAAACTTCAGGTATAAAGTATGCTTTTGGAATCCGCGAAAAATCTAATATTATTTTTCCTTTAACGGGATTTGAAAAACTTTCTTTTGTTGATTGTTTTGCTAATGAATCATATATTGCCTTTTGGTCGCTTCTGAAAACAGAAGAATTTTTTCCTATCCATAAGCCTGTCATTTCCTCTTTTTTTGTGTTAATATCAGTAGTGTCAATTAAAAACGTAGTATGGTAATTACATTTTATATTAGAGTATTCAAGTTCTTGACAAAGTATGAACTGAGATAAGATGAGACAAATTAAAAAAAAACATTTATGCATGATATAAATTTACAATTATTTGAAAAGTCTCAGCATTACACTGAGACTTATTTACGTTAATACTACCCACAAAAATAATCAACAGCCAATGAGCCGTTTTGCTGAATGCAATCCCAAGCATCTTCCCAAGTTGCAGTTCCAGAACCTGGTCCCCAACACTGAGTGTCAGTAATAAAAGTTTCTGTACAAGGAATAAACATAGAATATTCATAGCATTGCATTTTTGTATCATCCGGTGGCGTGTCGTTTTGAGATGCTTTCGATTGTACTACCTCCTTTTTGTTGGTATCTTCTGACACTTTAATTTTTTCACCGTCTTTTGCACTTACTAATCCGGTCGCAACAATCGCGACTACTAAAATGAGTTTTTTCATAGAATTAATTTTTGTTTGTTAAACTTATTACTTTAGAAACATAAAACTTTTATATAAAAATCATGAAATGTTATATAATTTTCACTTTGTAATATTAATACTATGTTTTTCACATGCCTTATGGTAAACCGTATTGCAAATTAAAAATTTATTATTATGGCTCTTATCTGTACTTTGGGCCAATTGTTCCGAGTTCATGATATAGCGTGGCTTTAGTGCATATCAAGTGTGTGAAATAAGATTTTGTGCCTGATTTCGGATCAGTAAATATTTCGCTCTGTAACTTCAGAACAAAGTCCCAGGTATCCCATTTTCGCATTTCCTTGTAAAACGGGCTGAAATTACAATGTACTTCAAACTGTTGTTTTTGTTTATCACCTTCAAATTGTACTATTACTGATTTATCTTTTGGTGATACTTCTTCTTTTATTGTGCCTCGGAATTTCATATAATGTGCTGTAATTGGGTAATATAAAAATAAAGAATTTTATTGCATTACGGTTAACCGTTTTTTACGCAATATTCTTCAAAGTACTTTTGGATTATGGAAATCGAACGCAGAATACTTTTAATGCTTAAAGATGGTTACACCCAGGATCAGATCGCAAGTGAGTTGAAAGATTTAGAGATTACACCAAATAGCCTGAGTTCAGTTGAAAAGAACCTTAAAAACATACGTAAGTCATACGATGCTAAAACGTTGTTTCATTTAGCTTGTATATTGTGTGATGAGCGTTATTTTGAGGATGATGAATATTGATTTTAAAGCATTCCACGGTTACACGATGGCCCACTGATTTTTTTGTTTACAGTGGGTTTTTTATTGACAACAGCACGCCTGAAGAGCGTGCTGTTTCTTTTTAAACACTATTTAAATAGTGTTTAAACTTTGGCCATCTTTTTCAAAAATTAGAATCGAAAACTTGTTTTCATTGACCTTTTTTTTTTTACATTTGGATTCGCCGATTATGAATTGTCATAAATCCTATGGAATCAAATATATTTAACTTTCAATCTCAAGATGTCATTGATAAGATGTTAGAAAATCAGAAACAAATGTCAAAATTAATTGAGAGCCAAAGTAAACTTATTGATAGCTTATTAAAAAAATAATTTTTAGAGTTTAACCACATAAAAAACTAGCATCTCTTATAATCAATTATTTAAAAATAAAATTTTATTAAATGCTTCTGAAATCTGATTTTGATGGAAGAAAACGAAGGAATTAATACAGAAATAACAAAAAGATGCGGCTGAAAATCACCGGAAAGTTTTGTTACATCATGATCTTGGTAAAGCAATTCTGTAGGTGATAAAAAATAAAAAATGGTTTAAAATTCATTAAACCATTTGTAGATATCAATATTAGATGCAATATTCAACTTTTTTCTCAGCCTGTTTTTCCTGTTCTGAATGGCTTTAGGAGTTACAAATGTGTAGGTTGCAATCTCCTTGGTTGTTAAATTGAGCTTTAAATAAATACAAAAAATAAGCTCAGAATTTTTTAAATTGGGCTGAATGCCAGACAATTTCTTAAAAAAGTCCGGATCCACTAATCTGAATTTGCTCAACAGACGCGGAGAATTTTCTTTTGCTAATGCCAAAATTTCATCCTGTACAAAAATTTTTTGGTTTACATCTTCTAAATTGAATTCAGTCTTTTCGTTTTTCATAATGTTTTCTCATCTCTACTAATTCCTGTTGTAAGCTTCAGCATAATACTTGGCATAAACTTTCTTAAGGGTTGTTCAGCTTTTTTAAGTTTCTATCTTTATGCTTAATATTTTATCATTTTGAAAATTGGCCTGCGTTAGTAGTAATTACGTTTTTCCTGCTTTTTGCATTTAATTTTAAAATATTTTCACAAAATTGCGATTATATTTTAGGTAAAGACAAAGAAAGAAAAAATGATTAAAATTTTCCTGAATTAAAATACCACATACATACCACGCCAGTTTCTTTAATGCTGCCTTTATCCTTTACATCAGGTCGTTTAAAATATTTCAATAATCTGAGAACAAAACTAAAGTATTCTGAAATTGTTTTTTATGATTGTAATCAATAGGGATGAAAAATGTGAATTATATTTACAATGAATTACATAAAGTATTAGCTGACAATCACAAACCATACTATTCATGGTACTGCTATGGCATTGCAACGTATTATTTATATGCAGAATTAGTTTTGTAGATGTTTCTGGTACGAAACAATTATTTTTTTGCAGTACCCTGTCCTAAAAATAATTTATACAATTGATAAACTTGTAAGAATAAACAATTATTTATTCTCCGGAAAAGAATACCTCAATTTTTAAATCTGTGAATAATCCTTCACAATATTGAATTTTTAATAATTATGCCTTTAATAAATATAAAAGAAAAATCAGATAAGACAAAAGCTGGATTTGGTTACGCTATATTTTGCTGAATGCTTTCAGGATTTTATCAAAAGTGTTGATATTCCTGCTGGTAAATTGGTTTTTAAGGCTTTTCTTTCCTAAAATTTTCCCGAATGTAGAATCCAGCGTATTGCTTTTGGGAACCTGCCAATAAAAAATTTGATTGATAATTTTTGCATCTTCGTGTACAGCTTTTGATGCAGATTCAAACTCTTTCATCAGGATATTTTCGACTCCGTTGTTACCGATAAAAGTATAGCAATGCAGATTTTCATCTTTTTTAAAAGGATTTCCGTTCCGGAAATTTTCGACTTCCTGTTCAGATTTTATGAATAAAAATGCTTCATAGGAAAAATGGACAGACATTGCTTTTTCAAGAGCAGTTTTTAATTCTTCCGGATCTTTTTCAGAGCTAAAAAGGATATTTCCTGAAGCCAGTACCGAAATTACATTAAGCATTCCCGCATCTGTAAAGACTTTGCATGCTTCAGCCATTTTCATATTGGTACCTTTCACATTAACGCCGCGAAGAAATGCACAGTATTTCATTTTTTGAATTTAAATTATGTATTGATAAGGTTTCGAAATTAATCAATTCTCTCGTATAAATTGTAATCTGATCCTGAAGGTTTCAAAATATAGATTTTCTCTAAAAGTTTGTTATCACTTTTCAGATGGTCTTTTACACGGAATTCTTTAATCAATTTATAATGCAGCTTGAAATACCCTGCGTTTTCAGAAGTAAATAAATCATTATAAGAAAGCAGATATTTGGGTTTTCTGCTTTTTACGGTATTGAGCCAGAAATTTTTTTTATCTTTTCTGATCTCATCCTGAACTTTTTTATCAACCAGCCCAACTTCATCAATGGTTTTCAATCCTGAAAAATACGGAACATATCCTGCGGGTTCGAGAAAAATCCATTGGTTTTTATCCTTTTCGTAGGAATTTAAAAATAAGCCTATGGTGCGCCTGTAATTCCATTCCCCATTTCCGGTTGCGATGGAATGAACCGTCTGGAAAGCCAGCATAGGAATGCTGTAAAACATGATTAATAAAGCCAGCCAAAGATTTCTCTTCTGTTTCTGCTCAAGAACAAAAAGCAAAACCGGAACAAAAAGCAGGATTTGGGGCACCCAGTAATACCAGTCGAACAGGCTTTTCTGGGAAAGGAAAACCAGCTGTTTTACCCATCCGAAAATGAAAATCACCCACAGGAAAAAATTTCTTTTTTCTTTCTGCCTGACCAAATATATAAAACAAAGCCACTCAAAAACCAGCAATACAACAGTCAGCGGATTAAAATCACCCGGAAGTTTCAGCATTCCCCAGAAATTTCCGAAATTTTGCATAAAATACTCCAGATCTTGTTCTAATGTAAAGTTTCTGTCGTAGGCTAATTTTTTAGCAACAATTGTATTATTGACAAGTTCGCCGAAGTACAGCCAGTTGAACGCCAGCACACCTCCCATTCCTAAAATTCCACCAAGAATATACGGCCGTCGCATTTTCCTATTCCAGAAAAGATCAATGATGAAAACAACTCCCAGGAAAATCACGGTATCGATTCTTGTGAATAAAATCAAAGGGGGAAGTATAATAAGAGCCCATTTTTTACCTTTATTAAAGCCGTAATACAACAGCATCATTTCGAGGAAGAAAAGGATTCCGTATTCCATTCCGAGGATGGAAATTTTTATGGCAGGCGGTAAAATTCCTATTAAAAAGATAAATATTGCTTTATGCCAGACATTTTTCAGCAACAAGTTAGAAAGAAAAAGGCTGCCGATGGTGAAAAGTACCGAATTGAAAATAAGCAACGGCTCAATAAAGTTTTCCTTACCGAAAATCAGATTAAAAAAATACGAAACAAAAACGTATAAGTGTGTTGTAGATGCAGAAATTTTCTCATTCCCGTTAAAGCCGATGACGCCGTAATCCAAGAGATTCTGCGCAACCCTCCAGGTAATGAATGCATCTTCCTGAATGTAATGGGTTAATAAAAACAATAATTTAAAAAGTACTGTAACCAGTACAGCATAAACCGGGATTTTATGATTTTTTATTTCTGCCATTGTGCTTCTTTGTTCTGGCAAATATAATCTTTTTAAGCATTTGAATCCCAACATAAAAAAAAACGGAACCGAAGTTCCGTTTAATTATATTATTGTGTTGCTTTGATTATCGCGTTGGTAATCTGTGTTTCCTTTTCTTTCGAATAGGTGGAATCGAAAGGTTCCATAATATCAAACAAATATTGGTAGAATGGCGTGATCTTCTGTACCTGCTCAGATTCATTCATAGCTTTTTCCTTGCCCATTTCTTTAAGGCCTTCAATAAATGTATTGAATTTCTTATCAATAGGTTCAATGGATTTTACCAGATAATCATACGCTTTTTCTTTCTGCCCGATTCTGGTGTAAGCATCCGTAACCGCAGAAATCACTAATGAATATTCCATCGGTTTTGTTCTGATCTGCCTTCTCAGATAGTTCTGATCAGACTTGCTGAGGCTCATGTAATAATCGTATTCTTCAAAAATACCTTTTTTCAGAACTTCTGCCAGCTTCAATCCTTTAGCTTCCTGTCCGGAAACGATGTATCCGTAAACCATTGAGCTCAATGAACGCGGATCATTATATTTTTCGGCCGGAATCTCTTTTGATGCAAGATCAAGAAGTTCTACCGCTTTTCCTTTTTGTCCCATTGTTGCCAAAGCTGCTGCAGCTCTGCTTGCCGAAGCTCTGTAGCTCATAATGTTGGAAGTGGCTGTTTCATCGAAATGCGTATCAAGATCTTTAAAATTACCCCATCTGAAGTTTTTAACGACATTGTATAATGAGTTAGCATCTACTCTTCCAAGTTCCCCATCCGGTGTTTGCGGCGTGTGGATCGGAATCAGTCTGTAACTGAAACCGTCAAACTGAAGATATTCATCCAGATAGAAAACATTCTCGCTGTCATAGATTCCACCTGAAGAGAAATTGATCGGCCTTTTCCAGTCGAAATTAGCCAGAATATCAAGCATAATCAGGTTATTTTTGTATAACGTGTTGGCTTTATATGTAATCATAATCTGATTTACTGTGTTCGGAAGATCTGATGCATTGATAATTCCTGCATTTACGGCATTCGCCTTATTTACAGGAAGAATGAATTTATTCACCGGAAGAATATTATACTTTTCATATTTTTCTTCTCCGAAATACATTTTAAGAAGCTCATTCTTCGCCGGTGATGAATATTTAAGGAAGTTGAGCGCTTCTTTCATCGTCATGGAATCCTGAACAAGATACTTTTTGAATTCTGCAAACTCCGTTTCAGGAGCTCCCTGTTCTTTCAGCATAGAGAAAACACCTTCCCAGTCTTCTTTTTTCATCATATAGATCTGGTCGTTGGTTCCGTCTCTGTAGTCATCATGCGTTAAAATACCCGGAACCGGAGCCGCATTATAGGTTCTTCTTTTGATCTGGTCAATATTCCACGGAGTGGAAGCAAGGGTAAAGTTAACCACTTTTACATCGTCTCTGAACTGCTCTGTCTCCTGAATTGCCCAAACCGGATAGGTATCATTATCACCATATACAAATAAAATATCATTTTTAGGCAGTGATTTTAAGACAGAATATCCGTAGTCGTATGAAGTATATCGGTTGTGCCTGTTGTGTACATTATAATTCTGGAATCCCATCATGAAAGGAACTCCTAAAAGAACGACTCCCACAACAATATTGGCTGCATTAGATTTAACTTTAGATTGCAGGAACCAGAGAATAGCGGCTGCTCCCAACCCGATCCAAATGGCAAAAACATAGAATGAACCTACCATTGCATAATCTCTTTCTCTCGGTTCAAACGGTTTTACACCGGTGTAGAAAATAATTCCCACACTCATTAATACGAAAATCGAAAGCATGGCATAGAATCTTCCGAAATCTTTGTTCAGTTGGAAAAAGAACCCGATGAGTCCTAAAAGCAATGGCAAAAAGAAAAATTTCACCGTACTTTCATTTTTAAATTTCGCAGGCATTTTGTCCTGGTTTCCTACAATGGAATCATCAATAAAAGGAATTCCTGAGATCCAGTTTCCGCGGGTACTTTCCATGTTTCCTTCAAGATCATTCTGGCGTCCCACGAAGTTCCACATCAGATACCGTACGAAATAATATCCATTTTGGAAGGTAATGAAATAATCTAAATTCTGTCCCAAAGAAGGTCTCTGAACATTGATAAGATCATACGGCCTTACCTTTAAATAATCTGAAGCAGTAATGGTTTTATCTTCATATTTTTTTCGCAGATCATCGAAAATCTGCTTTGCTTCAGGACTGTCTGCAATATCTTCATTGCCATAATTAAAGCTGAAGTCTGGTGCGCCGTACATGGAAATGTAATTCGACATAACATCCTTATCCTCATTAAACATTCTCGGCATGAAACCGACGTGCGCTTTATTGAATACATAATTGAAGCGGTCTCCTGTCTTTCTGTACGTTCCGGTTTTCTCATCTTTTTCATAGATTTCACCCGTTTTCTGGGTCTTGAAGCTTCCATCCTCATTTTTTTCGATTCCTTTAGCATCAAGATACGCAGTATAGTTTTGACCATAAATCGTAGGCCAGTCCCCATATTGTTCTCGGTTGTAATAATCCAGCATTCCGATGGCGTTGTCCGGATCGTTAAGGTTCATTGGCGGATTGGCATTGGCCCTGATAGGAATTACCATCCAGCATGAAAAACCGATCATCATAAATACTACCGATAAAGAAATGGTCTGATACACATTTCTCTTCATCTTCCTTGTGTAAGAAATCAGGAAATAGCAGATCGCAATCATAATGATAAATGCCGCAATGGTTCCTGAATGGAAAGGTAGTCCTAATCCATTTACAAAGAAAATTTCAAGCTTTCCGAACATGGTCATAATGAAAGGGAAAATTCCTTTAAAAACAACCGCAAGGATAAGCAAAGTTATGACATTAGCCCAGATAAAGTTTTTCCAGGTAAAAGTATATTTTCTTGCATAGTATATAAAGCATACCGCTGGAATTGCGAGCATACACATCATGTGAACACCCACGGAAAGCCCTAATATAAAGAAAATTAAAATGATCCATCTTTCATTATCCGGCAATAAGTATTCATTTTCCCATTTGGTAATAAGCCAAACCAAAAGTGCAATAAACATGGATGCCATTGAATAAACTTCTCCTTCTACCGCAGAAAACCAGAAGGTATCTGAAAAGGTAAAGCACAAAGCTCCTACAACTCCGGCAAAAAGAATGGAAATTTCCTGATGTTTAGTAATTTCGTCAAAATCCTTATTTAAAAGTCTTCTCACAAGGTGTGTAATCGTCCAGAATAAAAACAGGATTGTAAAAGCACTGAACAATGCGGACATCGCATTGATTACGATAGAATAATTTTCGCCATTTCCCAACGCAAACATGGCTGCCACAGCACCCACAATCTGGAATAATGCTGCTCCGGGAGCATGCGTTACTTCAAGTTTTACCGCCGAGGAAATATACTCGCCACAATCCCAAAAACTGAAATTCGGTTCTACGGTGGACAAGTATGTAATAAATGCAATAACGAAAACCACCCATCCGAGAACGGTGTTCCATCGCCTGAAAGTCCAATTTTTCATAGTATTAAATCAATTATGCGAAAATAAGGCTTTTCTGTGATTTTAGGCGGTTTTTAACAAAATTTAAAAAAATTGGCTCGTTTTTTGAAAAGTTTCTTGGTTGAATGATAATATAAAATTTATTTTCTCTATTTTAGAGGTTAGAAATCAAAACAAAAGTTTAGAAATAAATTTATTTTTTTGTATTTTTGCCGACAGATTTTTATTGAAAAATAACAAATAATGAGTAATGTTTACGATAATATACTTGGCCTAATAGGAAATACTCCTATGGTGAAGATTAACACTGTGACGAAAGAAATTCCTGCAACTGTTTATGCCAAGTTAGAATCATATAATCCTGGACATTCCACAAAAGATCGAATAGCACTTCATATTATAGAAAACGCTGAGAAAAAAGGTTTATTAACAGAAGATTCCGTGGTGGTAGAAACTACGTCAGGAAATACAGGATTTTCAATTGCTATGGTTTGTATTATTAAAGGATATAAATGTATCCTTGCAGTAAGTGATAAAACCAAGCCTGAAAAAATAGCCTATCTGAAGGCATTGGGAGCTACCGTTTATATTTGTCCGGCCAATGTTCCGGCAGACGATCCGAGATCATATTATGAAGTAGCCAAAAGAATCGCTGCAGAAACTCCCAATTCGGTATACATCAATCAATATTTCAACGAACTGAATATTGATGCCCATTATCAGACTACCGGGCCCGAAATCTGGGAGCAGACACAAGGTAAAATTACCCACCTTTTTGCATGTACAGGAACCGGCGGAACATTATCAGGATCAGCCAAGTTTTTAAAGGAGAAAAATCCGGACATCAAAATTATTGGTGTGGATGCAGACGGATCTATCTTAAAAAGCTATCACGAAACAGGAGAAATCCACAAAGAAGATGTTCATCCTTACCAGATTGAAGGAATGGGAAAAAATTTAATTCCCTCTGCCCTTCTCTTTGATAAAGTGGATGAATTTGTAAGGGTAAACGATGAAATGTCGGCTTACAGAACCCGAGAAATCGCTTTGAAAGAAGCTATCATGGGAGGATATACTACAGGAGCTGTTACCCAGGCATTACTTCAATATTCCCAATCTCACGAGTTTTCAGAAAATGATCTTGTGGTTCTGATCTATCCTGATCACGGTTCAAGATACATTACTAAAGTGTACAGTGATAAATGGATGGCCGAGCAGGGCTTTGTAAACAATTGTGTTCACAACTACGATGAAGTTTTCAAAACTGAATTCATTAAATAAGGAATAAAAAAGTTATACAAATCAAGCCTTTTTGTAAATACAAAAGGCTTTTTTACTTAAAATATTAATAAAATGTTGGATATTTTTGACAGAATAAAAGAAAATCCAGGACCTCTTGGACAATTTGCAGATTATGGTGAAGGATATTTTATTTTCCCGAGATTAGAAGGACCTATCGGCCCGAGAATGAGATTTCAGGGAAGAGAAGTTATTTTCTGGAGCGCTAACGATTATTTGGGAATGTGTAACCACCCGGAAGTTTTGGAAGCTGATGCTAAAGCAGCCGCAGAGTTCGGAATGTTCTACCCTATGGGCGCAAGAGCAATGTCCGGAGAAACTGAACAACATTTGCAACTGGAAAGAGAACTGGCTGATTTTGTACAAAAAGAATCTGCCTATTTATTGAATTTCGGATACCAGGGAATGGTTTCTACCATTGACGCTTTGGTAGGAAGAAATGATGTAATTGTTTATGATGTTGATTCTCATGCATGTATCGTAGATGGAGTTAGACTTCACGCCGGAAAAAGATTTACCTACAGACACAATGATATTGCAAGTCTTGAAAAGAATCTTGAAAGAGCCACTAAAGTAGCCGAAGAAAATGGAGGAGGAATTTTAGTGATTACGGAAGGTGTTTTCGGGATGAGAGGGCAGCAAGGTAAATTGAAAGAAATCTGCGAATTAAAATCAAAATATCAATTCAGACTTTTGGTTGACGATGCACACGGATTCGGAACACTGGGTGAAACCGGAGCCGGGGCCGGTGAAGAGCAGGGCTGTCAGGATAAGATTGATGTGTACTTCTCTACTTTTGCAAAATCAATGGCAGGTTTCGGAGCTTTTATTGCCGGTGATAGAGAAATTATAAGATATCTGAAATTTAATTTAAGGTCACAAATCTTTGCTAAATCTTTAACGATGCCAATGGTAATCGGAGGGTTGAAAAGACTGGAACTTTTAAGAACAAGACCGGAAATTAAGGCTAAGCTTTGGGAAAATACCCGCAAGCTTCAGAACGGATTAAAAGAAAGAGGATTCAACATCGGTGATACCAATACCTGTGTAACTCCGGTAATGATGCAGGGAACTCCGGTAGAAGCAACACTCTTAGTGAAAGACTTGAGAGAAAACTATGGAATCTTCACATCTGTAGTAGTTTATCCTGTGATACCTAAAGGAATGATTCTGCTAAGATTAATTCCTACAGCATCACATACCGATTCTGAAATCAATGAAACACTGGCTGCTTTTGAGGCTATCCACGACAAACTTGTTGGCGGTCATTATAAAGATCAGGAGCAAAAACTGCTGGCCGAACAAGGTTTAAGTTTTAAAGAAATTTAAAAAGTATACAATTAAAACCACTGAATGATCAGTGGTTTTTTTGAACTAATATATTCTGAAAACCTTAACTTTGCAAAAATTTTACTGTTGAAAGACCTGCTTCTAATCACTCCGCCTTTTACACAACTTAATACACCCTATCCTGCTACCGCTTATATCAAAGGTTTTTTAAACACTAAGAGTATTTCATCCTTTCAGGCAGATTTAGGAATTGAAGTTATTTTGAAGTTGTTTTCTAAAGACGGAATCCGAAAAGTCTTCACCAAAGAAATTAATATTCATACAATCTCTGAAAATTCACAGCGTATTTTTTCATTACGGGACGAATATATCAAGACCATCGATCAGGTAATTTCTTTCCTGCAGGGTAAAACACCAACGCTGGCAAGACAGATCTGTTCCATGAATTTTCTCCCGGAAGCTTCACGTTTCAACCAGCTGGATGATATGGAATTTGCTTTCGGAAATATGGGGCTGCAGGATAAGGCTAAACATCTGGCAACTTTATATTTAGAAGACCTTTCGGATTATATTGTGGAAAATATTGATCCCGATTTTGGTTTCAGCAGGTATGCAGAACGGTTGGGAAAAAGTGCCAACTCATTCAATGAATTGTATTCGAAAATTACAGGTAGTCAAACATTTACAGATGAAATTACTTTAAAAATTCTTCATGAAAAATTAGAAGCTGTTCAGCCAAAGCTGGTTTGCTTTTCCGTTCCTTTTCCGGGAAATTTATATTCTGCATTCCGATGTGCAAAATTTATCAAAGAAAATTATCCGCATATAAAAACAGCGATGGGCGGTGGTTTCCCGAATACCGAACTGCGGGAAGTGAAGGATAAAAGAGTTTTTGAATTTTTTGATTTTATCACTTTAGATGATGGAGAACTTCCTATAGAACTACTTTATCAAAATATTTGTAATTCTGAACAAAGTAAAGAATCTCAGTTCAAAAGAACTTTTTTAATTGAAAGTGGAGAAGTTACTTATAAAAATAATTCTTCAAAACACGATTATAAACAAGCTGATATCGGAACTCCTGATTATTCAGATTTATTGCTGGACCAATATATTTCGGTGATTGAAATTGCCAATCCGATGCACAGTTTATGGAGCGACGGAAGATGGAACAAATTGACGATGGCCCACGGCTGCTATTGGGGAAAATGTACCTTTTGTGATATTTCTTTAGATTACATTAAAATCTACGAACCCATTTCTGCAAAAATTTTGGTTGACCGAATGGAAGAATTGATCCGGACAACCGGAGAGACAGGGTTCCATTTTGTGGATGAAGCTGCCCCACCTGCTCTGATGAGAGAAGTTGCCCTGGAAATTTTGCGGAGAAATCTTGTTGTAACGTGGTGGACAAATATCCGCTTTGAAAAAGGTTTTACTCGGGATTTGTGCTTTCTTTTAAAACTTTCCGGATGCGTTGCCGTTTCGGGAGGACTTGAAGTGGCGAGCGATCGTTTGCTGAAGTTGATCGACAAAGGGATTTCTGTAAATCAGGTTGCGAAGGTAACCCGAAATTTTACGGAAGCCGGGATCATGATTCATGCGTATCTAATGTATGGCTATCCTACCCAGACCATTCAGGAAACAGTGGATTCTCTGGAAATGGTTCGCCAGCTTTTTGAGATGGGAATTTTACAAAGCGGATTCTGGCATCAGTTTGCGATGACGGCTCACTCACCCGTTGGATTAAATCCTGAAGAGTTTGGAGTAACTCCGATTAAGCAAGAAATCTATTTTGCGAACAATGACATGGATTTTACAGACAGAACAGGAATTGATCATGGAAAATTCAGCTTTGGCTTAAAAAAATCTCTTTTCAATTATATGCACGGAATTAATTTTGAGCTTCCTCTTCAGGAATGGTTTGATTTTAAAATTCCACAAACAACCGTTCATCCGGACTACATTCATGATGCTTTGCTTGAAAATGATGATTTTACTTTTAAAGGGAATTCAAAAATTATTTTTTTAGCCAAAAACGTAATCGCTGAGAATCGCATAAAAAATAAAAACAAGCATAACTATACGTATACGAAAATTACAGTGCATTTAAAAACCAATATTGTGACCGTTGATTTTGATACGGAGCATGCTGAATGGCTGATAAAAATGTTCAGTGAATATTCTGTTGAGAATCCGAAAAAACCTATGCTTCAACAACTTAAAGCTAATTTCGAAGAAAATTTTGATCATTTTGAATTGTTCTGGTTCTCAAAACCAATGCAGCAATTGAAAGAAAATGGGGTGATTTTAAGTCTGTAGATTTTATTGATTAGCACGTAATAAATGGTGTTGAAATTCTGTTGATTACAAATTTGTAATATTCGAATAAAAAATATAAGCCTCTTAAATCCAAGAGACTGTTTGGCTAAAGCCTACTGAATTTTTATCTATACAAAACGGGCTAAAGCCCGTTCGACTATTTCTCCACACCATCTCGTTTAACTTCACCAACAATTACTTTTTCCTGGATTTTGATAAAATTCGGATCCAGAATTGCCATTCTTTCGGCTATTGCTTTGTAAGTCGGAAACTTCAGAAGAGATGCACGCCCGGAAATTTCCCTGTATAAGGTAAATGTTTTTCCGCCGGCTGTTTTTATTTGTTTGGTAGTGGTAATATATTTGCCAATGTATTTGCTGTTTGCGTCATAGATTTCAATATCTACAAATGTTTTATCGGTAATGGTATCTTCAGATCCAAAACTTACAGGCAAATTGGTAAAGTAACCCACTGGTTTTCCATTACTTAAAATTTCACCTACATTATTAACGGTGATATTTAATTTATCAATTTTGTTTCTGATGGTGTATGCATCCTTGGTTTTGTTATCTAATTTTCTCTTAGGCGAATTTTTAAATAGTTCATCAAGGTTTTTGATATTAATACCTCTTTCATCGATAATTTTCAGGCTTTTGATACAGGTATAAGCTGCAGATTTTTCTTCCCCTGAGAAAGCAGACGGTGAAATATAATCCAGCTCAAGCGTTTTTTCTTTATTATAAACCCGGTTAATTTTTATATAACTATCTCTTACTGAATCTACTATACTTTTATCAACAAATTCTATGGTGTAGATCGGAGTCTCTTTAAGATCCATGAAAGTATATATATTGGATTTATTGGAAACTTTGGCAACATGAACTCCTTCAAGGGTTACAATTCCTCTTTTGATTTTTACCGTTTGCGCATGGAGCAGAAACCCCAGAATTGTAAACATGATAATCAAATTCTTCTTCATAAAACCAGATTTTTACATAACATAAAAAAAGTGTAACCAAAGTTACACTTTCTTGAAAATATATTTAGCTTTTCATTTAATTATTCACAAAGGATAATCCCTTTATTATGATTAAATTCTACAACACCGCTTTTGATAGGATAAGAAAAAACAGAATCTTTTTCATTTTCTTTTGCAAAATATTTACTATACGCTTCATCAACCGATTTTGTGTACAATTTTACTTTACCGCCGATTAAAGAAGAAACAATTCCCGCGTGGTTTTTCATGATGTGGAATTCACCATTTTTTCCAGGCAGTAATACAGAATCTACTTCTCCTTCAAAAACTACGTATTCTGGTGTTAAAATTTTTATATTCATTTTAATTTAGATTAAAAGATTAAAAGATTGAAGATTAAAAGATTTTGACAAACATTAAATGTCTCTCATCTCACATCTAAAAATCTTATGTCTAATTAAGCGTTATCAGCTAACATTTTTTGTCCTGCCGCAATCGCTTCTTCGATAGTACCTTTAAGGTTGAAAGCAGCTTCCGGTAAGTGATCCAGCTCACCATCGATAATCATGTTGAATCCTTTAATGGTATCTTTAATATCTACCAAAGATCCAGGAATACCTGTAAACTGCTCTGCTACATGGAAAGGCTGAGACAAGAATCTCTGAACTTTTCTGGCACGGTAAACCACTGATTTATCTTCTTCAGAAAGTTCTTCCATACCAAGAATAGCGATGATATCCTGAAGTGCTTTGTATCTCTGAAGAATTTCTTTTACTCTCTGAGCACAATTATAATGTTCTTCACCGATAATTTCCGGAGCAAGGATTCTTGAAGTAGAAGCCAACGGATCTACCGCAGGATAAATACCCAGTGAAGCAATTTTTCTATCTAATACCGTTGTAGCATCCAAGTGGGCAAATGTAGTTGCAGGAGCCGGGTCAGTTAAGTCATCCGCAGGTACGTAAACCGCCTGTACTGAAGTAATGGAACCGTTTTTAGTAGAAGTAATTCTTTCCTGCATTGCCCCCATTTCAGAAGCAAGTGTCGGTTGGTATCCTACCGCAGATGGCATACGACCAAGAAGTGCAGATACCTCAGAACCCGCTTGTGTAAAACGGAAGATATTGTCTACGAAGAAAAGTACGTCTCTACCCTGTCCGCTTTCTCCACCGTCTCTGTAATATTCAGCTAATGTAAGACCGGAAAGTGCTACTCTTGCTCTTGCACCAGGTGGCTCATTCATCTGTCCGAAAACGAATGCGGCTTTAGAATCTTTCATCGCTTCCAAATCTACTTTAGAAAGATCCCAACCTCCGTTTTCCATAGAGTGCATAAAATCTTCACCATACTTGATGATTCCGGATTCAAGCATCTCTCTCAAAAGGTCATTTCCTTCTCTCGTTCTTTCACCAACTCCGGCGAAAACAGAAAGACCACCGTGTCCTTTTGCAATATTATTAATCAACTCCTGGATCAATACGGTTTTACCTACACCTGCACCACCGAACAAACCGATTTTACCACCTTTTGCATAAGGTTCGATAAGATCAATTACTTTGATACCTGTAAATAAAACTTCAGCAGAAGTTGAAAGCTGATCAAATTTTGGAGCTTCTCTGTGGATTGGCAGTCCTCCATCCTTAGAAATATTCTGAAGCCCGTCGATAGCATCACCAACAACGTTGAAAAGTCTTCCGTTTACAGCCTCTCCGATTGGCATTGTAATAGGATTTCCGTACCCGATTACTTCCTGCCCTCTTTTAAGACCATCAGTAGCGTCCATTGCGATACATCTTACTGTATCTTCTCCAATATGCTGTTCTACCTCTAAAACTACTTTTTCACCGCTATCCTTTGTAATTTCTAACGCGTCATAAATGCTTGGAACTGCTTCCACATCAGTAAAGACAACGTCGATTACCGGACCAATAATTTGAGAAATTTTACCTTTAATTTGGTTTGCCATTGCTAAATTTTTTCTTGGTGCAAATATAATGATTCTTGCTTAACCCGCAATTGGTAAAAAACAGATTTTTATCATACTTTTCTTTTAGTACACCAATCTAACAGTTTGCCAGTCTGGCAATCATCCAGACGCTAAATATTAGTACATTGTTTAATTGATACATTGTTACAATATTTCATATATTTGCAGTCAAAATTTTTTCATTTTGAAAGTTTTCAGGAATTTTAGCGATTATACGCCTCAAAAGCCTTTAGCCTTATCTTTAGGAATGTTTGACGGGGTGCATCTCGGACATAAAAGTATTATTAACGAATTAATAAAAGTAGGTTCTGAAAATAATCTGGAAACTGCAGTCCTCACCTTCTGGCCTCATCCAAGATTTGTTTTTAACCCGAATGAAGACTTAAAGCTTCTCAATACGCTGGACGAGAAAAAATTTTTAATGAAAAAATATGGTATTGACACTTTATTTTTAAAAGAATTTGATGAAGAATTCAGAAATCTTACCGGAGAAGAATTCGTGAGACAAATTTTGGTGGATCAGCTCAATATCAAATATCTGATTATCGGGTACGACCATTCTTTCGGAAAAAATAAAAGTGGAAATTTTGAGTTGCTGCAAAAACTTTCCAAAGAACTGGATTTTGAAGTGGAACAGATGGAAGCCATTAATATTCATGAAAACAACATCAGCTCTACTAAAGTCCGCAATGCCCTTTTAGCTGGAAATATTGCTGATGCTAACGAAATGCTCGGCTATCCCTACTCTGTCTCAGGAACCGTAGTTCACGGAAAAAAAATCGGAAGAACAATTGGATATCCTACTGCCAATATCGAAACGGATTCTGTTAAATTACTGCCGAAAAAAGGAGCTTATATCGTAGAAGTTTTGGTAAAAGGCAAATTATATAGAGGGATGCTCAGCATCGGTACCAACCCTACCGTAAATGGAGAAAAGCTAACGGTTGAAGTCTACATTCTTGATTTTGGAGAAGATATTTATGACGAAAAAATTACCGTTACTTTCAGGGATTTTCTGCATGATGAAATTAAATTCGAAGGTCTTGAGAAACTAATTGAAAGGCTGGACGAAGATAAAAGATTAACTCAGGAGTTTCATTTTTAAATAAAAAAGCTTACAATCATCTGTAAGCTTTCTGTTTTTATTTGTATCCTAAAATCTGGTTTTCTGCATTAATTGCTTCTTCCACAAATTTCTTAAATTCGGAATATTGCCCGGCTTTGATATTATCCCAAGGTGTATCTGCAACTCTTGTGATCTTTAATTTGTTATTTTTTACCAATTCATAATTGATTGAATATGTAAAATTATTATAAGTCAGCTTTTTATTCTCCGGAATTTCAATAAACTTCATAGTTTCAGGGATATTCAGATATACTTCTTCAAAATAATTATTCTCTTTTTCATAGCGTGTGTAGACAATATCTGTTTTTCGGTTTTCCGTAGCCACAATTTCTTTTGTGAAAGGCTTTGTTACGAAAGGGATTTTCATAATTTTCAGGCTTCCCACAGACTGCGGTTTATCATTTACGCTAAACTGAACTTCATACGAAAGAGGTTTTGGAGTAAGATCTTTTCCATCTAGAAGTTTTACGGTTTTTACGCTGATCACCTTATCCAGAACCGAACCCAATTCCTCTTCTACTGTCTTTTTACGTGAATCATCGGTCTGAGATCCCTGGAAAAAGTTGTTGTAATAGCTTTTAGATTCTCCAGTCACGTATTGCTTAACGGTAAAATTCTGATCATCGCCGTTTACATTGACTTCGCTGGTGGTTTTAAATATTGATTTTGCATTATTTGTGTTTGAGATTTCAATAAGATCTGCTGCTTGCGATGTATTTTTATCTGTGTCGATAACCAATCCTTTTGCTTTATAATTACCTTTCACAAGAGAGTTAAAAGGAAGAAACTTATCCGTCATTTCAAGGAACGTTTCTTTTCCGTCAAGATTTACTTTTACAATACAGTGATTGAAGCTTAGATTCGGTAAAAGCAGACGCTGAACCGAATTATCATTAGTCTGTACCAGTACGAGATTAGATTTAAGTCCGGCCTGGTTTCCAAGGATTACAAACAATGTTGAAAGATCCTTACAGTCTCCCAGCTTTGAGCTGAGCGTTTTGGATGGTTTCTGAGGAATATAACCGCTCTGGCGGAAATCTACCGAACTGTACGTTACGTTTTTTTCAATATAATTATAAATCTTTTCCGCTTTCGCCGCATCGCTCATTCCTGGAATTCCTGATGGGAAAATTTCTTTAAAAGCTTTTTCTACCACTTTATCCGAAACCAGGCTTTTTCTTGTAAGATCCGAATACCAGTTGGCAATTTCCTGCCATGTTTTGATGGAATTTGCCGTTACGGAAATGGTTGTATCATAGAAGTTGGGTCCGAAATATTCATCAAAATTCACTTCTTCCAGATTATTAAGCTTCCAGGTTTGGTACAGCTTTCCATCTGATTTCTTTTTTGTGGAAGGAACTTCCCTATTATTACTTTTAACCTGATAATTTAAATTTTCTGGTGTGATCACCGTAAAGATTGATTCTACAACAGGATATTGCGAATTAAAATAAGAGCTTACATTAAAATCTTTATAAAATCTTCCGCTTTTTCTTTCTAAACTTTCGATCTGAACAAGGATGACATCACCCACTGCAAGATTGGTAAATACAATCTTTTCCGAAGACCTTTCTCCCGGAATAATGCTTCCGTCCGGCTTTACAATTTCTGCTTTAATAACGTCATCATAATAATCGATTCCGTATTCCTTTAACTCTTCAATTCCGTTTTCGGAAGTAATTTCGTAAGCATAGGTGCTTCTCTTTTTAAAACCTCCTTCAGGATAGACATTTACAATATATTCATCAAGAAGTGTTGTAACACCTTTTTTTCCTGTCGCTGTATTTTTTCTGCGGTCGCTTACAAGCTTGTAAAGATCTTTTACACCCACTTTATCAATCTCGTCTTCCGTATGATCTAGATCTCTTAGAAGCTTATGCATCTGCTCGTTGTCGGTATTATGAGAAAGAGACAGTTTGGCAAATTGTACAGCTTCGTTTTTTTTGTTAAGTTTTGCAAGATATTCTGCTTTGGCAGCCAGCAATGAATAAGAATACGGAAAGTTTGCTAAAGCATCTTCCAGACCTTTTCCATATTCCGGGTTTTGTACATCATCTTCGAGAAGATTTAAGTATTGGGTTCTGAAAGAATTAACGGAAGGATATAATTCTATGTATTTTTTAAGAATTTTCTTTTGATCCTCTACTCTGTTTGATTTCTGATACAAGCTGTAAAGCGTATTCATAATATCGGGACTGCTCTTTTGTGAATAAGCTTCTTCAAATTTTTTAATGGTAGAGCTTTGATCTTTTTTATCCATATCTTCCAATGTGGTAAAAATGCTGAAAAATCTCTCATTATTAGCAAAATCTTTTTTCAGATGGGCTATATGCTCCTTTGCCTTTTCCATATCACGGTTTCGAATGGCAATAACCACATCGAAAAATCCACCTACAGATTTGGCTTTCGTTCTGTTTAAAATATCCCTGTATTTTTCAAGTTCCTGAATAGACATATTCTGGAATTTTTCACCATCCATCATTTTCAGAAGCGGCACGAGAAAATATTCCGAATCATTGATCTCTATATTTTTGTAGATCTCATTAACCTTTTCTTTATCTTCAATATTATTATAGTATGAAGCCAGAAGACTTTGCACTACCGAAGATTTGGGATAGGTTTTCATCATCTGGTCTATAATTTCTTTAGCCTGATCGTTTTGGAGATTATTAAGGTAACCAGCAGCCAGAAGATATTTGTAAAAAATGCTTTCAGGATGCTGAGCTATTTTTTCTTTTAACAGTTTTTCAAATTTCAGAGGAAGTTCTTTTGCCTGTAACTGTTCTGGTGAACTTTTTTGGTATATTTTGTAGGTATCAAAGTACTTAAGATCAGAAATTTTCTGATAATCGGTATCAAAAGGAACCACCATAAAGGCCGTTTTAGTATCCTTTACATCAAATTTCAGCAGGAGCCTGTTCATTCCTTTCGGTAGAGAAACCTCAACCAGATGTGATCCCAGATTGGTATAGCTATCTGCTGTGCTTGACAGGATTTCTGTATCATTTAAAAACAACCTGAACTCTGTATTAGCATCTACTTCGAGCAAAATTTTTCTTTCAACCGGATTTTCAATAAAACTTTGGGCATACATAATCCCTCTTCCATATTCAGTTTCATTAATGAAAAATTCAAAACCGTCGTTTGTAGGAAATTTTCTGTTGTACCAGCCTACATATCCGAAACTGTCTGCGTTAAAGAGTTTGTCGCCGGAGGCGGTAGTTTCCGGTTCATATTCATTGTAAAGTCCGCTTCCGTTCAGATTTTCAAATACACCTGCAAACTGCCATTGATCAATGCGTTTAATTTTAGAAAGGTAATCGTCCGCACTTTTATTATTGTTCCTTATCCTGTCAAGCGTTGCCTTATATTCAAGAATAGCTGTACTTTCCCCATATACCGGATGTTGCGCTAAAAAATCAACTTTTTTGTATGAATTATCATCAAATCCTGAGTTCTCATAATCGGCGAGCAGGAAAGACTTTTTAATAATCGGATACAGATAAGCATCATCCAGCTTAAAGTCAGCAAAATATTTAATGAATGTTTCATCAAAAATCATCTGTCCCATTTCTTCATCAATCATTGCATCGAGAAAGAGATTTTCAAAGTCTTTAGCTGAATTATTTTTTAAGTTTTTATCATAAAAGTTTCTTGCTTCTACCCTTTTGTTGTTTAGCAAAAGTTCCCAGGTTTTAGACTGTTCTTTGGATTGTGCCAATGCACCAACGGACAAAAAGTAGACCGCGGAAATTAGTATTTTCCTCATGTTAGGATTAGTTTTATTTAGGAGTTTTGTATTGTATTCTGAATTTTCCTGGTTAAAGATTTAAAAATAAGTTCATAGGAATGATCAATAAGCTGCAGGATAAGATCTCTTTTCAGCCCGTCTAACTGTACGGAATTCCAATGGGTTTTGTTCATATGAAATGCACCGGTAATCTGTGGATATTGCTCACGAAGTTCTGCGCTCCACTCCGGATCAGTTTTTACATTGATTTGTAACGGATGCCTTTCTAACGGCATTAAAAGAAACATTTTCCCGCCAACTTTAAGGACAAGTGTCTCATTATCAAAAGGAAAACTTTCTGTAACGCCTTTTTTTGCAAGGCAATAATCAAGGATTTCATTAGTATCCATTAAAAATCTATTGAATTAAAATTTTACTTCAATATTATTAAAAATTTATATATTTACAAAAACACAATTGTATGAGAAATTTTTTTGCTTGTATAGCAACTTTTAGTACAAAAATTCTTGTCCGGCGAGTATCAGGAAAACAAAATAATAAGAAACCTTTCTTTACAAATCCTGAAAAATCAGCCGAAAAATGATTTCAAGAACGAATAACTTTGATTTTATGAGGTTGCTTTTTGCAGCACTCGTGGTGATAAGCCATTCTTATGTTCTTTCCGGAACCGGCCAGTATGAGCCTTTTTCAAAAATTACTCTTCACAGAATCGAGCTATCATATCTTGGTGTACATGGCTTTTTTATCATTTCCGGATATCTTATTTTTAAGAGCCTTTTGCGGTGTAAAGGTCTTGTCGATTTTTATTGGAAGAGAATATTAAGGCTTTTCCCCGCATTAACAGTAATTCTTATTTTTACCGTTCTGTTGGCACCGGCTGTTTATGAAAATAATATTCCTTATTATAAAAATAGTGATGTTTATAGTTATATTCCTCTCAATATGACTTTATTTTTCAGGCAAAAAGGCATTGACGGTGTTTTTGAAAGCAATCCCTATAAACACAGTATCAACGGAAGTTTATGGACGATAAGCTATGAATTCAGCATGTATGTAATGGTATCTGCTTTGTATTTTATTCGTAAAAAAACTTATTTGAAATATATTGTTCTACTGCTTTTTCTACTGAGTTACTCTTTGAGTATTTTTCAGCCTTACTTTCTAAATGGATTGTTTGCTAAAATTGCCCTGAGCAGCAAACATTTTTATAACCTAATGTGCTTTTTTACAGGAGGTATGTTTATAACTTACTTAGATATAAAAAATAAAAGAAGAGAAAACATTATTATTATACTTTCAACAATAATTTTTAGCGCAGGTATATATCTGGATATTACTGTTTATACAAGCTATCTTACACTGCCACTAATTGTTATATTCTTAGGTAGAAGATCAACCCCTCTTATTAATAAAGTGGGGCAAACTATTGGCGATACTTCTTACGGCATTTACATTTACTCTTTTCCGGTGCAGCAAACATTGGTACATCTTTACAGATCTGATGCTATTACGCTGCTCATATTTTCTTTACCCATCTCAATTATTCTTGGATATATTTCTTGGCATTTGATTGAGAAAAGGGCATTAAAATATAAAGATTTATTTGTACGGAAAAGTATTTTGTGAAGAATTTTAAGGGGAAATTACAGAAATTTAGTAAATTTAAGAAGCAAACAACAATTTCACAAACAAGATTATATGAAAGCTTTAGTTATTGGTGCTACGGGCGCTACAGGAAAAGATTTGGTCAGCCAGTTGCTTGAAGATAGTGACTTCGAAGAAATTACCATTTTTGTAAGGAAACCAGTTGATATTCAAAATGATAAATTGAAAGTATATGTTGTGAATTTTGATCGCCCTGAAGAATGGAAAGATAAAGTAGAGGGTGATGTTGTTTTTTCCTGCCTGGGAACAACTCTAAAAGCTGCCGGAAGTAAAGAAGCCCAAAGAAAAGTAGATTTCGACTATCAATATGAATTTGCTAAAGCTGCAAGAGAAAATAATGTGACCGATTATATTCTGGTTTCTGCATACGGTGCCAATCCGAGATCCAAAATATTTTATTCCCGAATGAAAGGCGAACTGGAAGAGGCTGTAAAGAAACTGCATTTTGAAAAAATCACCATCTTCAAACCGGGAATGCTGGAGCGAAGAGATTCCGACAGAACGGGAGAAGTGCTTGGAAGCAGGATTATAAAATTTGCCAATAAACTGGGATTGCTTGAGAGCCAGAAACCATTACCTACAAACGTCTTAGCAAAGGCAATGATTAATTCATCCAAAATTAAAAGCAATGGTTACTCAAGTATCAAGCTGGGGAATATTTTTTGTTTTGCAGAGAAATGATCAATGTAGCAATATAAAAATGAAACAGTGTAACAACTTAATAATTCCGAATTGAATTGGTAAACTGTTACACTGCTATATTGTTATATTAATGATATTTTTTTATTTCAGATACTTCGTAATCGCTTCATCCGTAGGTTTTGTTGTGCTTACAAATGAATCAATCAGTTTTCCGTTTTCATCAATTAAAAATTTTGTGAAATTCCAAAGGATGGTTGTATTTTTTACGCCATTTAGTTCTTTTTCAGTTAAATATTTAAATATCGGAGCCGTATCATCACCTTTCACTGAAACTTTTGCTGCCATCGGGAAGGTTACCCCGTAATTTTTCTGACAAAAAGCGCCTATTTCTTCATTGCTTCCCGGTTCCTGTCCTCCGAAATTATTAGCCGGAAATCCAACCACAACCAATTTGTCTTTATATTCTTCCGAAACTTTTTCAAGATCAGCATACTGCGGTGTAAATCCACACTCTGAAGCGGTGTTTACGATAAGGATTTTCTTTCCTTTGAAATCTGCAAAGTTGATCTGTTTTCCTTCTTCCAGGGCGTCTACCTTGAAATCATATATTGATTTTCCCATAAGTTGATTGGTTTTAGCTTTAGATTCTTCACTTTTTTTCTGAGCGCAGCTGTTGAAAAACGCAACTACAGAAAGAAACATTAAAAATAACTTTTTCATAATTCCCTTTATTATTTTGATTAAAATTTGAATGTATTGGCCGGAAATACTTTGTTAATATCAACCCTGTTGATAAGCATCACATAATCTCCGTCTTTTTTTGCACTCGACGATTCTATCCTGAAAGGCAGCAACAAATTCCCTACCTTTTTATATTCTGAGTATAATAAAGTTTCATCTTTTTTAATTTCTTTTATCAGCATATAATCCTTTGCATCGAAATAGTAGATATTCTTATTTACATTTTTTGTTAATTCAACTTTATGACAATAAATATTTCCGATTTTTTCCTTTCCTAAATATTTAGCTTCAAAACCTTTGCTTTCCCAGTCGATAAAATCGTTATCGAAGCTTTCGGGAGCGTAATCCGGATATTGCTGAAGTTTATTGGCCGCATAATTCATCGCGTAGCCTTTCGTTCCGTCGTAGCCTTCAATAGCGGTGTCTTTTCCGCCAATGGTAATGACTGTTTTGGTAAGGTTCGGGCGTTGCTGGTAAATTTTGATCGGATACTCATCTTTTACTCCCAAGATCACTTTTCCCTGGAGCAATACGGAATTTAAAAGCTTCCAGTTGGTTAATCCTCCGGACAATTCTATGTTTTTATCAATGATTTCTTTTGCGGTTTGGGCAAAAATGGAATGGGAAAAGATCAGGACGAATACGAAAAGTAACTTTTTCATTAATTTCATTTTATCATGCCAAATATAAGGCTTTTTTAATTTGAAAATTTGATATGAAGCAATTTGAAAATAGAGAACTGATATCATATTTTCAAATTATTTAATTCTCAAATTAACCTTCTGGCTTTTTCAAGATCTTCCGGCGTATCAATTCCTACTCCTACAAAATTGGTTTCTATCATCTTGATTTTCATGCCGTATTCAAGATAGCGGATGCATTCTATTTTTTCCGAAATTTCAAGTGGTTTCATTTCCAGTTTGGAAAACTGTATCAATGCATGTTTTCTGAAAGCATACACGCCGATGTGCTTAAAATAGTCGACGTTATACGAAATTTCCCGGTGAAAAGGAATTACAGAGCGGCTGAAATACAGCGCAAAACCGTTGTTATCCGTAATTACTTTTACGTTATTAGGATTTTCTATTTCTTCTTTTTCATGAAGTTTTATTTTTAACGAAGCTAAAGAAATTTCCTGATTTTCGTCGTTATGAAAAACTTTAATTAATTGCTGTAATGGTTCTAATTTTAAAAAAGGCTCATCTCCCTGAACGTTAATGACAATATCACAGTCAATATTCTGCACTGCTTCGGCAATACGGTCGCTTCCGGTTTCATGCTGTCCGGTCATGACAGCTTTTCCGCCGTTTTTAGAAATTTCATTAAAAATAATTTCCGAATCGGTTGCTACAAAAACTTCATCAAACAAACCGGTTTCCACCACGTTTTGGTAGGTTGTTGTGATGACGGTCTTTTCGCCTAACATCTGCATCAGCTTGGCCGGAAAGCGGCTTGCTTCGTAACGTGCGGGGATAACTGCGATAATTTTCATTTTATATTTTTTGATGTAGATTTAATTTAAGTAATTAACCATAAAAATGATCCCGTAGATCCAGGATAGATATAAAAAGGAGTAAAATATCCCAAAACCTAAGCTTTTTACTAAATTTCCCCTACAGTATTTTGAGTTTTTAAAAACCAATCGTAGAGCCCGGAAAAAAATCCAATACAGCATGGCTGCTAACAATAAAATTACAGCCCAGAAAAAAACGCCGAGAAAATATAAAAGAAAAACAACAACTATAGAGATCACAATCCAGACAATAATTGATACAATAATCCCTCCGATTCCATCTCCTAAAGCAGGTCCATCAAAATCAAAATTCCCAATTTCCGGAGTTTTATCTGATAATTTTTTGATATTTTCTTTTGTTAAAACATGCCCGATATTATCTTTCAGTTTTAAGCCGTAATATAATCCTAAGCTGATAAAAAGTAAAAATGCAGTTCCTAAAATCGAAGTAGAAAAAATAGAGTTTTGAAATAAAGATCTATGTGAATTTTGCCCTGAAATCCATACACATAAAATTACCAATAGTGTAATAACTACTGTTGAACGGCATAATAGTTTTGTATCTAAAAAATATTTTCTCGGAAACTTCATTATTATGAAATACGGATCTGAATTCCAAAAACGCTTCGACTCTGCTCAGTATAACCTCTAAAATAAGCTGCTAAATAATATTTAGAATTGTCATGCTGAGCCTGTCTAAGCATATATTTTAAATTATTTCAAATAACTCAAAGCTTTTTCCAGTTTCGGCATCATGACTTCAATTTCGTCGATGGCCAAACCTCCAACAGAAGCTCTGAACCAAGGCTCAGACTTATCTTCTCCGAAAGCAGAGAAAGGAACCAAAGCAACGCCTGCTTCATTAATAAGGTAGAAAACAAGATCAGAAGAATTTTCGATCACTGTTCCGTCCGGTTTTGTTTTTCCGATATAATCTAATTTGATGGTAAGATAAAGCGCTCCCATCGGTTCGATGCTGTCAACAGTTAGGCCTTTATCTTTCAGATCCTGGATTCCTGCATGAAGGACTTTCAGGCTTGCTTCTAATTTTCCTTTAAAATCTTCAACAAATGCATTTACTTCCTCCGGATTTTCATAATATTTTGCAGTAGCTTCCTGCTCCGGTTTTGGTGCCCATGCTCCTACGTGTGTAAGAAGCGCTTTCATTTTGTCCATGATATGAACCGGCCCGAATCCCCATCCTACACGAACTCCGGTAGCGGCAAGACATTTTGAAATACCGTCAATATACACCGTATAATCTTTCATTTCAGGGAAAAGCGAAACCGGATCTACGTGCTCCGAACCGAAAGTAAGATTGGAATAGATCTGATCATACATTAAGTACAAAGGCTTTTCATCATCCCCTCTTTTTTTGTTTTCCGCTAAAACCAATTCGCATATTTCTGAAAGCTGATCTTTGGTGAACATTGTACCTGTAGGATTTAACGGAGAACAAAGAGCCAGTAAAACAGCACCTTCAAGATGTGGCCTTAAATCGTCCGCTGTTGGAAGGAAATTGTTTTCAGGGGTGGTTTTTACTTCCACAGCATTTGCCGAAGTAAGGTATGCATAATGATTATTATTCCAAGAAGGAATTGGGTAAACCACTTTATCCCCCTCGTCTACAATAGTTTTATAAACCGCATAGATCAAAGGTCTTGAACCTGCCGTAATCAGGATATCGTTAGGTGAATAATCCAGGTTCCATCTTGTTTTTAAATCTTTTGAAACCTCTTTTCTTAAAGATAAAAGTCCGTTAGCAGGCGGATAATTCGTCAGGTTATTCTGATACGCTTTCTGAATTTCCTCCTTTAATTTTGCAGGAATGGGATAAATATTAGAATTAAGGTCACCAATTGTAAGGTTGGCAATCTCCGCTCCTTTTGCCTTTAAATCGTTTACTTCATTACCAATTTTTACAATTTCAGAACCGATCAGGTTCGCCGCTAATTTTGAAACTTTCACTTTATTTAATTTAAATTTATTTAATGTAATAATTTATAATGTAACAGTGTAACAGTGTATTAATTGAAAATAAACCAATCATTGGTAAACTGTTAGACTGATACATTGTTATATTTAACTGAGTTGCAGATCTTTTCTGACTTCCTGAATTTTTGCTTCCAGAGACTTTAATTTATCTTTAAAATCTGCTTCAGAAATAATACTGTTTTTTACTGAGATATAAAACTTGATCTTAGGTTCCGTTCCGGAAGGTCTTACACAGACTTTGGTCCCGTCCTGAGTATAATAAATGAGTACGTTTGATTTCGGAATGTCATCCATCACCCTTTTCTCATTTTGTGAAACGATGAAATTTGTCTGTTCCTTAAAGTCTTTTACTTCTTCAACCGGAGATCCTGCTAATGATTTTGGCGGATGTTCACGGAAATTCTTCATCATATTCTCAATTTCTTCCGCTCCGTCTCTTCCTTTTCTTACGAGATTCACCAACCCTTCGTAATACATTCCGGTCTCCTGGTAAATCTCAATAAGATATTGGTACATCGTTCTTCCATTGGCTTTACACCATGCTGCAATTTCACAGGCAAGGACAATACTTCCGCAGGAATCCTTATCACGAACGAAATCACCCGTCATGAATCCGAAGCTTTCTTCTCCGCCACAGATAAATTTTTCTTTTCCTTCGAAATCGCGGATCATTTTCCCGATCCATTTGAATCCAGTTAACCCCACTTTACAGTCAACCCCGAATTTTTGGGCGATATCAAAGAAAATATCGGAGGTTACAATGGTAGAACCGATGAATTCTTTTCCGGTAATTCTTTCCTGCTTTCTCCATTCATTCAGGATATAATAAGTAAGAATTGTATTGGTCTGATTTCCGTTTAAAAGCTCAATTTCACCGTCAAGATTTCTTACGGCAATTCCTAATCGGTCTCCATCCGGGTCTGTTCCGATCACGATATCTGCGTTGGTAATCTTTGCCAGATCCATTGCCATTTCCAGTGCTGCCGGATCTTCCGGGTTTGGAGAATCTACAGTCGGGAAGTTACCACTTGGGATCATCTGCTCCTTAACCAGATCAATTTTCTTGAAGCCCGCTTTTTCCAAAGCCTTTGGAACGGTTGTATACGTTGTTCCGTGAATAGACGTGAAAACAATATTCAGATTTTCTTTTCCAACATTCTGATAGGTGGAATTTTTAATACAGGCATCAATGTAGACATCATCCTGCTCCTCTCCGATCCATTCGATTAAATCATCATTTCCGTTAAATTTAATTTCGTCAAATTTTACGGAATATACTTCATTAATAATCGCTTCATCATGTGGCGGAACAATCTGCGCCCCGTCATTCCAATATACTTTGTAACCGTTGTATTCGGGTGGATTATGAGATGCTGTTAAAACAATTCCTCCGTGGCAGTTTCTGTCTCTTACCGTAAAGGAAAGTTCCGGAGTCGGCCTGTGATTTTTAAATAACAATACTTTGATTCCGTTTGCCGTCAAGACATCAGCTACTAATTTCCCGAATTCTCTGGAGTTATTTCTTACATCATAAGCAATAGCAACTTTTATTTCTTCACCTTGAAACTGCTTTAACATATAATTCGCAAGTCCCTGTGTTGCTTGACCTAACGTATATTTATTTAAACGATTGGTTCCGACACCCATAATTCCTCTCATTCCTCCTGTCCCGAATTCCAGCTCTCTGTAAAAAGAGTCTTCCAGATCCGGAGAATTGCCTTCAATCAATAATTGTACAGCGCCTCTTGTTTCTTCATCAAATGATTCATGCAACCAAAGTTTTGCTTTTTCTAATGTTGTCATATTTGTATTTCGTGTATGTTTATTTTGGATGGAAGATGGAAGATGGAGGCAGGAAGTTTTCCTACATCAGATTCCAGACTTCAGCATATTATTATTGTTTTATCTGATTTCTGAAAGCTATAATTGATTCATAAGACTATGGCTTTCATTATATAATTTATTAAATTGTTCTTCTAAAATGTAATTTCTGTTCTTTGCTTTATAAAGACAGGTTACAGTTTCAGCCAAAGAACGGATCGAATATCCTAAAAACTTTCTAAACTCTAATCTTGACTGTAAAATACATCCTTCAGAAATATTCAGGGCAATCGAATCCGAAGCTCTTCTTATCTGTGAAACTAAATTAAATACTTCGTCTTTTGGGAAATCTTGAGATAATTTAAAAATTTCCTCTCCAAATTCCATAGATTTTTGCCAAATAATTAATTTTTCAAATTTGAAACTCATTTGTATTTATGTGATTAGCAGATTCAAAACTACTAAGCTTCCATCATCCAGCTTCATACTTCCAGCTTAATCCAACTTTTTATTTTCCACCTTTGCACTTTTATCAATTTTAAATGCACGGATCGGGTCATTATAATAAGTAAATTTCGCCGTGTTCTGAATATGCCCTTTCAATGAATCTTTCACATTCACTTCTGCATAATTCCCGTTTTTGGATTCGATATTCAGGTTTTCGATTTTCCAGTAAGGAGCAATCAGGCTTGCCGTATCGGAAATCTTTATCACCGCATCCCGGGTTTGCCCGAGGAAGTTGGCCCTGCTTCGGTTCAGCATTTCAACTTCTGCCCTTCTTGTATTTACACTACCCATAAATGTAGCATAATTTTTTAAATTAAGCCTAAAATTATCGGTCTTAATTTCGCTTGAAATATTCATTTCTACAGAATCCGAAATGGCAATTTTTTCCAGATTGTATTTTGAATAGATGGTAATATTATAGAAATCTACCCCCTTCGTTCCGCGATTTTCTTTAATCGTTAATGTTTTGTCCTCAACTTCCACGTCAAGATTATCTGCAACATTGGGATACGTTTCAATCTCCACGAAATTTTTTGTCCCTCTTGCATAAAATACACGGAATTTCCCTTTAAGATCAAGATTTACAAATTCCGAGACTTCCATATCTTTTCTTTCAATATTTCCTTTCGGAGAAATTTTTCCGCAGGAAATTATTGCTGATAAAATGAATGCATACAGTATATTTTTCATATTCATTCTAAAATATTTCATATAAGATTAAACCTATAACCGCACTTTCCGATACCATCAAAATATACAAAACAATAATTCTCCAAGCTAAACCAGATCTTGTGTATGAACTTTTAAAAGCATTCCAGTAAGTAAGCGCCGGAAAAAGTACAGAAACAGCAAATAATGCTCTATCAACAATATTGAAAATCTTTGAAACCGGTTTCCACAGAACAATAAGACTTACGATATCATCCAACAAAAATAAGGTTAAAATTCCTAAAAGACTAACCGTTCCGATGATAAAATGCTCTGCGATATTCAAATTTATTCTTCTGAAAAGAAAATAGGCATTCACAGCCAGCATCGGAATGATAACAAATAAAATAGCTTTTGAATATTTTGAAAGAAGATCTTTGATTCCTGAATCATCTGCAAGAACTTCAGGCGGCGCAAATTTTTCATAATAATGCAGCCCCAATACATTAAAACTGAAAAGAACCAGTAACAACGGGATAAAATTGTTGTACCTGATTCTTTTTCCTGCGATATAATCCATCGCCGTTTGTCCGGGCCTGGTTATAATATCTTGTAAAGTACTGAAAAACCGGGCTTCCATGTGCCAGATTGATCCGAGAATATCGTTTTTGATGAGAGATCGAGGCGTTATTCGTGCTGTGTCGGCTTTCTGCCCGCAATGAGGACAAAACTCATCGGAAACCAAATGGCCACAGTTTAAACAACTCTTTGTATTCATTTTTTAGATTACCTCATCAATATTATAATTCTTATGTTCTCTGTTTGTTCTGATAATCATTTCTCCCAAAAATCCTGCGATAAAAAGCAATGTCCCCATCAGCATCATCGTTAATGCAATATAAAACCACGGATTATCGGTAATAAGATGACCATACATTCCTCTGGCAACATCAATTAGCTTTGAAACTCCAAGCCAGATCGCCGAAAGGAAACCTACAATAAACATTAGTGTGCCCACTGCTCCGAAAAAATGCATTGGCCTGCCTCCGAAACGGCTTACAAACCAAAGCGTTACCAAATCCAGAAAGCCTCTGATAAATCTTTCCGTCCCGAATTTTGAAACTCCGTAAGGCCTTGCCTGATGCTGCACTTCTTTTTCCGTAATTCTTCTGAACCCTGCATTGGCAGCTAACACCGGAATATATCGGTGCATATCTCCGTATACATCTATGGTTTTTACGACCTGTTTTTTATAAGCTTTCAGTCCGCAATTGAAATCATGAAGATACACTCCGGAAACTTTTCTTGCTGCTGCATTGAATAATTTCGACGGTACATTTTTCGTCATCACATTATCAAAACGCTTCTTTTTCCATCCGGAAACAATGTCGTAATTTTCATTGACAACCATTGCGTATAATTCCGGGATTTCTTCCGGAAAGTCCTGAAGATCAGCATCCATTGTAATAATAACATCGCCGTTGGTTCTTTCAAAAGCGGCATGAAGCGCCTGGGATTTTCCGTAATTTTTAGAAAATTTAATGCCGTGGATCTGCGGATTCTGAACCTTCAGGTTTTCAATAATGCTCCATGACAAATCTGTGCTTCCGTCATCCACAAACCAAATCTCATAGGATAAACTATTGGATCTGCAAACTTTATCAATTCGTGAAAAAAGCTCTTCCAGAGAATCTTCTTCGTTCAATAACGGAATAACTATAGATAAATTCATTTAATTCTGATAAAAAATTATTCTTTAATTTCTGTTTCCTGGTACATTGTTCTTGTTCTGAAAAACGCCCCGAAAAATAACGACAAAACTACGTAAAATATAAGTATTGCCGCAAAATATCCTGAAAAATGACTTGCCGTAAGCATATCTTTTCCTTTAACTGCTTCCGGCGTAAAACTTTGGAGTCTTTCTTTGTATTTCTGATCGAGCTCATCAATGTCTTTCTGATGCTTTAAAATCTTTCTTGCAGAGGAATATTCCTTGTCGAGTTCCGATTTCTGCCTCGTAACATATTGGTAATTTAACAGTTTTTTTGCATCGGTATCAACAAAATTCAAAAAGGCGTAAATGCTGAAAATTGATAAAATTCCACCGATAAACATGGGTACAAAAGCTCTATTAAAAGCCTCTTTAAAGCTTACCGTCTTGTGGCTGCCCCAGTATGTCTTTACAGACCAGAACGCTGCCCCGGCATAAATAATGGGTAAAACGAAAGCATTGGCTTTCAATGAAATATCAAAATATTCAACTCCTGAAAAGAAGTAATACACTACAAAAAAGACAATCATTGTAGCGGCAAACAGTAAAATTCCTATTGTGGAAGGGCTTTTTGTCATATCTAATTTTTTAAAAAAATATTGAAAAATTATTGTTCTTAAATTCAGTAATTTAGCACTGACAAAGCGTTTTTTCAATTATTTTTTCTGTCATATTATTTTTAAGTTAACAAAATATTGCTATCTTTGCACCGGCAAGTCCTAAACAACCAGCTCCTGAGAATCCTCCAGGGTGGGAACGCAGCAAAGGTAATCGGTCGTAGCGGTGTGATTTAGGTAGCTTGCCATTTTTTATTGGTTTTAGTTGAAGAGAGGTAGTTTGAAAATTATCTTTTTTTGTTTTTAAGGCATTCAACAATTCCATTCTGATTTTCAAATTATCTTTCAACATTTATTTAAAATTCGAACGTTTCGCCCAGTTTTGGTAAAACAAGCTCTACATTTTTATCTGCAAAATGCTTTAATGCACTTTCGTGGTTGATTTCAATCGCAGGGAATGTATCAAAATGGCATCCGATTACTTTCGGGGTTTTCAATAATTCCGCCGCGGCAAAAGCTGCCTTTCTCGGACACATCGTGTAGTGACTCCCGATCGGAAGGACAGAAAGATCCAGATTTCCGTATAATTTAGGAAACAGCTCCATATCTGCCATTACACCGGTATCTCCTGCAAGGTAAAGGTTTCTGCCTTCAGGAAGCCTGAAAATATATCCTACGGGAACACCTCCGTAGCTTCCGTCAGGAAATGAGCTTGTGTGATGCGCAGGAACCATGGAAATTTTAAGATCATCAATTTTTGCCGATCCTCCTAAATTCACATCATCCGTATTTTTTGCGCTTTTAAAATATCCGCAGATTTCAGGAACTGCGATAAGCGTTGCTTCAGGATGGTGCTGCAATACTTCTTCCACATCTGCAATATGATCTCCGTGAGCATGCGTCAAAAGGATGTAATCGATTTTCTGTGCAGCAATGTCAAATCCTGATTCTGCTTTTTTGTAGTTGTAAAATGGATCCGATAAAATGGTTTTGTCTTTGTAAGTGAACAAAAAACAGTTTTGTCCCAAATATTGTATTTTCATTTTGAATTTATTTTTTCGAATTATTAATTTAATTGGAAATGTTTTCTTTCGGCAGGCTTAATATAAACTTCAGCTTAGCATGACCCCAAAACACTCAACTTCTACACTGACTTTATTTTAATGAAAGAAATTAAGCCCTACAGCAGTAAGAACCGCCATCATAAAGGTCATAATTCCTACCTGTTTTAAGAACGGATCAAGCTCTCTCGGATTTTTAACAGCCATAATCTGCCTCCTGATTTTCATCAGCGGAAGCATGAGAATCATCACAATAAAAACATAATAATTCTGAGTCTGGAAGAATCCGTTTACTGCTAAAAACATCAATATTAAAATTAATGGAAGCTGTAACAGGATCATTTCATAAATCATTGCATTTTTAAACCCGATCCTTAAAGCCAGGCTGTTTTTCCCGGATAATTTATCACTTTCGATGTCTCTCATGTTATTCAGGTTTAAAACAGCCATGCTCATCATTCCGATGGCGGTTCCGGGAAGCAGCATATCCCAGCTGAAGGATTTTGTAAACAAGAAATAGCTTCCGCACACGGAAACCAGCCCAAAGAAGATGAAAACGAAAATATCTCCCAATCCCATGTAACCGTATGGTTTTTTACCAATCGTATATCCGATGGCTGCCAAAATGCTTGCAACACCAAGACCGATAAAAATGTAAAATTCATTCATATAGTCCGGGATGAAGGCTACATACAGAAGCGCCACCGTTGCTGCAAAAGACAAAACTGAAAGCAGGATCACTGCATTTTTCA
This sequence comes from Chryseobacterium salviniae, assembly GCF_035819015.1. Classification (NCBI taxonomy): domain Bacteria; kingdom Pseudomonadati; phylum Bacteroidota; class Flavobacteriia; order Flavobacteriales; family Weeksellaceae; genus Chryseobacterium; species Chryseobacterium salviniae. Next base: position 8,488 of record NZ_JAYLAA010000039.1, on the reverse strand, counting down.
TCTGTTTTGCGGTAATTTTTCCAGATGCGACCGCTCTTGCTTCGGCTTCCGTAGCTCTTTTAGCATCAGTACCTTTTATTCCGTCCCCATAATCATTAGCATAGTTTGATAAAACCTGATACAGCAAGGTTACTAAAAGTGCCAAAGCAAAAATTTTCCAGTCCCAGGTTCCGCCTTCACCGTACAATCTCCATTTGGCAATGAAAGCACCCATGATAATTCCGCTTAATGAGAGCGGTAATGTTCTAAGCCTTGCGGCTTTTATCCAATCAGTCATAATTTATAAGTAATGAGTAATTGGTAATAAGTAATGTCGGTATTGCTCACTACTTATTACCAATTACTTATGTTTTAAGATATCCATTGATCTTCCCCGAAATTCGGTTTTCTTTTTTCGAGGAATGCATTTCTTCCTTCTTTTGCTTCTTCCGTCATGTACGCCAAACGTGTTGCTTCTCCTGCGAAAACCTGCTGGCCAACCATTCCGTCGTCGGTAAGGTTCATGGCAAATTTCAGCATTCTAATGGAAGTTGGCGATTTGGCTAAAATTTCCTGCGCCCATTCGTAAGCCGTATCTTCCAATTCTGCGTGAGGAACCACTTTGTTGACCATTCCCATTTCGAAGGCTTCCTGTGCGGAATAATTTCTGCCTAAAAAGAAAATTTCCCGGGCTTTTTTCTGTCCGACCATTTTAGCAAGATATGCAGAACCGTAACCTCCGTCGAAACTTGTCACATCGGCATCCGTTTGCTTGAAAATAGCGTGTTCTTCGCTTGCTAAGGTTAAATCACAAACCACATGAAGAGAGTGTCCTCCACCAACAGCCCAACCCGGAACCACTGCAATAACTACTTTCGGCATAAAACGGATGAGTCGCTGCACTTCAAGAATATTTAACCGGTGTCTTCCGTCTTCACCAACATATCCCTGATGTCCCCTTGCCTTCTGGTCGCCTCCGCTGCAGAAAGCCCAGCCGCCGTCTTTGGGGCTTGGCCCTTCTCCGGAAAGCAGCACAACACCTATTGAAGGATCTTCATAAGCGTCATAAAAAGCATCGTACAATTCTGAAGTTGTTTTAGGTCTGAAGGCATTGCGAACTTCCGGTCTGTTGAAAGCGATTCTTGCTACACCATTACATTTTTTGTAGGTAATATCTTCGTATTCTTTGGCGGTTTTCCACTCAATCATTTTTGTAAAAATTTTTCCCAAAGATACGGAATTACGCAGAATTTTAACATTGATTTCTTATGATAATCATGCGAAAATGCGGGTTCTGTGAGAAAATTTAGACCGATAAATCATAGGCATAAAAAAAGACGCTGCATGAGCGTCTTTATATTATTACATACTTATTTTAAAGCATTTTAAGATTGTTCACTTCAAGTTCTGTAAGAATCCTCCAGTGCCCTCTTTTGATGTTCTTCTTGGTAAGTCCAGCAAACATTACCCTGTCCAGCGCTTCCACTTCATATCCTAATCGCTGGAAAATTCTTCTGATAACCCGGTTCCACCCGATGTGGATTTCTATTCCGACTTCGTTTTTGGGTTTCCCTTCAATAAAAGAAATCTGATCTACTACTGCTACTCCTTCATCCAGGCGAATTCCTTCAGCAATAAGCTTCATGTCTTCATGTGTAAGTTTTTTATCTAAGGTAACATGATAAATTTTCTTCGCATCAAAAGACGGATGCGTAAGCTTCTTCGTCATATGCCCGTCGTTTGTTAAAAGAATAACTCCTGTTGTGGAACGGTCTAATCTTCCTACAGGAAACAAACGATAAGGCGAAGCATTTGCTACAAGATCCATCACCGTTTTTCTGGCCTTGTCGTCTTTGGTGGTTGAAATATATCCTTTCGGCTTATTCAAAAGAACGTATACCGGTTTTTCAGGCGTGATGCTCTGTCCGTCAAAAACAACTTTATCGGTTTTCTGAACCTGATAACCCATTTCGGTTACCACTTTACCATTCACCTCAACCAATCCCTGAGTAATAAGTTCGTCTGCCTCTCTTCTGCTGCAGATTCCTGAATTAGCGATATATTTATTCAGACGGATGGTGTCTTTGTGGATATCCTTATCAATTTTGGTTAGCCTTCTTTTCTGGACAAAAGATTTATTTTTATCTTCCCGGTTTTCTGTTCCCGGCCTTTTTCCGTATTTCAGGCTGCCTCTTTCGTATTTATCTCTGGTATCAAAATTATTGGGCCTAGTTCCACCTCTTTTCGGTGCAGATTTACCAAAAGTTTTTTTACCTTCTCCTGCACTTGTTATAAAGGGTTCCTGTTCGGTTTTTCCATATTTTTTATCCATTCGGGCCTGGTAACTGGTATCACCGCTTCTCCTCGACTCTGAATTTCTCTCTCCTGCTTTCGGGAAAGATTTTTTAAAAGGTTTTGATTCTGAAGAATTTCCAGATCTGGAAGCACGAGAATTATCAGAATTTTTCTTGATTGAAATTCTTGGTCTCTTTGGTCGTTCTGAATTATTGTTATCTCTGCTCATTCTAAAAATTTCTGCAAAGATAGCATATTTAGTAACGAGTTAAAAATTAAGAATCATAACTTTGCATATCGTGATACGATTAACACAACAGAAAATCTGAAAATGATAACAATATTAAATGATAATTTTTCGCAGCTCAACGATTTTTTAAGTTCAAGATCATTCAGTAAAATTTTTATTCTTGTGGATGAGAATACGCATGAGTATTGTCTTCCCGTTCTTTTAGGAAACCTGGAAACCGATCTGGCATTTGAAATTCTTGAGATAGAGCCGGGCGAGGAAATGAAAAATATTCAGACCGCCAATCAGCTTTGGGAAATTCTTACGGAAATGCAGGCAGACCGTAAAGCATTGATCATTAACCTTGGTGGCGGCGTGATTACGGATATGGGAGGTTTTGTGGCTTCCACCTATAAAAGAGGTGTGCAGTTTATCAATATTCCTACTACCCTTTTATCGATGTGTGATGCTTCCATTGGAGGAAAAACAGGAATCGACCTGATGCATTACAAAAATATGGTAGGAACGTTTACTTTTCCTGAGCAGATTTTCGTGTATCCTAAATTTTTAGAAACACTTCCTTTTAAAGAATTGAGAAGCGGCTTTGCCGAAATGCTGAAACATGGTTTAATTGCGGATAAAAAACATTGGGAAAACCTTATCCATATCTCAAAATTGGATGTTGAGGCTGTTGTTCCTCATATTGAAACATCCATAGAAATTAAGCAAGACATTGTACAGCAGGATTTCCAAGAGAAAAACATCCGTAAAACGCTGAATTTCGGGCATACCATAGGACATGCTGTAGAAAGCCTTTGTCTTAGCCAGGGAAATCCAATTCTTCATGGGGAAGCGGTTGCCATGGGGATGATTACTGAAACACACCTGTCCTTTTTGGAAGGCCTTCTTTCTGAAGAAGACTGCATTGCAATTATTGAGAATATTCAGAAATATTATCCTTATCTCGATATCAGTGATTTTAAGGATAAAGATATCTTCGAACTTCTGATCAATGATAAAAAGAATATAGACAGTAAAATCAATTTTTCACTGATTTCGGAAATTGGATCTTGTACATTTGATTATCAGTGCAGCAAAGAAAAGATAATTTCTTCCCTTGAATATTATAGAAAACTTAATGATGCTGATGTAATTTAAAAGGTACAAATTTTCATTATCAGCGACAATTGGAAATTTAGACTATTTCTAAAATAGCAAAACCTAAACACAAATAATTTATTGAAAATCAAAATATTAAAAAAAATATTTTGATTAAATAAAATCATTCTATATTGACATTTATCATACTTTTATTTTTTGGCAAGCAATTTGAAAGATACTCCCCGTTAATTTAATTGACAGTAGTAAAATTTAAAATTAAAGTAAATTATCAAAAAATTAAAGTTATGAAAAAGTTAATTTTAGGAATAGCACTTACAGCTGGTTCATTGGCGTTTGCCCAGACTACAACCACGACTTCTACTTCATCTGCATCGCCTGTAGCATTTGGTATTAAAGCAGGAATGAACGTTTCTTCGGTAACAGATGAAGCCGGATTAGATGATCAAGGTTCTAAAATCGGTTTTAATGCGGGTGTTTTCGCTAATATTCCGGTAGCTACTTCATTCAGCATCCAGCCGGAGGTTTTATACTCTCAATATGGTGACAAATATGATCAGACTACTGCAGGGACGCGTTATTCCCGTGCCAGACATTTAGATTACATCACTGTTCCGGTAATGTTCCAGTATAACGTTATTCCAAATCTTTATTTAGAAGCAGGTCCTGAATTCGGTTTTATGGTTAATGCAAAGAATAAATTCAAAAATGAGACTGATAATGACGTTATCACTGAATCAGGAGATTATAAAGACAGCCTAAATAAATTCAACTTTGGTATTGGTATTGGTGCAGGATACTATTTCACAGATAATATCGGTATTACTGCAAGATATGTTGCAGGTCTTACTGATATTGCTAAAGACAGACCAAGCAACTCTGATGCCATCAGAAACAACTTATTCCAGGTTGGTTTAGCATTTAAATTCTAAAACAATTTTGATTTCAATACGAAAAAGGTCAGGTTTCAATGAAGCCTGACCTTTTGTTTTGTATGTTATGTTGTAAAGATTTAATTGAATAATTCCACTTCTTCTCCTTTGCCAACAGGATACTGTTCTGTGAAACATCCAAAACAGTGATTGGCAGAGCCCAGAATTTCTTTTAAATTTTCAACACTTAAGAACTCCAGAGAATCTACTCCAAGATAATCCCTCAGCTCAGCAGTTGTCATATTGGCAGAGATAAGATCGTCTTTAGACGGTGTATCAATTCCCAGATAGCAAGGAGCAATAATTGGTGGAGAAACACTTCTGAAATGTATTTCCTTTACGCCGGCGTCTTTCAAAATCTTAACCAGCCTTTTGGAAGTCGTACCACGAACGATGGAATCGTCTATAATGACCACTCTTTTGTCTTTAATTTCCGAGATAATAGGATTTAGCTTAAGGTTTACCACCCGCTCTCTCATTTCCTGGGTAGGAACAATGAAGCTTCTTCCGATGTATCTGTTCTTAATTAAAACCGGGCGGAAAGGAATTCCCGAAGCTTTGGCAAAACCAATGGCCGCCGGAACCCCGGAATCCGGAACCCCAATTACCACATCTGCATCTACAGGCGCCTGATGCCAAATCTTTTCCCCTGATTTTTCCCTGATTTCGTAAACATTTATATTTTCTAATGAAGAGTCGGGCCTTGCAAAATAAATATACTCAAATGAGCAGATTCTCTGTTTTCCTTTTTCTTCATCGGCCATATAAGAATGAAGCTTTCCAGGCTCGTTTTCGTTAGTGTAAACGATCTCTCCGGGTAAAATATCACGGACATATTGTGCACCTACGGCATCCAATGCTACAGATTCTGAAGCAACCACATATGATTTTTCGTCGATCGCTCCCAATACCAACGGTCTGATTCCGTTAAAATCCCTGAAAGCAAAAAATTTATTTCTGGTCATCCCGACAACAGAATATGCGCCTTCAATCTTTTCCATCGTCACTTTAATCGCTCCTCGAAGTCCGAGATCAAGGTTTTTCTGGATAAGCCTCAGGATTACTTCAGAATCTGAAGTTGCTCTGAAAACCACTCCTTCTGCTTCCAGCTCTTTTTTCAGCTCTTTTGCATTGGTTAAATTACCATTATGCGCAATGGAAAGAATGATCTGATCGTATTCATTTTTGGCGAAAAATGGCTGGAAATTATATTTTTTCTTGTCTCCTGCAGTCGTGTAGCGGGTGTGCCCGATTGCAGAATTTCCCATAAAAGTTTCCGGGTCCGGTATATCTTTATACACGTCTAAAACCAGTCCTTCATCTTTCATGTTGGTAATTCTTCCGTTTTTCAAAACAGAAATACCACACGCTTCCTGGCCTCTGTGCTGTAATGCAAAAAGCCCGAACTGCGAAAGCGAAAACGTATCGAGATCATTATCAGAATACATTCCGAAGATCCCGCACTCCTCGTTGGGAGCATCCAGTCTTTCTTCTTCCTGCGTTCTGAAAAGATTTCTTCCGTAGGTCTGGGTTTCAAACTGCTTTAAATATTCACTTTTATGAATGTCTAAACTTTTCATTTCTATTTTTTCTAATCTAGATTTTATTTGGTAGATCTTTTAATTAGATGAAAAATTAAATATTATGTTAAATAAAAAACTTACATCTGATTAGTGTTTTTGGACTTATTTACCTAACGCTTGTTTCAATCTATTGTAGATCTCAACATAAGCTTCGGTAACTTCACCAAGATCTCTTCTGAATCTGTCTTTATCCAGCTTCTTCATGGTATCTTTATCCCACAGTCTGCAGGTATCCGGAGAAATTTCGTCTGCCAGGATAATTTCGCCATCGGATGTTTTTCCTAATTCGATTTTAAAATCAACCAGAATGATATTCATTTTGTCGAAAAGATCAATCAGAATGTCGTTGATATCAGAAGTGAGCTCGTACATTTCGTCAAGTTCCTCATACGTTGCTGCTCCTAAGAAAACTGCGTGGTGATCGTTGATTAACGGATCTCCCAGCTCATCTTTCTTATAGCAGATATCGAAAATAGTAACCGGAGATTTGATTCCTTCTTCCACTCCCAGTCTTTGAGCCATGCTTCCTGCCGAATAGTTTCTTACGACCATTTCCAACGGAATAATAGATACTCTTCTTACCAGCTGCTCTCTTTCGTTCAGTTGTTTTATGAAATGAGTCTTGATTCCTTTTTCATTCAGGTATTCAAAGATTAGCGTAGTGATGGCGTTGTTCATCTCCCCTTTCAGGTCCACAGATCCTCTTTTCTGAGCGTTGAATGCAGTAGCATCATCTTTAAAACGCACGATTACCTGATCCGGATTGTCGGTAGCAAATACCTGCTTTGCCTTACCTTCGTACAACATTTCTTTCTTTTCCATTGCTAAATTGTCTTTATTAGATTTATATTTATTTGATTACAATTCCCGTTAAAATAGCTATTCCGAAGCTGAGGAGCGTACCAATAAGTACATATTCCGTAAGCTTTCTCTGCTTTGCCTGTGCCAGATCACTAAACCTGAACACCGATTTTGCTGCGACCATAAAACCTACCCCTTCCCAATGATCTACCACAATGAAGGTAAAAACCATGAGCCTTTCCAGGATCCCTATATATTTTCCGGCACTTGATAAGGATTCAGTCTGGATATTACCTGCTGCTTCCGGAGCCGGAGTCCAGGAAGACAGTAGTATTTTAATCATGACGGATGCCGGCGTTGTTAAAAACAATGCAGCTCCCAATATTTTTAAAATTGTTAAATCCTTGAGAAAATTAAAATTGAATTCATTATAATAAAAAGAGATTCCTGCAATTACCAGAATATGCAAAGCCTGATCTGCAAAAAACCAGTTTTTCTTATTCTGCATGGTCTGAAATCTCAACTTTGCAGCATCTATGATAAAGTGCGAAATGCCCACCAGAACTGCTATCCACCAAAGCTGAAGATTCCAAAGAAAAATAAGACTTAAAACCGTGTGAATCATGATATGAATATACAGATACCCGCTTTTCAGTTTTTTGCTTTCTTTATCGGCAACCCATGAATTTGGCTGAAGAATAAAATCTCCGAGTAAATGTGCCAATATGAGCGTAATAAAAATCATGCTTACAGTTCTGCTATTTTCTTTCTGAAATACTGATTGGTTTCTACAATAAGGTCGTAGTTGGCGCGCTTCAGTCTCTGGCTTACCGAGGACTGTGAAATGGCAAATTTCTTCGCAAGGTCTTCCTGGGTAATCTCCTCATTCATAATCATTTCATGGATAATTTCGGCAGTAGCCATCGTCCAGTTGTCGAAATCTTTTGAAGACCATTTGAGCAGAATATTAAGATCCCTGTCTACAGAGTCGTTGGAAGTTTTTACAGAAACGGTATGTCCGTCGTTTTTAAGATCGTTGAGCAATCTTCCTGAATGGACGTAAGCACTTCCGTTAGATTCTGTGATTTTATCGGAGGAAAAATTTTCTTCACCGATCCCGATAGCGATGCGTACGTCTAAATTTTCCTGGCTTTTAATGAGTGATTTTATCGCTAAAAATCTCCAGAATACTTCATCAATATTGCATTTGAACTGAAATTCGTCGCCTCTGTAAATTTCCCATGTCTGAGGAGCACTCCCCCACTTTTCGAGAAGATTTTTAAGTCTGGTAATCCAAACTTCCGTATCCGCATGTTGTGAATTAATAATATCTCCGGTAATTACCGCTATCATTCTGCAAATATAAGCATAATTACTTATAAATAAAAAATATAAGCGGATTGACTTATAGATATTGCGTATTGCTTGATGTTCTTATATCAATTGTATGGTTTAAAGGCTAAATTGCAAAAAATTTATTACGATGCGAATATCATAGCCCTGATTGAGCGGCCTGTGTGAGCTCTTTTCTGTATTTCGGGTTGGGGSGG
>NZ_JAYLAA010000038.1:0-24142 GCF_035819015.1 Chryseobacterium salviniae | reverse complement strand
CCTTAACCCTTATCTTTCCTTTTTTATTATTCTTAATAGGCTCAAAAAGAATATTTATAGAACTAAAAGGAATAATAACATTTGAATGATGGAATTCTAATTTGGTAATTTTTTGTGAAAAAATATTGCAAAATGATACTAGAGTTAGAAGTATAAATATTTTTTTATCATAATTACTATTGTTTTGTCAGTACAATATTATTAGGCAATGGCTGCGGATAATCCTGAGGAGCATAACTGTAATAAAAACAATCAGGCTCTATAAAATTTTCATCCTGAGAATAGCTCCACTGAAGTTTTGTTTTGGTTGAATCTGTGAAGTTAATTAATATAGTTCCAGACCTTTCACATAAATCCATATCTATATAGATAAGAGAATATTTATTATCTACTTTTCTAAATCCCCCTCCCTCTATTTTTGCTTGATTATCTGCTAAGTTTGTATTATCAAAAAGAATAAGTCCATTTAAATCTGTTACTTTAAACTTTGCTATCAAGCAATCCTTATAATATTTGAGAGTGTTATCAAATTTATTTGTCATTTTTTTTATTGAAACATAAATAATTTTATTGTTCCAGCTTCCTTTCCACGTACCTTCATAAGCAGGGAGTTCATTATTAGTGTCTTTCTCATAAGAGTTTTCAGGTATATCTGAAAAATTACGTAATGGATAAGTTTGTGATCTACAGCTTATAGAAATAATAATAACTACTAATAAAAATATATTTTTCATGATAAGTATTTTTTAGTTACGGGCAAGGTGTTTGTTTTATTGAGTTGGATGAATTAGGATCATATTCTAATTTTACAGCAGAGGTAGGTGTTACTCTATATACTTCCAATCCAGGTTTATTGATTTTTTCTTTCATAAATTTAACAAATTCTTTTTCAATATTTGGTTGCGTAAATTTATCATCTCTCATCAATTTATCATAGATAATTTTATAATCTTTTTTCAACTGTTTTACTGTATCATAATTGAGAGAACCGGGATAATTTGTTCCGGTATACACCAGCATATAGCTTCCTCCTGAAGTAATGGTTATAGAATAAGCATTGGAGTAGCTCCCTGTATATTGGTTGGCTTGTGATAAAAGCGTATTAAATAAGTATTTTATATCTACAGGCGATGGTACTTTTACAGGATAATTTCCATTACAGTCGAGATTGGTATGGGTATGCATAAGCCCCACTAATCCTGCTGCATTGCTTGGCATCACAGCATCTTCATTATTTGTGGAGCAAGGAGGCATATCTACTGAAAAATAAGAAGGCGGTATATTATTTCCTATTGGAGGATATCTCATAATAAATGCTTTCTCATGATCCAAATCAAAATTTTCAGGTTTGTTCAGCTCATTATATTTTTCTTTAAATTTTGTATCTGAAAAAATAGATTTTATTTTCTCACAAGGAGTCTGTGTTTGAAGATTCCCACCCAAATTCGGCAGCGTAGGGGTACCTCCCAATTCTCCCTGCACTCCTTCTACGGTATTGGGATCTGTAGGGTTGGTTTGTGATCCTGAACTATTACCACCATCCACTGGCTCTCCTCCGCCTGTCGGTGCAGTAGGAGAAGACGGAGTGGGAACCCACCCGCCGGTAGGAGCGCCCGGTTCCGGAGGACAAACCAAAATCTCTATGGTATACATCTTAGGAAGGCCCGCTCCGGTACAGGTACAATTGCCCCAATCACCAATATTACCTTCCCCAACCTGCAAGCATCGTCTGTTTTTACTGTACAGTGGGATTATAGATAATTGGAGTTGTTAGATTGTTAACAACTCCAATTATTATTTAAAAATATTTTCTATCACTTGTAAACCATAATATCCTTCACTATTTTATTGCCATAAAATGCTTTTTCTTCGTTTGTGAAATAAAAATGATTTTTATCTTCATAGTATTTTACATCGGAACGAGGAATAGAATTTTCCCATTTAATTCGTAATGTTACTACACGGCTAAAGCTATATTCTTTTTGACAAAAATTAAATGTAGAAGATTTTACAATTTTTTTATCCTTAAAATAAGCATCAGCCCAAACTGTTTTAGGTTGAATTTGTGTCATTTGACCTAATAGATAGGAAAAAGGTTTATTTATATATTGAGATTTATTAATCTCAAATTGCTTTATATAACTTAGTGTATCTAATTGTGCTTTGCCCATAAAAACAAAGAGCAAAGCACAAATTAAGCTTATTTTATAGCAAATCTTCTTCACTTGTATACCAGTATATCTTTTACAATTTTATTTGCATAAAATGTCTTTTCTTCATTGGTAAAATAATATCCGTTCTTATTTTGGAGGTATTTTACATCTGATTTTGGAAATGGGTCTTGCCAGATTATTGTCAATACAACAACGCGATTACCAATATATTTCATATTGCAAAATAAAAATTGAGAAGATTTTACAATGGTTTTATTCTGGGGGGGGGAATCAGCCCAATGAGATGTTGGCTGAATTTGTGTTATCTGGCTTAGAAGATAAGAAAAGGGTTTATTAATATATTGTGCTTTGTTGGTTTCAAATTGTTTTACATAGTTTAGCGTATCCAATTGTGCATGAACTTTAAAGCTAAAAGCGAATAATAATAGAACAGTTAATTTTGATATAATTTTCATATTTTTGTTTTTTAAAGGTTACAATCAGTGGTTTGTTCATAGATGGTTTCATTGAGATCATTAGGGTCTTTACTTTCTTTTACAAATAGGGTTTTGAAACCGCCATCGGTTTGTTTGATGCTGATGCTCATGCCGGTATCATATTTCCTCAAAACATACGCCTGAGCCAAAGCGAAAGCTTCATCATCGGTCTTACCCTGCTTTTCAAAATGTCGCTTTACTTTTTTAAAATCAATTTCAATAGAACTTCCTTCTTTCCAGGCTGCCCCATCGATATAATCCGCTTTTGGATAATTATTCTTAAAATTCTTAAACTTAGCGAGATCTGTAATAAATACATTATACATACCGCCGGAAGAGCCTAATACAAATGCAGTGCTAAAATTAGCATTATATTTATTAGCAGTCTGGAAAATATAAAAATCATTAGGCGAAAAACATTCATAGGCATCCCCATTATGGGTATGCAAAGATCCCGTAACGGTAAATTCGTAATCCGTAGGAGGCAAATTAATGCCTGATTCCGTTCCTACCTTTATATCGCCGGTGGTATAACTTCCATCATCTTTTGTCCCAAAATTAAAGCCTTTTTCAAAAGGGTCTGTTGCTACTGTAGCTCCTGCTGTTGTAATAGCCGCATTAATTTTTGCCTGATTTAAAAGTTCTTTTGCTTTTATATTCGCTTGGTTAGCTTTTTCACAAGGATTGTTTGGAGGTAATCCCAAATTCGGCAGCGTAGGGGCACCTCCGAGTTCTTCCTGCGCTCCTTCTACGGTATTGGGATCTGTAGGGTTGGTTTGTGATCCTGAACTATTACCACCATCCACTGGCTCTCCTCCGCCTGTCGGTGCAGTAGGAGAAGACGGAGTGGGAACCCACCCGCCGGTAGGAGCGCCCGGTTCCGGAGGACAAACCAAAATCTCTATGGTATACATCTTAGGAAGGCCCGCTCCGGTACAGGTACAATTGCCCCAATCACCAATATTACCTTCCCCATGTACCCCATGACAGCACGCCTGATACACCTGCTGGCTTTCATAATAACAGCCGGAGCCTGCCCCTTTTGCAAGAGCCTGATGGTATGTTCCCTTAGCCACTTCCACAGTAGTGGTTTTGCCGGTGAGATCTATCCCGTTGCCAAGGCTCAGCTCGTGCCAGTCGTTCTGCGTAAGATTGTAAGTTTTTACTAATTCTTTGTAGGTTCCGTCCGGTTCGAGGCTTAATATCAGATTTTCTACCGGAGCATCAGCAGGAGCGTTATCTCTATTGATTTTAAAGGTATAGGTATGATAAGGGCCGTATTCAATATACACCACATCCTCGGTATCTATGGAAATCCCATCTCCATATTGCACCACTTTTCCGGCGGTATTTTTTGCTTCAAACCCATGTTTTGCTTTTTCCAGTTCGGGAAGAAGCTTTACTTTGTGTTTGCTTTCGTTTAAAGAAATTCTTTTGGAAGTAAGCTGGAATTTAGAACTGTTAATACTATTCATATCCTGCTCAGGAAATACATCATTCCTACAGGAAAAAAGAGTGAGGAATACCGTTAATAAAAACAGCCATGAAATCTTTCTCATCATTCGTATTTGTTTTGTGGGTTAAATATAATTCTTTTTTTATAGAGATGCATTTTTTTATTGTTAGGTTGGAAAACTTATTTCGAATTAAACAATTTTATAATCTTCAGATTACATTTAACAAATATATAGAGCATGATTTATTATAAAAAATCTGTTTTTGCATAAATTTACCCGAAAACCGGGTAAGCAGTTGTAATGGAAAATATTTTATATTTGTGTAAACATTAGATACAGAAATGACAAATACCGTAGCCGAAAAGATAAAGAGATTACGAAAGTCTAAAGGATTTTCACAGGACGATATGGCAGATAAGCTGCATATTTCGCAATCTGCATATGCCCGTATAGAAAGCGGAGAAAGCAATTCATGGGTAAATCATATAGAAAAGCTAAGCGAAATTTTTGAAATGAGACCAGAAAATTTCCTTACTGATGAAGCGAATAATCTTGAGCAGGAGAATACAGATCAGAAAGGAGGTATGGCATTTCAGTTTGTAGGAACTATAAATACAATAAATTCTTTATCCGAAAAACTTGTAGAACAGTACGAAGAACGCATTAAAGAATTAAAAGAACAGGTAGAATACTGGAAAAGCCAGGCTGAAAACAGCAAATAATTTCCTTTTTTCCCGAAAGGCTGCTGCACCCCTGCAATGACTTTTCGGGAACCCCCGAAAGTTTGCCGCACCCTCGCAACGGCTTTTCGGGAGCCTCCGAAAGCTTTCTGCAGCCTGCAGGAGATTTTCGGGAACACCCGGAAGGGATTTTTATGCAAGAGCCTTCCGGAATACATTAATTAATCGCATCATACGGTTTAAATAATAAAATATACACAAATGAATTTTATCGACTTACCCAAACTCCGCAACGCAGAATACCTGCAATACGTAAAAGACTTCTCAGGAATTATCACCCTGAACAATCCCGCAACCTTACAGATCGACGCCAAGCTTTCCGCCTTCAATACCAAAATTTCCGAGCTGGAAAACCTGTATAAAAAAGCATTGGCCAATGAAAAAACACAGGATCTTTTGCTGTTGGATGAAAGAAGGGATAATGCCATCAACGGAATTTACTATTTTCTTTTGGGGCATTCTTATCATTTCGAATCAGATAAAAAACAGAAGGCACAATTGCTTCTCGACAATATGGCTCTGTACGGAAGCGGTATTGCCCGTTTAAACTATCAGGCAGAGACCGCCACGCTTAATAATCTCATCAAAGATTGGGAAAATAAACCCGAACTCAACGATGCGGTTGCCTCCTTTAATCTTTCTGCATGGGTCAATGAGATGAAAACAGCCAATGACCTGTTCAATACCACGTATCTTTCCCGTACCCAGGAATACGGAGATGCCAACCCGGAAACCATTAAATCGAAAAGGGAAGAGGTGAATGCCGCCTACTATGCATTGCGGGACCGGATCGATGCGCTTCATCTCCTGGTAGAGACACCGCCGTCACCATACGCCACCGTCATCAACCAGCTGAATGCGCTTACCGATCAATACAATGTGCTGCTTGCAAACCGAAAGGATATCCTGGGGAATGACCAGCAGCCACCATCACAGGAGTAGTGTTTTTAATAGTAAGATGTAAGAAGTAAAATGTAAAAGGATTGATTGGACAAGAATGAAGCGTTAGGTCTTATTAAAATATCAAAGATATTTCCTTAACTCTTCTTACAATATTATAAAATCTTACTATTAAAAGAATATTATCAAGAACAAAAAAGGCTGCATTACCAGAAATGCAGCCTGTATTTTAGTTGAAAAAATGCTATGCTTTAGTTAGCTCACTTTTAAAATTTTCAATAGTCGTTCTATACATTTCTTCGTAGATCGGAAGAATGTTTTTCAGATCGAATTTAATGGCCTGTTCTTTCGCATTTTTCTTCATTTCGGTTAAAAGCTCTTCATTGCTTAGAAGTTTAATGGTATAGTTGCTCATGGCTTCCACGTTCCCGATTTCTGCCAAAAACCCGGTTTCACCCTGGATGTTTACTTCCGGAATTCCTCCCGCATTGGAACTGATCACCGGTGTATAGGCAGCCATCGCTTCCAGTGCGGCAAGACCGAAACTTTCCTGTTCCGAAGGCAGTAAAAACACATCGGATAACTGAAGAATTCGGTACAGGTCGTTTACCTTTCCAAGCAGACGGATTTTTGAGATGAGGTCAGGGTTTTCCTCAAGAAACTGATTAACCTTCTCCATATCCGGCCCTTCCCCGATAATGATTAATTTCGATTTTACCTTTTTCTGTACACTTTTGAAGATCTGAAGCACTTCATCCACTCTTTTTACAGGGCGTAAGTTGGAAACGTGGATCAGGATCTTTTCATCAGGATTTGCAAATTGTGTTCTTTGGCAATCACTCGGTTCGTCAAATTCAGAATTATCAATAAAATTGGTAATCACCTGGATTTCTTTTTTAATATTGAAGAACTGCAGCGTATCTTTTTTTAAGCTTTCGGATACGGAAGTAATCGCATCGGATTGGTTAATGGAAAATTCTACAGCATGCTTGTAGCTTGGATGCTGTCCCACCAGCGTAATATCGGTACCGTGAAGCGTTGTAACCAACGGGATGTCATTATCATCTTCCTTCAGCATCTGCTTTGCCGTAAATGCAGCATACGCATACGGAATGGCATAATGGGCATGAAGCAGATCCAGCTTATAAAGGTTCACAACGCGGTAAATCATTGAGCTGAGTGCAATGTCATAAGGCTGATACTGGAACAGGGGATAGGTCTGAACATTTACCCGGTGAAAGAAAATATTCGGATTGGTAATATCTAATCTCGCTGGGAGCGCACTGCTGATGAAGTGCACTTCATAGCCTTTATTGGCTAGCGACATTCCCAGTTCTGTTGCTACAATTCCGCTTCCGCCGTAGGTGGGATAGCAAAGTATGCCTATTTTCATTGATTTTGTTGTTTGATTTTGTAAATATAAATTCACCTTATTTTTCATTCACCGGCAATAGGTCAATTCCCATTCCCGCTTTTAGTTGATCATTCACCGAAACAGGAAGCCTGCCCCATATTTTTGTTTTTCCTTTCAGCGCATTGGCTGTAGCCGTCATAGAATCGTTGTTGTTTTCATAGGAAACCAATACCGTAGAAATGTTGGAAATATTAATATCTTTCAATGCATAAGCGCTTCCGAAAACATTCAGGATAACATTCTGGCGTTTTGATAGGTCAGATAAGATTTTTTTGGAATTTTCTGAAACTTTATACGATTTGTATGCGGTTGAATTATCTTTATGAAAACCTACGATTACCGTAGAGTTCGCAGGAATTGTATTTATCTCATTTGCTTTTTTAATGATGATCTGAGATCCCATTTCATTGGCAAAAGTTTGGTAAGGCGCTTCTTCTAAAGGAACATAATAAACCTTTTTTTCATGCAGTGGGAGTAAATTCTTTTCATCTTTTAATAATGTTAAAGCATTAGCATATAAATTTTGAACCAACGTTTTGTGCAAATCATTATTTAAATCTGAGTTAATATTCTCAGGATCTTTCGGACTGTATTGGTTCAGGCCTAAAAAATATTTTGTAAGAAGGATTTTCTTTACGCTTTCTTCAATTCTTGACTGCGGAATTTCACCATTGTCAATGGCTTTCTGAATGAGTTTCTTTCCTTCTGCAACGCCCTGCGAGAAAAGCATAATATCATTCCCCGCTTTGAAAGCTAAGGCATCCAGTTCACCTGGTTTGTACTTGCTGGCCACTGCATTCATGTTTAATGCATCAGTGATGATAAGTCCTTTGTAGCCTAATTTTTCTTTTAATAAACCTGTGATTATATTTTTGGAAACCGAAGCCGGAATTCCTTTTCCCGATTCAAAAGCAGGAACATATAAATGAGCAACCATCACTCCGCCGATTCCTTCTTTCATTAATGCTTTAAAAGGTGCTAATTCAATAGTATTAAGCCTATCTAGATTGTGGGAAATTACCGGAAGATCCAGGTGAGAATCGGTGCTGGTGTCACCGTGACCCGGAAAATGTTTAATCGCCGCAAGAATATTATTATCCTGAAGTCCGCTTGCATAGGCAGATGCAGAGCTGATTACATTGCTTACTTCAGACCCGAAGCTTCTGTTGCCAATTATCGGGTTATCAGGATTGGTGTTCACATCAACTACCGGCGCAAAATCCCAGTTGATTCCCATTCTGTGGCAGTCTTCAGCTATTTTAGCAGACATCTGGCGGATAAGGTTTTTATCCTGAATGGCTCCTAGCGTCATGGCCCACGGAAATTTGTGAGCTGCAGCAATTCTCTGGTATAATCCCCATTCCGCATCCATCCCGATCATTAACGGAACTTTAGATTTTTGTTGTAATTTATTAACGAGATTAATTTCTCTTGCAGCGTCATCCTGCATTAAGATCAGTCCGCCAACCTTTTCATTGGCAACAATATTCCGGACGTTATTGATCTCATTTTCACCTTTATTGGTGTATAATGCGACGATAAAAAGCTGTCCGAGCTTTTCCTCCTGCGAAAGGTTTTTATATGTTTTGTCAACCCAATGATGAGCCTTTTTGAGATCTTCTTTGGAAAGATTTTTTGGTGTGTATTGAGCCGTAATTTTCGGGCTTAATGATAAGATAATAAAGATTGATGTACAGATCAGTTTCTTCATAATTTTGAATAATAACAAAAATACAATTAAAATGATGATGAAAACAATGTTTTTAAGTTTTTTGGTATATGATTTGAATACGCTTTATAAATAACAAG
This sequence comes from Chryseobacterium salviniae, assembly GCF_035819015.1. Taxonomy (NCBI): domain Bacteria; kingdom Pseudomonadati; phylum Bacteroidota; class Flavobacteriia; order Flavobacteriales; family Weeksellaceae; genus Chryseobacterium; species Chryseobacterium salviniae. Next base: position 15,172 of record NZ_JAYLAA010000038.1, on the reverse strand, counting down.
AACAATTAAACTTTTATAAAATGAAAAAATATCTTCCAATTTTACTATTAGCTTTTGTAAGCTTATTTATATTCAGTTGTGATGATGATGAAAATTTCGTGGGAGATGGTGATACTTACTCTAAAATGAGGGATGTAAGTGGAAGCTTTACCAATGCAAACGGATATTCCTTCACCGTTCCGATTAGTATAGAAAGCACAGATGTAGTGCTTGTGTATAGAAGAGATCCTGCAGCAAGTAATGCATGGCAGTTGATCCCCAAAACTTATTTTTTGTCAGGCGGAAGAGAGCTTGATTATAACGCATTATTTGATTCTCAAAATGTAGAAATTTATACTGAAGCCAATTTTGATCAGACAACAATGACGTCTTCTGAAGTTTCACAGTATCTCACCAATCAGACTTTCAGAGTTGTTTTAGTTCCTGCAAGTCCTGCGAAAGGAACGTCGGCAGTAAATACGAGTGATTACAATGCTGTTGTAAAATATTATAATCTTGATGAATCTAAAATAAAGACAATTAAAGTTAATTAAGCATATCTTTTCAGTTTTTTATAATTACAAAAAAGCTCCGGAATTAATCCGGAGCTTTGCATTTATTTATCATTATCATCTAATAGATGACCAAAAAAATCTTTCTTTGTCTGCAGATAAGCTTTACTAATCTCGTTGGCCGGAATTTGTAAAGGAATTCTTGAATTAAGATGAATATTGCTTTCTTCAACATACTTTACCTTTTCAGGATTATTGGTAAGAAGATTAACCTCTTTTATACCAAGTAAATTAAGAATTTCAATAGCTACCCCGAAGTTTCTGTCGTCAGCAGGAAGGCCCAGCTTAAGATTGGCTTCTACGGTGTCAAACCCTTTTTCCTGTAAAGAATATGCTTTTAATTTATTAATGATCCCGATATTTCTGCCTTCCTGGCGAAGGTAGATAATAACTCCTCCATTTTCATGGATATATTTCATGGCAGCATCCAGCTGCTGCCCACATTCGCATTTTTTTGAATGGAAAACTTCTCCGGTAATACATTCTGAGTGGAAACGCACGTTTACAGGTTTTGAAAAATCTGTTTTTTCTGCGACGATAGCCATATGAGGCATCCAGTCATTTTCGTTTTCGGATAAAGCAATCATTCGGAAAGTACCATATTCCGTAGGAACATTCGACTCCGCCTGAATTTTAATCATTAATACCCTTAGTTAGTTAATTTCCCTTTATGTAATCTTCAATTGCAGAAACGTTTGTTTTTAATCTTACAAGATACCGGTTGAGGATCTCATCATCATCTTTGTTAAGATTTTGTCTTAGTTTCTGAACTTTTTTATAAGATTTTTCAAAGTCTTTTAAAGCTTTGTTTTTCCCACTCAGATTATCAGCATCTATCGCATAAAGATAGTTTTGCAGACTGTACTTCAGTGTAATAATTTCAGTGTTTAAAGCTGTATTTCTGAATTTGGGAAAAGTGGCGATCAGATTTGAAATCTCAGAAGCGTTTACATTGCTTTTTACGTTGATATCAATGGTGTTTTTGGCTCCCTTATCAGAATCTGACCCTTTGGTTTCGCTATAAAAGCCGGTTGACAACGGAGAAAAATTCTGTTTTTCCGTTGCACAAGATGTTATAATTAGTAATACCCCAAAAAAAAGTAATCGTTTCATTTTTGCTGCCCCTTTTGATACAGGACTGGGTTAAGACTTTCATCATTGTACATTTTCATTTGTTTGTACACTTTCATCTTAACATCACCGTTCTCAATATCAGTAAGCAACTGATTAATAGAAGTTGAAAGATCTTCATGCTGTGCAAGAAGAACATCTAATTTTGCCTGGCAATTGGCTCTGTGTTCTTCGGAAGCTGAATCTCTGTTTGCCTCTAACGACATATGATAAACCTTGAGCGCGAGAATAGATAACCTGTCTACCGCCCATGCGATAGTCTCAGTATTGATCTTTGCATCAGGTTTAGGAATTACACTTTCATACTTTTTAAGAAACCAGCTGTCTATAAATTCTACCAGATCAGTTCTTTTCTGATTGGATGCATCTATCGCCCTTTTAAGTTGAAGCGCTTCAGCCGGATCAATATTTTCATCTCTAATTATATCTTCCAAATGCCATTGAACGGTATCAATCCAGTTTTTTGCATACAAAATCCGTTCCAAAGTGTCTTTTTCGAACGGGTTATTAATTAGAGTGTTAACGTCATCAGACACGTGATAATCTTCAATAGATTTGTTGAAGACTTTCCAGGCGGTCTCTGTAAAATTCATCGGGTTATAGAATTTTTAGTTGCTTGAAGGATTATTGTTGGTGTTTTTGTTTTCCGCACCCGGTTTATCTTCTTCCTTTACAGCATCTTTAAATTCTTTGATACCAGACCCCATCCCTCTCATTAATTCAGGAATTTTTTTACCTCCGAAAAGTAACAGAAGAATGATAGCCACGATCAGGATGTGTTGCCAAGATAATGACAGTATTGTTAATGTATTCATTGCTAAATTTTTTACAAAGTTAATCTTTTTTTAATAAGAAACCCAACCTAAAGGATCAACAGGTGTGCTTCCGTTCCATACCTGGAAATCAAGGGTATACGTTCCATCGAAATCCTGGCCAATTACTCCTACCGGGGTTCCTGCAGATACCTGCTGGCCTTTGGAAACACTTACACTTGCAAGATTGGAGTAGATGGTGAAATAATTTCCGTGCTTCAGGATAACGGTTTTCGTGCCGTCACTGTTTGCCAGTACTGAAGAAACAGTTCCGGGGAATACAGATTTTGCCCGTGTTCCGGAAGGTACCGAAATTTTAATACCATTGTTTTCTTCGTCAATATTTTTAAATATCGGATGCGGATGTCTTCCGAAGCGGTGGGTAATTTGCCCTATTTTATCAGCAGGATAGCCTAATCTTCCTTTATTATCGGCAAAATTACTTCCGGCAACAGTAGTTACCCCATAGCTGGTCATGGCTTTTGTTTCGGCAGCTTTTTTATCATCTTCTTTCTTTTTCGCCAAGGCTGCTTCTGCGGCCCTTGCAGCGACAAGTTTATCTGAAGCTTCTTTTGCTTTTGCTGCTGCTTCATCCGATGCCTTTTTTGCGGCTATTTTTCTTGCTTCGTCTCTTGCTGTTGCTTCTGATCTTGCCGCATCTTCATTTCGTTTTCTTTCTTCTTCGGCTCTTTTCGCCGCCAGCTCAGATGCTTTTCTGGCTTCGGCTTCTGCGGCTCGTCTTTCTTTTTCAAGGGCTTCGGCACGGGCTTTATTTTCAGCTTCAATTCTTGCTTTTTCTCTTTCGGCGGCTATTTTAGCAAGGCGTATTTTCTCAGCTTCGGCTTTCTTTCTGGCTTCTTCTTCGGCCTTGGCAATTCTTATCTCCTCCGCAATGATTGATCTGATCTGCCCTTCCAGCGCTTTAGACTGTGATTGTTTTTGTCTTAGCTCTGAGGTAAGTTTGGATTCGTTTTTCTTAAATTCTGCTACAAGCTGCTCTTTTTGAGCTCTTTCCGCGTTGATGGTTGTTAAATCTTTTTGCTGGTTAGCAAGAAGATTCGCTTTTTCTTTTACGGAATTCTGTTTTTGGGCAATAGATTTTTTGATCTTAGCTGCTGCGGTAGTAATTTCCGCTGCTTTTTTATCCTGATAATCAGAATATTGCTTTAAATACTGAACTCTTCTTATGGCTTCTCCCAAATTTTTGGCAGATAGAATAAAAGTTACTTTATTCTGTACGCCTTTATTTTTATACGCGTTTACAAGAACTTTAGCATAGTTTTCACGAAGTACTTTAAGCTCTCTGTTCTGGCGATTAATTTCAAGCTGACGAAGGTAAATTTCGTCTTCAATAAATCTTTTTTCTTTCTGAGTATTGTTATAAACCTTTTCTCTCAACATCAGCTTTTTGTTGACGTTTTCAAGATAGGCCACGGAAAGCTTAGATTCATTTCTTGTTTTTGCTAAATCTGTGTTTATCTGAGCAATTTGTTTTTTAAGTTCAGCATTTTGTTTTTGCAACTGTTCTTTTTTGCCGCTTTGTCCATAGTACAGCCCGAACAATAAAATACCTATTAAAAAGCTAAATTTTTTAATCATTTAATCTCAATTTTCTTATAACTGGATGGCACAGAATAGGGCGTGTCCATCCTCGAAAAATCAAATTTCGTATTTTCCAGTAAAATCTGACTGTTTTTTGAGCCTTTTATAATTATTTTAACATTTTTAGGTAATCTGATGCCATTGATTTCTTCCCAATTGCTGTATGATACATTAAGTTCATCAGGAGAAAGAACATCTTTTAGGTTTACATTCAGGAGATCATAATTGGTATCATAGTCTAATGCGATTTTGTATTCTCTGGTTCTTCCTTCGGTTTCAATTTTCTGGTTAACATTAGATACCAGCCTAAATCCCTGCGAATTCTGAGTGAGCGTAAACTGTGAGTCGTTAATTCTTACAAAAGTTCTTCCAAGGAGGATTTTTTCCAAAGATTTATAATCGATAAAATTAACATTCAGAAGGTTGTTAAGGTAATCGAAATCAGAATCAATATATGTTTTGCTTGTTTTATCCTGTCCTTTTATTCCTTCAGGGGTTGCAATTCCGCGTGCTACCGTAATGATGAATGCCTGTAGATTCATCCATACTTTTTTGTCTTTTTCAATATAAATGGTTGCATCCAGCGTTGGGATAAAGCTTCCCATTTCCACATTTACTTTACTATTGATTTTGATCTGCTCAAACTGCGGAGGAGGAATTACATGTTCGAAAAAAGGAAGCTTATTTCTGATGGGTTCATTGGCATCTTTCGGCTGATCTGTTTCCAATACAAATGTACTGTCGGTTTTTATATTTTTATTGGCTTTTCTGCCAGCGTTTCTCGTTTTGCAGGATGTTACAGCAAAAAGCAATACGAGTACTATGATCCAGTTTTTCATGTATTTACCTTTCAATTTTAAAAATTACGGAGCAATATTAACGCCAAACCACACAAAACATTTTTGTGTGGCCTGAAGATAATTATTTACGTTGATATATTTTATCAAATTATTTCGATAAGAAATCAAGAACGGAAAAGTCTCCTAAAGAAATCTCTCTTGATACTCCGAAATACTGAGCAGAATTTCCAATCATTGAATTGGAAAGGTTTCCGTGGTTGATTTTCGTATTTTCCTGGATCAGGGAATTTTCAATATTGGAATTAACAATTACCGTATTATTTCCTAAAGAAACTCCGGGACCAATTTTTGAATTGGAAATTTTCACATTTTCACCGATAAAGCAAGGTGGAATAATTAATGAGTTTTCGATCTGTGCCGAGGCAGGATATTGAGACATTGATTCGTGTTCATAAGCAAGGATTTTGCTGTTGGTCTCTACAGTTGCATTTTTGTTTCCGCAATCCATCCAGTCGTTTACTTTTCCTAAAGTGAACTTTGCTCCTTTTGCACGAAGGCTTTCTAAAGCGGTAGTCAGCTGATATTCACCGCCGTTTTTGATGTCGTTATCCATCAGGTAATTGATCTCATCCATCAGCTTTTCTGCACTGTTGAAATAGTATATCCCGATGATGGCAAGATCTGAAACAAAAGTCTGCGGTTTTTCAACAAAATCGGTGATAAACCCGTAGTTATCAAGTTTTACAACTCCGAAAGCAGAAGGGTCTTCCACGCTTTTTACCCAAATTACCCCATCTGAGTTTTTATCCAGGATAAAATCTGCACGGAAAAGTGTATCGGCAAACGCGATCACCACATTACCGGTCATTGATTGTTCTGCACATTTAATGGCGTGAGCCGTACCCAGAGGGTCGTTCTGATAATAGATGCTTCCTTTTGCGCCCAATTTTTCAGCAATCTGAATCAGGGATTTTTCAATTTCAGGACCAAAATCTCCGATGATAAAAGCAACTTCTTCAATTTCTTCTCCTGCGACTTTGGCAATGTCTTCTACCAGCCGTTGTACGATAGGTTTCCCTGCAATCGGGATTAAAGGTTTCGGAACGGTAAGCGTATGTGGGCGTAATCTGGAGCCACGTCCAGCCATAGGAACGATAATTTTCATATTAATGAGTATCTTTTAATTTATTATTTTATGATCTTCTAAGTATCTTGTTAGCCATTGTTCTTTCATTATAAGCTAAAAATGCCATAAACAAAACGAATAATCCGTTTCCTATCCAATAATTGTCTCTAAAGTAATAAAAAGATACTGTAGAAATCATAATTGATAACGAAAGATAAATACCTATTTTTTTTATATTATAATGAATCGGGTATTGTATTTTACCCCAAATGTAAGAAATAACCATCATGCTGAAATAGGTAATTAAAGCAGCAAAAGCACTTGCCCAATATCCGTATTTCGGAATAAATGTAAAGTTAATAAAAATTGTAATGGCAGCGCCAATAAGAGAAATATATAAACCTACCCTTGTTTTATCCGAAAGTTTATACCAGATGGAAAGATTTAGATAAATTCCTAAAAATAAAGCACCCAGCATCACAAAAGGAATGATTTCTATGCCTTCATAATACAATGGGTTTTTAAGATATTTTTCAGAAATCCACTGAAGGTTTACCATTAATCCAATGTAAATCAAACAATTGCATATGACGAAAATATCCATTAAAACGGCATATGTTTTATGATTGTTTTTGTCTTTAAAGCTTGAAAAGAAATAAGGTTCAATTCCTAATTGATAAGCCTGCCTGAAAACCGTAATAAATGTCGCAATTTTATAAACAGCGCCGTAAACACCTATCTGATGTTTGGCTTCTTCTTTCGGAAGCAAATATTTTAAAAACTGTCGGTCCAGGGTCTGGTTTACAATTCCCGCAAGTCCGGCAATCATAACCGGCCAGGAATAATTCATGATTCTTTTCCAAAGCGTAAAATCAAATTTTCGGAAACTGAAGTTCACAAATTCCTTACCCACAATCGCTAATGTGATGATACTCTGTACTAAGTTGGCAATAAAAACATAGCCAACGCCAATTTCAGGATCATATTTCAAACCTAAAATCCCGTTTGGATATTTAGGAAGCCATGTAATAAAAAATACAACTAAAAAATAATAGGCTAAAGACCCAATCACTTTAGAGAGCATGTACTGAACCGGTTTTCCTTCCAGCCTCAAAACAGCGGAAGGAATTGTAGAAAATGCATCAAAAGATAAAATAAAAAGAAAAATTACCAGATAATTAACCTGATCCGGGGTTTCAAAGGCATTGGCAAGATCCTGCCTGAAAACATATCCCAAAAGCAGATAAATAAACCCGGTTCCTAAAACACTCAGCGCACACGTTGATATTAATGTTTTCTTGTCGATATCGCCTTCCTGGGCAAAACGGAAGAAAGAAGTTTCCATTCCGTGCGTTAAAAAAACTGTGATTACTCCTGCAATCGAATACCAATCCACGAAAGGTGATGAAGCAGAAGGCCCGAAAGCTTTGGTTACAATAGGTGCAATAAGAAAGGGAAAAATTCTTACCAATACGGAGCTAAGCCCATATACTGCGGTTTGTCCAAATAGTTTTTTATACAATTCTACATTTTTAAAGTGCAAATGTAAATATTAGAATTCATAATTCTTTTACTTATGTGTAAAATCAGTTTTGAAAATATTAAATTTGTGAAACATGAATCTAATCTTTAAAATTGATAATGAAAATTCTTATAAAAAATACCCAAATCGTAAACGAAGGTAAAATTGTTGAAGGTGATATTCTCATCGAAAATGATATAATTTCGAAAATAAATACGAATATTTCCGAAGAAGCAGACCAGACAATCGACGGTTCTGGAAAATACCTTTTGCCTGGAGTTATCGATGATCAGGTTCATTTTCGGGAGCCGGGTTTAACGCATAAAGGAGATATTGAAAGTGAATCCCGGGCAGCAATTGCAGGCGGAACCACCAGTTTTATCGAACAGCCCAATACAGTACCCAATGCCGTAACTCAGGAATTATTAGCGGATAAATATGAAATTGCTTCCCAAAAATCTTTCGCCAACTACGGATTTATGATGGGCGGAACAAATGATAACCTGGAAGAAATCTTAAAGACCAATCCGAGAAACGTTCCCGGAATAAAGTTATTTCTGGGTTCTTCCACAGGAAACATGTTGGTTGATAATCCGGAAACGCTGGAAAATATTTTCAGCAATACAAAAATGCTGATTGCCGTTCACTGCGAAGATGAAGCAACGATCAGAGCCAATACCCAGAAATATATGGATGAATATGGCGAAGATATTCCTGTGAAATTTCATCATCTCATCAGAAGTGAAGAAGCGTGTTACATATCTTCATCAAAAGCAATCGAGCTGGCAAAAAAAACAGGAGCTCGACTTCACGTTTTTCATTTGTCAACCGCAAAAGAATTGGAGCTTTTCAGAAATGATATCCCTTTAAAAGACAAAAAAATCACAGCAGAAGTTTGTGTTCATCACCTTACTTTTACCAACGAAGATTATGAAACAAGAGGTTCGCTCATCAAATGGAATCCTGCGGTGAAAACCCAGCACGATAAAGATGGACTTTGGGAAGCCTTGTTGGATGACAGAATTGATGTGGTTGCAACCGATCACGCACCTCACACCTGGGAAGAAAAACAGAATGTGTATACAAAATGTCCTTCTGGGGGACCTTTAGTTCAGCATTCTCTGGTCGTGATGCTGGAAAATTATAAAAACGGAAAAATTTCTTTAGAGAGAATCGTTGAAAAAATGGCTCACAATCCGGCAATTTTATTCAGGATTGAAAAAAGAGGTTTCATCAGGGAAGGCTATAAAGCAGATTTGGTTTTGGTTGATTTAAATCAGAATTGGAAGGTAGAAAAAGATAACATCCTCTACAAATGTGGCTGGAGCCCTTTGGAAGGAACGAATTTCCATTCAAAGGTTACCCACACTTTCGTCAATGGAAACCTGGTGTATGAAAATGGAAATATTAATGAAGAGAAATTCGGGGAGCGTTTGCTTTTTGAAGTTGAAGAATAAATATAAGATAGAATGATATCAATAGGAGCGGGCTTTAGCCCGCTTTTCATTTATAAATAATCAAAACGGCTTTAGCCAAAACGTATAAAAAAGGGAGAGTTTCATATTAAATTCTCCCTTTTCTAACTTATATTTGAAAAATTAATCAATAGTAATTCCTTCAATTGCTTTTTCCATAGCGGTTTCCTGAATCCCCGGAATCGACAAGCCCTCTGCACGGAATACGCTCACATCGGTAACACCATAAAAACCAAAAATATTTTTAACATAAGGAACATTGGAATCATAAACCTGGTAAGGCCCTTCAGAATAAATATTTCCTGACGTGAAAACAATGTATAATTTTTTGTTATTCAACAACCCTTTTGGTCCGTTTTCGTCATATTTAAAAGTATATCCCGCTCTGGAAGTAAAATCAAAATACGCTCTAAGAGATGCCGGAACCGAAAAGTTGTACATAGGAGAATCAACAACAATAATATCAGCTTGCTTTAGTTCGGAAATTAGTCCGGTTGAATATTCATTAATTTCTGTCTGTTCAGGAGAATAGTTTTCTGTTGGCGTAAAAAAAGTATTGATATGGGCTTCTTCTAAAATAGGAACCGGCTTTTTCGTAAGGTCCCGCTCTGTTACTACCGCATGGGGATATTTTTCCTGAATTTTTTCAATAACCGCTTTTCCCAATTTTCTACTGGCTGAAACTTCCATTCTCGGACTTGTAATAATGTGAAGTATGTTTTTCATTTTGTTAAATTTTAAATTTCTTCAGCAAATTTATCTACATTTGCTTATCAAAAGTTAGTAGTAAACAAAAGGTTAGCAGTAACCTTTGGGTTAGTTAAATTTGAAATTATGGAAAACAATGTTCTTTTAGACGAGCATATTACGGTTGAAGAATGTGGCGGATATCTTTCTTCCGTTGAAGATGCTATCTATGTAATTGGAGGAAAATGGAAGCTTAAAATTATTATTGTTCTGCAGGAAAGCGGCAATATCAGATTCAATGAGCTGCAAAGAAAAATTCCGGGCATCTCAGCCAGAGTACTTTCTAATGAGCTTAAAGATTTGGAACTGAACGGATTTGTAAAAAGAATGGTACATGCAGAACAGATGCCTGTGATCGTAGAATATATTTCAACCGATTATAGCAAAACCCTCAAACCGGTGATCATAGCGCTTTCGGATTGGGGAAAAAATCATAAGAATAATATCCGCCAGGACGTATTTTAATTAAACGACTGCCGAAATTCCAAAGGCGACATCTTCGTTTTCTTTTTAAAAAGAGTACTGAACGACTGGGCGTGCTCAAACCCCAGCTCATAAGCAATTTCACTTATCGATAATTCAGTTGTTGAGAGTTTTTCTTTTGCTTTACTGATCAGCTTTTCGTGGATATGCTGCTGTGTATTTTGTCCGGTATGAACCCGCAGAAGATCGCTTAAATAGTTGGGCGAAAGATTCATGGCTTCTGCGATTTCATGAACGGTAAGCAGTTCTTTCTCAACAGAATTGTTGTTAAAATAATTATTCAGAAAAGCTTCAAATTTTGCCAGCAGATGATGGTTTCCGCTTTTTCTGGTAATAAACTGCCTTTCATAAAACCGTTTGGAATAATTCAGCAGCAGTTCAATTTGCGACAAAATAATTTCCTGCGTATGATGATCGATGTGCTCACATTCTTTATCAATTTTAAATAAAATTTCAAGCAGATCGTTTTCCTCATCTTCAGATAAATGCAGCGCTTCATTAACGGCATAAGAGAAAAATCCGTAAGAAGCAATCGTTTTTGCCAGCGAATGTTTCAGGAGGAAATCTTCGTGGAAAATTAACAAATATCCTGTATTGTGGCAATCCATTGCCTGTAAATCCAGATGTTGAACCTGATTGGGCGCTGTAAAGCTCAACACCCCTTTATCATAATCATAATGCTGTTGTCCGTATTTTATTTTTCCGGTGGCATTCCGTTTCAGGGCTACACAATAATAATGGCTCACAAAACCTTTCCAGACCTCATCTTCAATAAAAACACTTTCCGAAAGGTTGATTACGCTTACCATCGGATGTTTCGGTTCAGGCAGCGACAAAAGTCTGTGAAAATGCGAGATAGATTGTATGGTGTTCATACCTAAGGTTTATAATAGTAAAGGTAACAATTATTTGGATTCATCACACTGTCTTAGATTTGGGCGCCTTTTTCCGTCTTCCACTCCCGCTTTTTTGCTTCACTTCGTTGCGCAAAAAGAGCTCCGTTCAAGCCGGGGCGCATAACAGTACTACTTTATAAACCTAACAGGTTTCAAAAACCTGTTAGGTTTGAATTATTAATTTAAGATTTAAATTTTAGAAAAGGAAATACTAATAATCCAACAATCCCATCCCGAATTCATCGTATGTCGCTCCGGTATCCGTTCCCAATGGCACAATACTTTCAAGCTTCTGTATTTCAGATTCGTTTAACTGAATGCTTGCTGCTTCAATGTTCTGTTCCAGATATTTTCTGCGTTTCGTTCCCGGGATCGGAACAATTCCTTTGCTGATGATCCACGCCAGAGCCAGTTGAGAAGAAGTGATCTCTTTTTCTTTTGCCATCGTTTCAATCGCTTCCACCAGTTCGATATTTTTATGGAAATGCTGTTCCTGAAATCTTGGAATTCCTCTTCGGAAATCATTTTCCGGCAAGTCATCAATTGTTTTAATATTTCCGGATAAAAAACCTCTTCCCAACGGTGAATAGGCTACAAAACCGATTCCCAGTTCATTCAGCGTTTTAATAACACCCTTTTCTTCTACTGTTCTTTCAAACAGAGAATACTCGCTCTGAACCGCTGAAATCGGATGAACGGTGTGCGCTTTCTTTACGGTTTCAGAAGATACTTCAGAGAGACCAATGTAACCTATTTTACCTTCTTTTACCAGATCACTCATGGCTCCGACAGTCTCTTCAACAGGAACATTTTTGTCCAGTCGATGCATATAATAAAGGTCAATATAATCGGTTTTCAGATTTTTGAGTGATCGTTCAACAGATTTTTTTACATAGTCTTTACTTCCGTTGATTTTCCAGGTGATCTGTTCATTGTCATCAATTTCCCAACCGAATTTGGTGGCGATGATGTACCGGTCACGATTTCCTTCAATTGCTTTCGCAATAAGCTGTTCATTTTTAAAAGGACCGTACAGATCGGCCGTATCCAGGAAGTTTCCACCCATTTCCAAAGAGCGGTGAATGGTTGCAATCGCCTCTTGTTCATCTGCCGGTCCGTACATATGGGCATCCCCAAATCCTGTCATTCCCATGCATCCTAACCCGATATTTGGGATAATAAGTCCCTGGCTTCCTAATTTTACCTGTTTCAATTTCATATTATTGATTTATTAATACAAATTTGAAGAGAAATCAAGAATGTGATGTATGCAAAATGAGGATTGTCGTATGCAAATTACGGATTGCTGTTTTTGAGGATCTACCCAAAAATTATTTTTCAGAAAAACGAAACCCGATGCCGTGCAGATTTTCAATGACAATATTTTCTTCCTCCGCCAGTACTTTTCGCAATCTTGAAATAAATACATCCAGGCTTCTCCCCATGAAATAATCATCATCGCCCCAAATGGCTTTCAGGATGTCCTGTCTTTTCAGGACGGTATTTTTATTGCGGATAAAATAGAAAAGCAGATCAGATTCTCTTTGGGTAAGAGTGATGATATTTTCTGCATTCTGCAGCGTATAATTTTTAGGATCGAATGTGTATTTCCCTACTTTAAATTTGGATGGAAGACTGTTGGTTTTCTTGGATCTTCTGAGGAAAACTTCGATCTTCAGAATTAATTCCTCAATGCTGAAAGGTTTTACGAGATAATCATCAGCCCCGATTTTCAATCCTCTGATCCGGTCTTCTTTCAATGCTTTTGCAGAGATAAAAATAATCGGGATTTCGGTATTTTTTTCACGAATTCGCTCGGCCAGTTCAAAGCCGTTAAGTTCGGGCATCATAATATCAAGAAGGCAAATGTCAAAATTTTCTTTATTGAATGCCTCAAGCGCCGACTTTCCGTTGCGGTAACATGAAATATCGTAATGGTTTTCCAGGCTGTCCTGAATCAGGAAAGCAATGGTTTCATCATCTTCGGCATATAGAATTTTAGATTTTTCCATCTCTTCAATGATTAAAGTGGCAGAGTAAGGGTAGTTGTAATTCCTTTATCGGCATTATTTTCAACTGAAATTTTCCAGTTGTGCTGCTGGACAATTTTTTTAACATAAAATAAACCGAGTCCAAAACCATTCACTTCATCGCTTTTTGTTGTATTCACTCTGTAAAATTTATCAAAAATATGAGGAAGGTTTTTAGAAGGAATCCCTATTCCGTTATCTTTAAACCTTAAATATAATGCTTTTGAATCTTTTAAGGAAGAAATATTGATGATAGGTTTTGTATCACAATATTTAATGGAGTTATCCAAAATGTTATAAATGATATTGGTAAAGTGAAATTCATCAGCAATGATGGATGTATTGCTGTCAATATCAATTTCCACGGAGAGATCTTCATTCTTTTGTTTTATGCTATCAACAATTTCCTGAATGAAAGGAAGCAAAACAATCCTTTGCGGTTTCAGGGATAATCCGGAAGCATCGTTTTTGGCAATATTGAGAATCTTTTCGATATGTCGGTTCAGTTTATAACTTTGCTCGGTAATGATTGAAGTATAGGTCTGGAGTTTCGGGTTTTCTTTTACAGCATCCTGTTTGGTAAGAGATTCCGAAGCCAGCAATATCGAAGAAAGCGGTGTTTTGAATTCATGCGTCATATTATTGATGAAATCCCGCTGCAGTTCTGCAAATTTTTTCTGCTGAATAATCGTGTAGATCGAATACACATACACCAGAAGAATAATGATTAAAGCAAATGTAAGCAAATACCAAAACCGCAGCGAACTGATAAGATACGTGGTTTTATCCGGAAAACGGATGGAAAAATAATAAACAAGATTTTTATGTTTGGGAAATTTGATCACTTTCTCCTGGGGGCTTTCCTGATGCTGTGAAATGAATTTTCCATAGATCATCTGGTCGCTGTGGCAATTATATAACGCATAAACATAATCTGTATTAATCTGGAAACGGTTAAATTCCGTCTTAAGATAATGTTCCAGTAGCTCGGGATGAAATTCGTTGTTGATGTTTACCACATAATAATCATTGGAAATATTCTGTACCGGACTTTCGCTGAAAGATGTTTTTCCGCCCGACAGTTTTTCTACCACTTCAAGCAGGGCAATGTTTACGGTCTGGTTAAACTTTTTGTCCTCAAGATTATAAGCCTGCCGGGTCCAGAGCAGCTGTGCAATCAGTATCCCGATAATTGCGACAAACCCCAGGCTAATGATAATATTGAGTTTTTTTATTTCCATTTTGCTGAACAATATTATCCAAAAAAAATTATTTATCTTTGGCTATTAACAACTCATTAACAAATGTTTGAAACCGGTTAACATCAGGAACCTGTTATCGCCATTACATTTGTTGTATTGAAATGCAACACATTTCTCTTTGAAACAAAAATAAAATTTTATATCATGAAAAAATTAAAAATTACAGCGCTTTTAGCGGTTATGGCATTTTCTCCTTTCTATGCTGGAATTCTTCCTGCTGACAGCAACCCTGTTGTGAAAGTACTTGCAGATGCGATCAAATGGAAGTCAGAATCTATTGATGTAGGAAATATCCCTCAGGGAAAACCGAAATTAATCCGATTTGAATTTACCAACACTTCCAAAAAACCAATTGTGATAGAAAATGTTGCCCCATCTTGCGGATGTACAACGGCAGACTATACCAAAACTCCTATTCTTCCCGGAAAAAAAGGGTTTGTAGAAGCAAGCTATAATGCAGCAAGTGCAGGTCCTTTCATGAAAACCGTAAACGTTACGACCAGCGACAGCAAAACTCCGAAAACGCTTTCATTTAAAGGAACAGTTGTTGCTTCTTAATCTGGATTAAATTTAATCTTGTTCAATATAAAAAACAGCGCAATCATTATTGGTTGGGCTGTTTTTGTTTTTAGAAGGAAATTGAGTATTCAAAAACTATAATTTTATTTGAAGCAATTTCCGGCTTTCCGCACTCGCTATTTTGTTTGTTTTGGGGGGGGGGGGGGGGGGGGGGGG